>CAVIUM010000011.1:0-34671 GCA_963645865.1 Lachnospiraceae bacterium
GTCGGGTTGATACCGATGAAATCGTCGGGTTGATACCGATGAAATCGTCGGGTTGTTTAAATACAACAACTCTAATCGCATATTCATGACGCTCACACCCGAAGGATACCTCAGCAGGTTAGTGGAGACAGAATTAAAAGTGGGTCTGAATGCTGCAGGCGCGATATCCATCGAGGGACCGAAATCCTGCGGGAAAACGTGGTGCGCCAGAAGTCTAGCCGAGAGCGAATATTCCCTAGTCGATCCGAATGGCGGATTTATGAATCGCAAAATGGCGGATATCGAGCCTGTCACAGCACTTGATGGAAAAGAGCCACATCTGATTGATGAATGGCAAGAAGTCCCCGAAATATGGGACGCAGTCCGCTTCACTGTAGATAAAAGCAATCAATGCGGAAGATTCATACTATGTGGCTCCACGTCCGTAAACAAATCCAAGATCCGTCATTCCGGCTCCGGGCGCATATTGTCAATCAGAATGCATCCTATGTCCCTGTTCGAATCCGGAAACTCGACCGGAGATGTGTCTCTAAGAGGACTGTTCGGAGGCGAGTTCAAAAATAGCGCCGGCGAACCACGCTCATTGGACGAACTTATACAATTCACTATACATGGCGGATGGCCGAACAACCTTGAGAATAACGAAGAGGAGTCTTTGAAGACCCTAAAGGATATGATAAATAAAATCTGCGAAGTAGACTCCCAGAAAGTAGATGGTAAAACGAGAAATGTAAACAAACTCAAAAAAACCATCAAATCCCTTGCCAGGAACGAAAGTACCATAACGGCCAAATCCAAAATCGCTTCCGACATCCGTGAATTCGACAACGAGACGGTGGAAGAAGAGACCGTCTCAGAGTATCTGGATGTCTTCAAGAAACTGTACCTTATCGAGGATCAACCTGCATACTCTCCCAACTATAGATCTTCAGTAAGAGTGGGGAAAAATCCTAAGAGGCACTTCACCGACCCTTCCCTCGCCGTCGCTGCGCTGAATTTGAACTCCGAATCCCTCAAACAGGACCTGAACACCTTCGGATTCATGTTCGAGTCCCTCTGCGAGAGGGACCTGAGGATCTACGCGCAGACCTTCGGAGGAGAACTGTACCACTATCGCGACCACAGCGGCAGGGAGATCGATGCTGTTGTGGAGATTCCAGGCAAAGGATGGGGCGCATTCGAGATAAAACTGGGAAGCAACCAGACGGACAGCGCTGCAGAGAATCTCAAGAGCATCGATCGGTTCATCCGGAATGATGGGAAAGCGACACCGCCCCAATTCCTCTGTGTCATCAGTGGCACGGAGGGGTACGCCTACCGCAGACCCGATGGGGTGTATGTCGTTCCCATCTGCATGCTCGGACCATGAAGGGTGCCAGACCATGACTTCGAATAAATGTTGAAAAATTATACAACAAATATTTTTGTTGAAAAATTTTACAACAATCGTATGACTCAAATACCGTCCGAACCATTACCGATCATGGACGGAATCATCGGACGCGAGAAGGAGCTCTCTCAGCTCGAATCGATATACTCGCGTGAAGGGTTCAAGGGCCTGGTGGTCTACGGGAGGAGACGCATCGGGAAGACCACCATCCTGGAGAACTTCGTAAAGGACAAACGCGCCCTGATGATCTACTCGTCCCAATCCTCGTACTATGAGAATTTCACGAGACTGAAACGCAGCGCATCCGTGTTCCTCGGACGCGATATCACCGGGATCGAATCCTTCTCCGAGGTCATGGACCTGATTGCCGATGACTGCCTTTCCAAGGGCGGGATCGTCGTGTTCGACGAATTCCCGTATCTGATCGAGGAGGCGCCGTTCATCCCATCCGTGATGCAGCTCTTCGTGGACCGTCTCAGGAACAGCGAGACTATGGTGATTCTTTGCGGATCCTCCGTCTCCATGCTGCTGAAGGAGGTGCACGACTCCGGCAGACCGCTCTATCAGAGGTTCAACCTCGAGATGAAGGTGGAGGCCCTGTCGCTCCGCACGTGCAGGCAGTTCCATCCGGGCATGGACGACCTGGAGGCCCTCAAGGTCTACATGCTCGTGGGAGGCGTCCCCCAGTACCATCTGGCGATGGACCGCCCCACGTTCAGGGAATGCGTCGAGTCATGCTTCCTCAGCAGCACGGGCGTGCTGAGGAACGAATCGGCGAGCATCGTCTCCGAACTGAGGCCTTCCTCGGACTACTCGGCCATCGTCGCATGCATCGGCGACGGCGTGACCAAGCAATCCAAGATCGCATCCAAGCTCCAATTGGACAGAGGGGAGCTGAGCAAGCGTCTGAAGAAGCTGGAGGAGCTCGGCATCGTATCCAAGCAACACCCCATGCTGAACGCCCCCAAGAAGCCGGTCTACCGCATATCCGACGGGATCGTCGCGTTCCAGTACGAGGTGCTGGACAGCTTCGACGCATCGAGCATGATAGCTTGGAAGGATCCGGAGAAGTACGATGTCATGGAACAGACCATCGACAGCTTCCTCGGACACAGGTTCGAGGATGTCTGCGCCGAATTCCTCAGAACGGAATACAGGACCCTGGAGATCGGGAGATGGTGGGGCCGCGCCGAGACGGATGATGAGGACGGCTACGAGAACGAGGACATCGACATCGTGGCCGACGCCCTGGATAGGAACGGGCACGGATGCTGGCTCGCCGCGGAATGCAAATTCCGCAGAAGGGGGGCCAACCACGGCGACCTCTACAACCTGCAGAGGCGCTGGAGGTCCACCGGTGAGAAGACGACGCCGAAATACATCGTGTTCTCGGCGATGGGCTTCAACGACGAGCTCGTCGATGATTCGGAGGACGGTCTGGTGACGCTGTTCGGACTCGATGAGCTGATGGGCAGGGCCGACCTGCCCGACCTCGACGGCCTCAGGCATGCCCGACGGTCAGCTCTTGTCGTCCTTGACGCTGTCCACCAGCCTCTGGTTGATCCCGTCGGCCTCCTCGCTGGGGAGGAGCATCGTCGTGATCTCCATGAACGGGTGCTTCGAACCCTCGATGATGTTCACATCGTCCAGGGAGCGGAGGCCCCAGCGCTCGGCGGTCTTCTCGAGACCGATCTTCGTCTCGAAATCGTTGGGGACGAGCACGATGGCCTTGAAATCCTTCAGACCGAGCTTCTTGGCGGCCATGATCCTGTGATGTCCGTCCACCAGCAGGTATCCCTCGCGCCTCTCGACCACGATGAGAGGCTCGTTGAGGCCCCTCTTCAGCTCGTACTGACGGCCGATGAGCTCATCCATGTAGACCTCCTTCTGGGTCGGGATGATCTCGTCGACGGGGATGTCCTTGTTGACCACCTTGAAGCGGAGGCCGTTCTGCTGCTCCAGGAAGTTCTTCACGGACATGACCTTGCCCGGACGGGACTTCTCGATCTGGGAGCGGACGATGTCGATGTTGGAGATGATGCCCACGAGCTTCTTCTCTTCGTCCACCACGGGCAGGTTCCTGAGTCCGTACCTGAACAGGATGCGGGTCGCGTCGTCGGTGGACATTGAGGGGATGGCGCACAGGGTCCCCCTCTTCATGACCGAGCGGATCTTCGCGTTGGGCTTGTCTATGTGCCGGAGGAGCTCCTTCGCGGTCACGAATCCGAGGAGGTAGCCCTTCTCGGTTATCGGGAACCCGTGGAAGTTGGAGTTGATGATCTCCTGCCTTACCTGCTCGACCGTCATGTCCGGGCTGATGGTGTGGACATTCCGGATCATGTACTCTCCGACTGTGGCTTCTGGCATCGCCCCTGTGATTCCGTTGATACGATATGAACGCGTCGGACGGGACGGAGTCTGGATGCCTCCGGATCGCCCCAATCCGCCATCCCGATGCGGGTTTCCGCGTCAACGGCCCTGACACTACCTGGCCGGCCCCCGCGCGTGGTTTATATGCGCACGGGCTACGGGGCGCAAAGAGGAATTGAGATGGCAGGTCCATTAATGACAGCCGAATCCATCGAGGAGGAGACCAGACTCCAGGATGCCCTCGGCAAGATCAAGCACATAGTCATCGTCATGAGCGGGAAGGGAGGGGTCGGGAAGAGCACCGTATCCTCCAACCTGGCCACCGAGCTCTCCAACCAGGGGCTCCAGGTCGGGATCATGGACGTGGACATAACCGGGCCCAACATACCCAAGATGTTCGGCGTGGAGGACGAGAAGCTGCACGTCCTGGACGAGAGGCTCATACCCGTGACGGTCCCCCCGTCGCTGAAGCTGATCTCCATGGCGTTCCTGCTCCCCGACAAGGACTCCCCCGTCATGTGGAGGGGACCGGTGAAGATGGGCGCCATCAAGCAGTTCATCGAGGACGTCAACTGGGGCGAGCTGGACTACCTCGTGGTGGACATGCCCCCCGGAACCGGCGATGAGGCGCTGTCGATCGTGCAGCTCATGCCCAAGGCGGACGGCATGGTCATCGTGACCACACCGCAGGACGTGGCCCTCCTGGACAGCAGGAAGTCCCTGAGGTTCGGAGCGGAGACCAACGTCCCGATCATCGGTATCGTGGAGAACATGAGCGGATTCGTCTGCCCCCACTGCGGCGAGGTCACGGACATCTTCAAGTCCGGAGGCGGGGAGAACGCGGCCAGGGAGCTCAACGTGCAGTTCCTCGGCAAGGTGCCCATCGAACCCGGCGTCGTCGACGCCGGCGACAGCGGCATGCCCGTGGTCCTGAAGTATCCCGATTCCGCATCCGCCAAGGCGTTCAAGTCGATCGTCGAGAAGATCCGGAAGACGGTGGAGCGATGCAGCTGATCGTCATCTCCGAAGGGGAGTCCCTGGACTCCTACGTGGCCGACGACTTCGGCCACGCCCCCTTCTTCCTCCTCGTGGACTCGGAGACCCTGGACTACAGGGTCATCGTGAACGAGTTCATGGATTCGGAGCAGGGCGCGGGGATGGCCGTCGCGAAAGCCATCGTGAGCCTCGGATGCGTGGATGCCGTCCTGACGGGCGGCATCGGCATGCACGGGATGGATATCCTCCGCAAAGCGGGGATAGACGTCTCGTCCGACGAGGAGGGGACGGTCGAGGAGAGCATCCGCGACTATCTCCGCCGCGTCGAGAGAAGGAAGAAGTTCGAGAACCGGCCTTCCGAGTGAAACCGTGGGGGAGAGGGTCAGACGGCCCTCTTGTCCCCCCATATTATCTTATGGAGTTGGGGCAGGACCCTGACATCGATGTTCTCGGCGAGGACCCTGTCCACCAGTCTCTCCATCTCGGCGGTCCCCCCGACGGGACCGAAGATGACATTCGCCTTCGGCCGATACTTCTTGACTGCATCGATGGCGAAATCCAGGTCCCCGTCGCCGTCGACGACGAACTTGAGCTGGTCCTTCGCCTTCAGGAGGTCCAGGTTCTCCCATCTCATCCTATCGGTCATGCCCGATGAAGGACATTTGATGTCCATGCTGATCATCACGAGCGGGTCGTCGGGGACATCGGACAGGTCCACGGAGCCGTTCGTCTCCAGGACGACCTGCTTCCCCATGGACACCAGCCTGCGGATCAGCTCCGGGGCCTCCGGCTGCAGCATCGGCTCCCCGCCGGTGAAACAGACCCTCGGACAATCGCCCACCCGGGCGATGATGTCGTCCAGGGACATCTCCTCCCCGCCGTCGTACGAATACGACGTGTCGCACCATGCGCAGCGGAGATTGCATCCGACGGTCCTCACGAACACCGTCGGGAGCCCCATCTGGAGCCCCTCGCCCTGGATGGACCTGAATATCTCACAGATTCTCATCGTGCTCGTACTCGATCTCGTCGCGGTAGCCCGCTTCCTCGAATCCCTTGAGCCTCAGACGGCAGGAGTCGCAGTGTCCGCACGCCTTCTCGCCGCCGTTGTAGCAGGACCAGGTGAGCTGCAGCGGAGCGCCCAGCTTCTTCCCGCGCCTGACGATGTCGGCCTTGCTGTCGTGGAGGATGGGGGTCATGACCTTGATCGGATGCCCCTCGACACCGGCCTTGGTGCCCCTGGCGAGCATCTCCTGGAACGCCTCGAAGAACTCGGGGCGGCAATCGGGGTATCCGGAGTAGTCGACGGCGTTGGCGCCGATGTAGATCCTGTCGGCATCGATCGACTCGCACAGTCCCGCGGCTATGCTCAGGAACACGATGTTCCTGGCGGGGACGTAGGTCACCGGGATCTCCTCGCTCAGCTCCCCCTCCCTGTCCAGGGGGACGTCGATGTCCTTCCTGGTGAGGGCGGAGCGGTACGAGCTGAGATCGAGGTCTATGACCACGTGGGCGACGCCGTAGTGGTCGCACACGTTCTGGGCCGAGACCAGCTCCTTGGTGTGCCTCTGCCCGTAGCGGAAGCTGATCGCGGTGACCTCGCACCCGTCGGCGAGCGCCTGGGCGAGGGTCGTGGTGGAATCCAATCCTCCGGACAGGAGGACGACCGCCTTCGGCATCGGAGCACCTCCGTGTACCAGGCGGTCTGCCCGCGCTCCTCGTCGAGTCCGATAGACACGGAGCGGACGTTGGGCGGGAACCGTATGTCGCCGACCATCCTGAGGGTCATCATCTTCGACATCTCCTCCGCCGTGGTGGTGGGGATGTCCAGCAGGGTGACGTCCATCCTCGGGAATACGTACCTCTTCCCGCAGGAGACCGCTTCCACGGACTCCTCCCCGATGTCCAGCTTGACGTCGTCCGAGAGGGTCGGGAGCAGGGTCTTGTGGTCCAGCTCCTCGATGATGGCCTTCAGCTCCTTCTTCAGGACCACGAAATCCATGATCATCCCCTCTTCGCCTATGTCCCCGTCCAGTCTGAGCCTCACGATGTAAGAATGCCCGTGGAGCCTGGAGCACTTCTCGTGCCTGGGTATGAAATGGCATGCGGAGAACCTGATCCCCGAATAGCCGCCGTCGATCTCCAATATCATCTCGATTCCTCCGTAAGCCTTCTGGCCAGTGCTATCGAATCCCTGTAATCGGTTTTGACCCTGGATGTGTCGACGAACACCCTGTCGGCGTTCACGACCGGCGCACCCAGCGCCTGGGCCCCTCCCACGAAATGGAGGGTCCTGAACATGATGTTGCCCGTAATCCCTTCGGGCGCTATGACGATGCCGGCCTCCTCGATGGCGTTCTCCACCAGTATCTGACAGTGGTACGCGTCGTATCCGGCGTCCTTGAGCATGTCCGCCACGGCGAGGGCGCTGTCGATCGACTTGTCCACGGCCGCGCACCTCCCCCTGTCCTCGCACCTGCCTCCGGACATCACCGCTATGCGCGGATCCATGTCCATCCTCTTGGCGAAGTCCGCCGCCCTGCGGGCGATGTCGAACCTCTGCTCGTCGGTCCAACCCTCGTCGATGCCGACGGGCGCGAGCATGAACAGCCTGCCCCCGGCGGGTTCCAGGAGCACGACGCGCTCGAGCTTCTTCAGCCCGAGCCCCCTCTTGAGTATCGGGAGCAGGACGTCCGAGGGCATGTCGCCGCGGACCGCCGCGTCTATCTTCCCGGAGACGAGGTCGGACACGAGGAGCTCGGGATCGTCGTATATCACGACGTTCCCTCCGGACGCTTCGGCGCTGGCCTCCACGTTGCCCCTGTCCGTTCCGCGCCCGATCCCGACGACTGCGTCGGTAGATGTCCCCGCGAGCAGTTCTTCGGAGCTGGCTATCATTCGCGAGCGCCTCCTGCATGCCCTACGGACACCATGTCCTCGCCGGACAGCTTGGGCTTCCCCGCGGGGACCTGCGTCTCCCTGCCGAACACCATCTGTGCCACGAGCCTGTATCCCTCCGGGACCGAGAACTCGTCGGCCACCTCGGCGTCTATGATGGGATTGTAATGCTGGATGTTCGCCGCCAGACCCATGTCGTAGAATCCGGTCCAGACCGCGAACTGTATCATGGCGTTGCCGTGCTCCGCCCACGTGGGGAACACGTCCGCGTACGACGGATACGTCTCCTTGAGACCGTCCGTGACGGAGTCGACCTCGTAGAACAGCACGGTGCCCGCTGCCGCGGCGAAGCTGCGGAGCTTGACCTCGGTCCTGGCGAACCTCCTGTCGTCGTTGACCTTGGCGCGGAGGACCCCCTCCACGATGCCCCAGAACCTCCTGTGGTCGTCCCCCGTCAGCAATACGAGTCTTGCCGACTGGGAGTTGTACGACGAGGGGACCTTCGGCGCGATGCTGCGGAGCATCGCCAGGACGTCGTCCGCGGAGACCCCCGCGTCCTCCATCCTGTCGTCTAGCATGTATGCGGAATGCCGGGCGGCTATCGCGTCCTGATACTCCATGCCCCTGTGAAGGAGCCGGGCTATAAACGGTTGTGCCGAGACGTCCCGCTTATCTAGGAGGATGGCATCCTCGGCCTCATGGAGAGACCTCAGATTCTGATGATCGCGTCGCTGTTGGGATTCGTCCTCATGCTGATAGGGTTCGTCGGATACGTGATGACCCCGGCGACCGCCTACGAGGCGGTGTTCATCCTCGGGCTCATAGCCCTCGCGGCATCGTACGGTCTCCTCAGCATCGGCAACAGGAGGGCGTCCTCCGAGCTCCGCTCGGAGCTGAGCGACGAGGCCGTCAACGGGTACGTCTACTACATGGACGGCGAACCCTGCGACAACGGCGCCACCATCACCGACCTCACCAGGAGGTGAAGCATGCCCGCGCTCAACGCCGACATCCTCTACCTGATGTTCAACTCCGCCAACATGAACCGGTGGAACGACCACATGAGGCCGGTGGATCTCACGGAATTGGACAAGCAGGCCCACAAGGCCGCCATCGCGTGGGTCCTCGGGAAGTTCGAGGAATCGGCCGGCAGGGAGGTGGACTGGCGCAAGGTCATCGAGCACACGCTGTTCTCCTTCATCCAGAGGTCCGTGCTGACCGATCTGAAGCCCCAGGTGTTCCACAGGATCGTGTCGGAGCGCCGCGACGACGTCAACAGGTTCGTCATCTCCGAATTCGACAGGCTCGTCCCGGGATCCGACCACGGATTCAGACGGAGGCTCGTGGATTACCTGGATTCGGACGAGGACTCCGAGGAGGACAGGATCATCCGCGCGGCGCATTACCTCGCCACCCGCTGGGAGTTCAACCTCATCTACGATTCCAACCGCTCGCTGTACGGGATAGACAACACCCGCGACGAGATCAACGACCAGATCGACCAATTCAAGGACCTCGCCGGCGTGTCCGAGTTCGAGGACAGGGGCAACACCTTCGATTTCATCGACCTCATCGGACAGCTGAGGTTCCAGCAGCGCTGGGCCAGGACGCCCCGCGTCCCCAGGACCACCGTGCTCGGGCATTCGCTGATCGTGGCCAACATGATGTATCTCCACGACCTCGACTGCGGCGCATCCGACAGGAGGGTCTACAACGACTTCTACACCGGCCTGTTCCACGACCTGCCGGAGGTGCTGACCAAGGACGTCATCACTCCGATCAAGGCGAACGTGGACGGCCTCGCGGCCATCCTGGAGGGATACGAGAGGGACCTCGTGGAATCCACCATCATGCCCCTCCTCGAGGAGGATTGGCGCGACGAGTTCAGGCTCATGGTCTACGACCCGTTCACCGACATCGATGCCGAGGGGTTCGGCGAGAGGGACGGCTACGACCTCAAGGCGTGCGACCACATGGCCGCCTACATGGAGGCGTTCATATCGAGGCGCTACGGGATAACCTCCAACACCCTTCAGGAAGGGGAGCGCACCATCCGCGACAAGCTCGTCGAGAAGGGCGACGGGATAAACGCTAAGGGACTGATGGAGGACTTCGACCGCATGCGGATCCGAGGTCCCCCATCGGTGTTTGATTATCAGTTGTGACCGTCGATCACTTCGAGACCGCGCATGTAGGGCCTGAGGACCTCGGGCACGGTCACGGTGCCGTCCTTGTTCTGATAGTTCTCGAGGATGGCGACCATCGTCCTGGGCAGGGCGAGACCGGATCCGTTGAGGGTGTGCACGAACTCGCTCTTGAGGTGGGGCTCGCGCCTGAACTTGATCCTGGCCCTGCGGGCCTGGAAGTCGCCGAAGTTGGAACAGGACGACGCCTCGAGATAGGCGTCCTTCCCGGGAGCGTACAGCTCCAGGTCGTAGCACTTGTTGCAGGAGAAGCTCATGTCCCCGGTGCACAGCAGGAGGACCCTGTAGGGGAGGTCGAGGGCGTTGATCATGTCCTCGGCGTTCTTCCTCAGCTCCTCGAGCCTTGCGGCGGAGTCCTCGGGCTTCACGAAGTTGACCATCTCGACCTTGTTGAACTCGTGGACCCTGATGATCCCCCTGGTGTCCGCGTGCTTCCCGACCTCCCTCCTGAACGAGGGGAGGTATGCGGTGTAGTAGATGGGGAGGTCCTTCACGTCCAGGATCTCGTCCTGGAGCAGGTTGGTTATGGGGACCTCCGCGGTGGGGTTCAGGAACATGTCGTCCCTCTCGAGGTAGTACATGTCGTCCTTCAGGTTGGGGTACTGTCCGGTCCCGATGACGGCCGCCTTGTTGACGACCACGGGCGGGAACAGCTCGGTGTATCCCTGGTCCTGATGGGTGTCCAGGAAGTAGTTGATGAGGGCCCTCTCGAGCCTGGCTCCGGCGCCTTTCAGGCAGTAGAAACCGCTTCCCGCGACCTTGACTCCCCTGTCGAAGTCGATGATGCCGAGGGCCTCGGCGATCTCGAAGTGCTGCTTGGGGGCGAAATCGAACTGCCTCTTCCTCCCGGCCTCGTAGACGACCACGTTCTCGGTGTCGTCCTTCCCGAGGGGGACGTCGGGGGCGGGGATGTTCGGGATGTTGAGGACGCAGTCGCTGCGTATGTCCTCGAGCTCGGCCATCCTCTCGTCGTTCGCCTTGATCTTGTCGGAGACCTCCCTCATCTCGGCGATCTTCGCATCCTTCTCCTCGCCCTTGGGCATCTTGGAGATCTGGAGGGAGACCTCGTTGCGGGTCTGTCTCAGACGGTTGTTCTCGTCGGTGAGGGATCTCCACTCGCCGTCGGCCTCCAGGAACCTGTCGAGGATCGCCTCGTCCTTGTTCCTGTTCCTAAGCATAGTCCTGATCATGTCAGGCTCGTTTCTGATGACGTTGACGTCAAGCATCGTAATGACCTCGGATAAGATCCTCAGAACTTCTTCTGGCAGAGCGAGGACCATGTCCTCTTGTCGGTCAGGACCATGACCCCTCCGCGGACGTCCACGACGACGCAGCCGACCGCTTCCTCTATGGCGGCGGCGGCCTCCTTGGCATCGCCGTCGGAGTTGGAGAGCACCTTGGCCTTGATCAGGCGGTTCTTCTTGAGCTGCGCTTCGATCTCGTCGAACAGTCCCTGATCCAGACCGTCCTTGCCCACCCTGACGGTGGGGCTGAGGTCGTTGGCGCGCCTCATCAGCTCCTTTCTGGCGTCCTTCTCGCTCATGTGATTGCTCCTTGATGTACGGCCTGCGGGATATCCTCCCGCAGCATCCGCATGTTGTGCGCACCATGTGCCCGTCCACCCTGACCCTGCAGTCGAGTCCGGGCAGGAGCGGTACCAGGCATCCGTCGCAGTAAGGACGGTCCTTCGGCATGGGCACGCGCGTCTTCCCGCTGATCCTCCTGGCCAGGTCGACGTAGCGGCTCGCGCGGTCGATGCGACCGGCGCGGACGGCCTCCTCGGAAAGGTCCAGGAGTCTGGAGATGCGTTCCTCGCCGATCTCGGCGACGGCATTCTGCGAGATGCGCCTCTTCCCCATGGTGCTCCGGGCGCTCCATAAGCGCCCGACTAATAAAGGTTCCTGGGTCGGATAACACGCGCGCGTTCAGGGGAACGCCATGGACCTGAGGTAGTCCCTGACCTCGAGCTCCTCGCCCTCGAAGTCGTCGTCGGACTCGGCGTAGGTCTCCCACAGGAACAGGAAGTACTCGTGGAACGCCATGACCGCCGCATCCCACGAAGGCTTCGTCACGGATATACCCAGATCCTCGTTTACGAGGGTCCAGGTCCCCTTCTCCCCGCTGTGCGAGATGCAGGCCGACACGGGATTGAAGAGCAGGATGTCGCGCTCGGCTCCGATCACCCTGTGGAACTTGACGATCGGGAACTGGTAGCAACTGGTCACATCCCTGATCCCGGTGAGCCTCCCGTCCTCGTCCAGCGAGACGGTGCCGACCACGATGAGAGGACCGTAGGATTCGAAGACCTCCCTGTCCTCCTGAGACACCTCCGGCGAGAAGGAGGCGGGCACGGAATCGATCCCATTCGATACGATCCAGCGGTTCTTCCTGACGGGGTCGCGGAAGACCACGCCGATAATGGCGCTGGGTATGGAGGACGGGTCCGCGACGGACTCCTTCTCCAGGGCCTGACGGGCGTTCATCCTGAACCTCCTCATCCCCTCGTCCGAGCCGTAGGACAGGGTGTACCCCTCGAGATGGTCCGCAAGAGCCAGCACATCCCTGGCGATCCTCGACCTCCCCATCGCCTCGATGTGGTTGCCGGGTTGTTTGTAATCGGATTTCAGGTTGGCGTGGTCCAGCTCCGAGCACATCATAGCCAGGGCGTCCTCGATGAGTGCCCCGTCCGTGCGGGTGCCGGCACCGCCGGAACCCTTCATCCTGAGGGTGAAGCGATCCCTGATGCCTTCCGGCAGCGAGTTCTGGGTCCTGAGCTCCTGACGCACCATTAGCTCGCCCACGTCGGCGAGCAGGTTCTGGATATCGACCATGATCTGTCCGGCCACGAGTATGGGCACGTCGGCATCGGCGTCGGCCGAGTTGACGACCTTGAAATTGAACTGCTGCATCGCCCGGGACATGGGCGGGAAACGATTTATGACTGTTGTCCGTGACGGAGGAACGATGGGGCCCACGCGCGCACGTTCGTATATTGTGAGAGAAGGGTCAGACATGGTCGGACTCGAACGAAACCATTATATGAGGAACTGATATCGGCACGTTTATCTACGGAGCCCCGAGGTTCCGATTCGAGTCACAATTCAAGGTGGTTTACAATGGTAAGAAAGCCCGCATCGATGTACAGACAGATCAAGGGACAGGCGTACACCCGCCGCGAGTACATGGGCGGAGTTCCTGCCAGCAGGGTCAGCCAGTATGTCATGGGCAACCCGCAGGCCGAGTTCCCCGTCACGCTCACCCTCAAAGTGAAGAACAGGGTCCAGGTCAGGCACACCTCCATCGAGGCCGGCCGTATCGCGGCCAACAAGGTCCTCACCGCCCAGTGCGGATCCCCCAACTACAACATGGTTGTCAGGGCCTTCCCCCACGTCGTCCTCAGGGAGAACAAGCTCGCTACCGGCGCAGGAGCGGACCGTGTGTCCAGCGGAATGCGCCAGGGCTTCGGAAAGACCGTCGGAACCGCTGCCAGGCTCGAGCGCAACCAGGCCATCCTGACCGTCAGCGTCCCCGCCGACAAGGTCGCCGTCGCCAAAGACGCCCTCTGGAGGGCGTCGATGAAGTTCCCGTCCCCTTGCTACATAGATGTCGACAAGGGCGAGGAATACGTCAAGTGAAACCTCGATGTTCGATCTAGAACTCGAAAAGGTTGTGAAATGGATCGGCGACGGAGGGTTCTCCTCCGTCGCGGTCCAACTTCCCGAGGGCCTGAAGATAAGGGCCCCGGAGATTTCTGAATTCATTTCCGGGAAGACCGGTGCTTCGGTCCTCATCATCGGTCGCCCTTGCTACGGTGCGTGCGACCTATTCGATTACAGGGAATGGACCGATGCTCTGGTCCATTACGGGCATTCCGCCATACCTTCCATGGGGGACGATCCCAACGTCCTGTACATCGAGGCCCGCTCCGACGTGGGATTGGATGCCGACGCCGTACTTGAGGCCATAAAGGACCTCCCCGGGAGGATCGGACTCCTGGCGACGATCCAGTACATCGACCTCATCCCCGGGATGAGGGAGATCATGGAATCGGCCGGAAGGACCGTCGCCGTCGGGATGGGCGACGATCGCATCATGTACCCCGGACAGGTCCTCGGTTGCAACTGCACCTCCGCGGAGAGCGTCTCCGACGATGTGGACTGCTTCGTATACATCGGTGAAGGGGATTTCCACCCCCTCGCGGCCGCATTCGGAGCCGGCAGACCCGTGTACGTCCTCAACCCCGTTACGGGCGAGATGAGGGACATGAGCGGGTCCAGGGACCGTCTGATAAGGCGCAGGTTCGCTGCGATCCAGATCGCGAAAGAGGCCCGCTCCTTCCTGATCATAATCTGCAGCAAGACCGGCCAATGCAGACGCGAGCTCGCCGCCGAAGCGGAGAAGATGATAAAGGAAGCCGGACGCACATGCGTCTCGGCGGTCATGGAAGAGGTCACGCCGGATTCGCTCGCATCCTATCAGGTGGATGCGTACGTGTGCACGGCGTGCCCCCGTGTGGCGACGGACGACTCCGCCCGGTACGGCAAGCCCATGCTCACCGTCCCCGAGCTGGAGGTCGCCCTCGGTCTGAAGGAATGGACCGGTTATCCATTCGATCAGATCCGCGGTCGATCAGTTCGAAGCCTGGATCAGCCTGTTGACCACGAACTTCTGGTCCATCGATGCGAGGAACGATCCGAGCCTCGGACCGGCCGTCTTGCCGATGAAGATCTTGTACAGCGCCTTGAACGCGCCCTTCGTACCGATGGGCTGCTGCTTGGCGATGTCGGATATGACACCGGAGATGGTCTCCGCGTCCCAGACGCAATCGTTCATCCTCTTGACCAGGGCCTGGAAGTACACCTTCTCGGTCATGGTGATCTCGATGTCTGTCGGAATCGCCTGGAGGATGGAGAACTTCACCATGTCCGGGGCGAATCCGTTCAGCCAGTAGCGGACGCAGGCGATCCTCCTCTTGAGCCTGTCGATATCTTCCTGGGTGGCCTGGGACATGTCCTGGGTGCGGGAGAGGATCTCCATCACGCCGTCGAAGTCGTCGGCCATCTGAACCAGGTTGACGAGGTGGCGGTAGGACACCTGGACCGGGAGCTGCGCGGGGATATGGTTGTGCTGCGCGATGGCGTAGGCCCTGACGGAGTTCTCCTCCGACTCGGTCCACTCCCCTCCGAAGTAGAGGCGCTCCATCCTGTCGTACTCGTCGGACATGTCCAGCATGCCCATCCCCGAATCGTAATCTATGGCCCTGGAGGGGTTGACCCTCAGGAACAGGTAGTTGAGGACCTCGGGAGGCGTCATGTTGATCGCATCGAGCCCGGTGACGGGGCATCCGAGGGACTTGTGCATCTGTCCGACCCCCTTCAGCTGTACGAACTCGTACGGTATGGGGTACGGGGCCTTCCCGTCGAAGATCTCGGCGATGATCCTCTTCCCGGAGTCGTAGGATCCGCCGGCGGCGGCGTGGTCCTTCCCGAAGGGCTCCGCGGATGTTCCGAAGACCTTCCACTTGGCGGGCCACTCGAGTCTCCAGGTCAGCTTCCCCTCGGCCTTGCGGATGTCCGCCTTGCCGTGGTGTCCGCAGATGCAGTCGTACTCGACGTACGGGAACTGGTAGGTGTCGAAGATCGGCTTGGTGAATCTGCCGCACTCCTCGCAGACGGGGTTGTACGGCGCATAGTCGGCCTTGGCCTCCTTGCCGGTGACCTCGTGGAGGATCTGGATGATCTCCTGTCTCTTCTGGAAGGTCTTGTCGATGCACTCGGCGAATACTCCCTTCTCGTAGAGCTCGTGGGTCCAGATGATCTCGCACTTCACGCCCAGGGAATCGACGGCGTCCAGGAAGGGCTGCACGAAGTGGTGCGCGTAGTTCCTGTGCTTGCCGCAGGGGCAGGGGATCCTGCAGATGGGCATGCCGACGTACTTCTCGAACTCCTCGGGGAGGAAGTCGTAGCGCTTGCGCAGCGGGTCGAAGGAATCGATGAGGTAGATCAGACGGACGTCCTTCCCTTTGGCCTCGACAGCGCTGCGGACCGACTCTCCGGTGATTGCTTCTCTCAGACTGCCGACGTGGATGATACCCGTCGGGCTTATACCCGTGGCTATGAGGGGGCGCTCGCAAGTGTTCGCGACCTCCTCGGCTATGACATCTGCCCAGTGCATTGTGATCGGCCGGACCATCGGTACGGTATAGAATATGGTTTCGGTCGCGCGCTGGCACGCGCCCCCTATAAAGGGATCCCCGGATGCCTCTGAACAATGTTTTTATAAGGACCGTCTATAGCCTCGATTCATGGCAAAGAAGAACGACACGGGCTTCCAGTCCTCCGCGGGCCTCATGAGGTACTTCGACACGGAGAACGAGAAAGGTATCAGGATCAGCCCGCGCACCGTCATCGGGATCGCGGTCGGCCTGATCGTCGTCATCCTGCTTCTCAACACCTTCGCCCCCCTCTGAGAGGCCGGGCGCATAGAACCGTCACAGCGATGCTCCAGCGGATGCTCTGACGGTCATCGCATCCTTCCGGGATGCATACCCATCTTCTCATAATCAACGTATGACGCCGGCCCGAGGGCCGGCTTGAATGGGTTTATCAGGACTGGTCTTCCAGGATCCTGTACTCCTCGTTGTGATACTTGGCCTTGAAGAGCTTCGATATCAGCGGAGGGGCTATGATGGTGGTGACCACGGACATGAGCACCACGACGGCGTAGAGCTCCTGGGACATGATCTCCGCACCGAGTCCGAGACCGATGGAGGCCACGATGATCCCGACCTCTCCTCTGGGGGCCATGCCGAATCCGATGATCTTCATGGACTGACCGTCCAGGGACCTGTCCCCGAACTTGGCGCCGAGGCTGCATCCGATGAGCTTGGAGACCACCGCGAGAACGATCGTCACGATGGCGAGGATGAGCACCGACGTGCTCCCTATGGCGGAGATGTCCACCTGCAGACCGACGTTGAGGAAGAAGAACGACAGGAGGAACGTGGTGATCGAATCGACCTTCTCATCCAGACCCCACTCGCTCGCATGGTCCGCGAACATCATCCCGGCGAGGAACGCCCCGATGATCGCCGCGAGTCCGATGACCTCAGCGAAGGCGGACATGGCGAGACAGACGATGATGGACAGCGCGAGCATGTTGATCGCCATGCGGTTCTTCCCTGCCGATGCGGCCCTGCGGGCCGCGATGCGGTCGTAGAGGACCGGGATGATCCACTTGCATACGGCGATGATCGCCAGAACGAACACGACCGCCTGCAGGGTGATCGAGACCACGCCCATGACCGAGAAACCGTCGCTCTGCGCCATTCCCTTGACGATGGCGAGGACGATCATACCGAGCACATCGTCGATGACCGCGGCGGCGATGATGATCCTGGCCTCGCGGGTATCCATGAGGTTGAGGTCCTTGATGATCCTCGCCGTTATGCCGACGGACGTGGCGACCATGGCCGCACCCAGGAACAGGGCGTGGTTGGTGTTGCCGTCGGTGGCCATGATGAGAGCGAATCCCATCACGAACGGTACGATCACACCGAACAGGGCGCAGAAGAACGCAGCCTTGCCGGATCTCAGGAGATCGGAGACCTTGGTCTCGAGCCCCACCATGAACAGCAGGAAGATCACTCCCAGCTCGGCGAGGGCGTAGACAATCGGATAGACACCGCTCCCGTGGTCCTCCGCATCGCCCGGCTCGGGCATCGTCATGTTCAGAAGGTCTTCCATCAGGTTGAAGTCGCCTATGACCAGATTGGCCACGATGACGCCGATGATTATCTCCCCGATGAGCCCGGGGAGACCGAAACGCGAGATGATGGCCGAGCCGAGGCGGGCCAGCGCGTATAGCACCACCAGAGTCACGAGGATCTGGAGCAGATATTCCATGCGGACGGCCAGACTATCTGATTATATAATCCGACGCACGGAATAAGGAACTGAGTGCGGGGGTAAAGACGCCCGGGGGAACTGGATCCCCCGGATGCGTCCGGATGCGGTAAACCGTTTGAAACGTTATGTGTCAGAAGGAGAAGCAGACGGTCCATCCGTCCCCGCCGACCCTCTGGGGTCCGAACGAGAACGTGACCAGCGGCCTCTCCTCCTCCGCGACAGGCTCGGCCACCGCGGATTCTGTGATCGTTTCCGTGATCGTCTCTTCCGACGTCGCCTCGCACTCCGCTACCTCGGGAGCGCATATCATGGGAGCCTCGGAGGTCCCGAGCGCCGGGATCGCAGCGGGCCCCGATAGGAGCATCGCCTGTGCCGGCGCCGATATGGCCAGCACCGGAACGGTCTCCTCGGTCTCGAAGATCGCATCGTCCCAGGTTGCCTCCATGCCGTCGTCCGGCATCTCGACGTAGGTCGCATCGGAGAACGGACAGTCCTCGAAGGCCCCGATGGACGGGACCGCGAGGTGCATGAGGTCGTAGACCTCGTCCGACACCTGCATCATCTCGATGTCGTCGTAGACGAACGCCTTGGCGAAGCTCGCGGCCTCGCCGTCGTCCTCCATGTACTCGTCGGGTTCCACCAGGGACACCTGCCCGTCCTTCTCCAGGCCGGGCACGGTCATGATCATCAGGTCGCGGACGGAATCCGTCACCGCGACCGCCTCGGCCTGGGAGAAGGTACAGGTGTCCTTCACTCCAAAGGGCGGGCGGGCCCCTCCTGGGACCCCTCGGTCTTGGAATCGACGCTCATCAGGACGCCGTTGGCGAACCTGAAGCGGACGGACCTCGGGCGTGTGACGACCGGGTCGCTTATGGGGGGCAGCGCCTCACCGTCGGCGTCCAGCCCGGCCCTGTTGTTGGAAGGGGGCTCGACGGCCGTGCCGCCGGTGACGGTGGCCGCGGACATCTGGACCGCATCTCCGGCGGAGGCGACCGCGACGTTGCTGGGCTCGTTGCCCTCGATATACAGTCCCGCAGGCATCTCGGGGACCTCGACGGTCTGCGCAATCCTGGGCTCGACCACGATGGGCTCCTCGACGGGGGCCTCGACAGTCTCGAGGACCGCGGCGGCCGCAACGACCCCAGCGACGGCTTCAGGCCCTTCGACAGGGGCCTCGACGGTCTGCTCGACAGGGGCTTCGACGATCTCAGGAACCTCCACAGGCATCTCCGCGACCTCGGGCTCCTCGACGGGGGCCTCGACGGTCTGCTCGACAGGTGCCTCGACGGTATCGAGGACCGCGGCGGTCGCGATGACCTCAGCGACGGCCTCGGACTCCTCGTAATCGGGGAACATCATGCTGTAATCATCATCCAGAGAGTTGTTGTCGCATTCGAGCTCCTCGGGATTCTCATCGACGGGGGCCTCGACCGTCTCTTCCTCGGTACCGATGAAGAACTCCCCGTTCTCGACGGGGGCTTCGATGACCTCGGGGATCTCTGCGGGCGTCTCCGCGACCGCGGGCTCCTCGACAGATTCCATCTCGGGCATCTCGAGCGGAGCATCCTCGGGCATCTCCTCGGCGATCTCGACGATCTCGGGCTCCTCCACCGCGGGAGTGACCTTGACCATCCTCTCCAGGAATGAATTGCTGATTATAGCTGCCTCGACGGGCGCCTCGGGAGCGTCCTGGATCGTGACCTCCTTGTAGGCCGGCTGATCCATATCCAGCTTCTGCATGCCGGGGGCGGGCTTCGCCATCTTCTCCAGGAACTTGTTGTCCACGGGCGTGGGGACCACCCTGCCGGCGTCGACGGTGCCGACGACTCCATGGAACTCGCAGGGCGTGTCGGAGACAGGGACGTTCCCGAACAGCCCCCTCATATCGCTCGACTCGACGACGGTCTCCTCGGCCAGCTGGATCTCCTTGGTGGTGTCCGGCTGCGTCACGAAGTTGCCGTCCGTGGCCCTGATGAGGATCGAATCGTCCTCGTTGAACATCGACTTCTCGGAGTGCCTGGAGATGAAGATCTCCTCGCCTCCGTCTTCCAGGTTGAACTTCTCATAGCCGTAGTTGTCCAGCTGACGGACGCCCTTGCAGTACACGGAGGTGCTCCCTCCCCTGCTCTGGGCGCTCTTCTTCAGCGACTCCACGCCGCGGGAAAAGCTTCCGCTGATCTGGCCAAGCCCGTGCTTCAATGTGCTAGCCGCCCCCGAAGTGTTGATCGGTAAGCGGCTCCTAAAGCCCTTTAGAGAGCTACCGCTGCCTTGAGTGTTATCACTCATATCCGCATCCCATCCGACGGAACGTAACAGGTGCGAGATATAAATAAGGCACGCAGGGGGTAACACGCGTACCCGTCCGTGCGTATATGCGACGCTCACCCGCGTACGAACTTGACATAATCGGCCTTCCCCTCGGCCCGGATGTCGCGCATCATCTTGGAAAGAATCTCGGAATCGCAGGACAGCACCATGACCTCCAGGCACTTGTGGTTCCTCAGGTGGGAGTGGAGCTGCGTCTTGATGCACGACGCGTACGTCCCCTGGATCCTCATCATCCACGGATCCTCGTGGTTGCCCCTGACGATGATCAGGACGCCTTCCACCTCCCCTTCGATGGATTCCAGCTCGCGTATGTCCGCCAGTGCGGCGTTTATCGCCGCGCGGACCGCCTCGGACCTGCCGCTCAGCCCGTATGCCGCCTGGATCCCGTCCAGGGCGCTCATGTTCTCTTCGTTCAAGGATACGCTGACGACCGTCATGTTATTAACACGAAGACATCCAAAAGGGTATATGTTATTAACGAACGGCGAATCTATTAATAGTATCCGAACGAGCCGGGGGACATGGATGCGATGCTCACCTTCCTCCTCTACTCCCTCGGGATCCTAGTGATCTCGATGGCCGGGGCCTACCTCCCCAGGATAAGGACCCTGTCCGACAGGCAGATCCATCTCCTGGTGGCGCTCAGCGCCGGCATATTCCTGGGCCTGCTCTTCCTGCTCCTGCTGCCGGAGGCGCTGGAGGAGTCGGAGCACGCCGGGATCGACACCCATGTGACGATGTACGCCATCCTCGCCGGATTCCTCCTGGTGATGTGCGTCGAGACCCTGATGAAGCACCGTCACATGAGCGGATGCTCCTGCGAATGCGGGAGCGACACGCACAGCCACAAGATAACATCGTTCTCGTCCATGATCGGCCTGTCGATCCACGCCGCATGCGACGGCCTCGCATTGGCATCCACTTTCCTTGCGGGAGAGACGGTCGCGGCCATCACCACGCTGGGGATGTGCATCCACAAGTTCGTGGTGCTGTTCTCCCTGTCGTCGATGATGCTGGTCACCGACATCCCGAAGAGGAAGTCGATGAAGTATCTCCTGTGCTTCGCGCTCGTCACCCCGATCGCAGGCCTCGCGTTCTTCGCCCTGATGAGCGGGATGTCCGACATCGAGGGCATGTCGGGGATCCCCCTGGCGTTCGCCGCGGGAACGTTCATGTACGTCGCCCTGTGCGACATGCTCCCCGAGGCGTTCCACAGGAAGAAGCAGGACATGCTGTCCTTCGGACTGCTGATCGTCGGGGTCCTGATCATCCTGGCGATCACGCTGCTGTTCCCGCACGTGCACTGAAGTATTTTCTCTAGACGGTAAAAGTGTGTTCACCCCTCAATTCCCAACGGATTGATAAAGCGTCCGCTGAGAGGGTGCTGTTGCGTAGCAACGGCAGCGAAGCGGACGAGCGCATCCTTGTCGTAGGGACGGGTCAATAGGCAGTTTCTCTTTGCGGCAGTTCACCCGCATTTCGACAGGAGGACACATCATGGGGAGATCGCAATGTTGCAGTTTCAACACGCACCTGTTGTGCAAAACTCACTCGCAACCGTATCTCCCGATGCATCCCCGTCCCTTCCCGGATGCGCGGACCGCGTCGCCGCCTGAGCGGCGTCGCTGGTTCGCGACAGGTTGAGCGTGATCAGTGATTCAGGTGCAAGGATTCACCTGTGTTCGTAGGGCGTCTTCCGCTTGAGGATCGCGAAGATCAGGTTGAGGAGCTTGTTCTCGGTCGCTACCATCAACACTCCGCCCTTCATGGCGCCTTTGTGCGACCGATAGTATCTCGGTATCGAGTCGTCCGACGCACGTCTCTGCATTTGGGATACGGTCCGACCGAGGATCGACCGCATCATCGGGTCACCGTGTCTCGTGATGTGCCCGTGTTTGACCGATGCTCCGGAATCCTTGACCTTCGGGGCCAATCCGAAGTACGATCTCATCTTGTCGGCGGTCTCGAAACGGTCGATATCGACGATCATCGAGCAGAGCTGCGCGGCCGTCGTTATCCCGACACCCGGGATGGAGTTAAGGAGCTTCACATCCCCCCTTTCGCCGTACGACTTTCCGATCTCGGCATCCAGGTTCTCGCCGAGGTTCGTGAAATGGGCGTACAGGTCCAGGTAGTTCATCAGGACCAGATCGTTCCCGAAATGCTCCCTGACCCAAAGCTTGGCGGACTTCGACGAGAGGTCCTTGAATTGTTCATCGAGATAGATGCTGTTGCGCCTCATGTATTGGGTGATCATCTGCATGACGCGACCCTTCTCCTGCGAGACGATCTCGCGCTGCCTGCAGATCTCCCTGAACGCCCTGTCCTCGCCTCTGACGATGAACGAGATCGAGATGTCCAGTTCGTGCTTGTCCCATAGACGGAGATAATCGGCGAGCGTCTTCGCATCGTTGCGGTCCGTCTTCTTGCAGCTCTCGGTGATGAGCTTCAGCTTGGTCGGATGCGCGAGATAGGAATCGACTCCCTTGGAGATGAGATAGTCGTGGAGGTCGATCGTGTATGTGCTGGTCTCGGCCAGCACCTTGAATCTCTTGCCTTTCATCCTCTTGATGAGTTCGTCCATCCCGGCGGGATCGGCGGTGGTCGTGAAGGTCTCTTTGACCGTTCCGCCGTTCGAAGTTATACAGAATACAGAGGTATCTTTATGTCCATCGTGTCCTACGTAGTACATGTGTGGTTCTCTCCAAATGACCACACACTTCTCCCATTCTTAAAGAACTACGAACCCGGCCTGTCCCGATGGTAACCGGCGCCGTCGGCGCCGGCTTCCTATCCCATCGAAGACAGGCCGTCCCCTCAACTTACGTCGAGGGGTCGTGTTTCAAAAAGGACCGTGCGGGAGCACGCCCGTCACGGTCCGAAGGTTTTCCCGGATCACTCGATGAGCTTCTTGATCCAGCGCTTCTCCTTGAAGGAGATCTTGCCGTCCACGGCGCAGATGAGCATGCAGACGAGGATTATGTCGTCCTTCAGCTCGGGCGACACCAGTCCGAGAAGGTCCACCGTCTTGTCCATGGCGGCCTTGTACTCCTTCGGCTTGTCCAGACCGGCGGCCTTGAAGATGGCCTTGGCCTGATCGTAGGAGACATCGGCTTCAGCGATCTGGTCCATCACGGGCTTGATCAGCAGGAACTCCTGCTCGGCTAGCTTCCCGTCCGCCGCGACGGCGCAGAGGACGAAATCGGTGTAGATCGCCACGGCGTCGACGCCGTCGCAGGTCAACCCCCTGAGGCCGACGAGGACGTCGGCGGATTTCGCCACCGTGACCTGCGCGTACGTAGCGGGGTCCAGGGATTCCATGATCTTGCAGAGGTCATTGAATGAGCTCATGAGTGTTCCATTTCATGCACTTTATAAAGCCTACTCGAACGAAACTTCGATTGCACCGGAACCAATCCGACCCGGGATCCAGCACCGTCGACGGGAAAAGAGGCGGGCATCCCGGCGGACCTCCCCATTCTATTAATATAGGAGCTAAAGAATCGAACGCCCATGCAAGAATCCGACCTGTGGTTCGTCTTCATCGCGATTGTCGCGGTACTCCTGTGCGCGGACCTCCTGATGAACAGGAAGGCCCACCACATCCCCATGAGGACCGCGCTGGCGCAGACGGGCGTATGGGTCGGGGTGGCCATCGCCTTCGGCGTCCTGCTGTTCTTCGTCACCGGGAACAGCGACCTGACGCTGGAATACTTCACGGCGTACGCCATCGAGGAATCGATGAGCATGGACAACCTGTTCGTGTTCATCATCATCTTCGCCTACTTCGGCATACGCGACGAGGATCAGCACAAGGCGCTGTTCTACGGCGTCATCGGAGCGATCGTGTTCCGTGCGATCTTCATCTTCGTCGGGGTCGAACTGCTCAACATGTTCGACTGGCTGCTCTATGTGTTCGGGATCATCCTGCTGGTCGTGGCCATCAAGACGCTCGTCGAGAAGGACGACGGCGAGGAGAAGGAGAACGCCATCGCCGCGTTCATGAAGAAGCACTTCAACTACGTCGACGACGCCCATGCGGGCGGGAAGCTCATCGCGGTGGTCGACGGGAAGCGCGTCATGACGGCCATCCTCCTGTGCATCATCGTCATCGAGCTGACCGACATCGTGTTCGCGCTGGATTCCATACCGGCGGTCCTGGCGATATCCAAGGACACCATGGTCATCTACACGTCCAACATCTTCGCGGTCATGGGGCTGAGGTCGCTGTTCTTCGTCATAAAGGGAGGTATGAGCTCGCTCGTCTATCTCAAATACGGACTGGGTGCGATCCTGACCTTCGTGGCGGTGAAGCTGCTGATCCACGAGTTCGTGGAGATCCCGATCATGCTCTCGCTCGGAGTGATCGTCGGAGTGCTCGCGATCACGGTCATCGCTTCGCTGATGAAGTCCAGGAAGGACGCGGCCGCGGCGGAGTGATCGGACAGGGCGCATACTATTCCGCCCTGCGTGCGCACGTTATAAATCGCGCCCCGATTTACCGCTCCGTATGAAGCAATGCATGGACTCCGAGAACCTGCACAGGCGTCTCAAGAAGATCCAGGGGCAGCTTGCTGCGATAGACAGGATGATCGACGAGGACGTCCCGTGCGAGGACATCATCGTCCAGATCAACGCCGTCAAGAGCGCCGTCCACAAGGTCGGGCAGATCATCATGGAGGGGCACATCCACCACTGCGTCAAGGACGGCATAGAGCACGGCGACGCCGAGAAGACCATCGCCGAATTCACCAAGGTCATCCAGCAGTTCTCCAAAATCTGATTCCGGCATCCTCTGTATACCCCCGTGGGGTATTAATACGAGTACCCCCTAGGGGTATACAGAAGGTGCATCATTGTCAGCAATGAGAGAGGCGATCTCGGAGCAGAAGCTGCTGTTCGCGAGCATCGTAGTCGGAATAATCTGCATCGCCATGGCGATGCTTTTCGGATGGGCGGAGCCGCTGTTCTTCGTGGCCATCCTCATCTGCGGGACCCCGATCATCATCGGGGCCCTCCGCGGGGTCATCGAGGACCACGACATAACGGCCGACGTCCTCGTTTCGATAGCCATCGTGGCGGCCAACCTCATAGGGGAGTACGAGGCCGCCGCGGAGATCTCGGTCATCATGCAGATCGGTTCGTTCCTCGAGGAGGCGACCGTCGGCAGGGCCAACTCCCAGCTCATGAGGCTGGAAGGATTGACGCCGAGGCTCGCCCGCGTCATCGGGGCCGACGGGGACAGGATGGTCTCCGTCGACGAGGTGAAGCTGGGCGACGTCGTCAGGATCGCCCCCGGTGAGTCCGTCCCGGTGGACGGGGTCGTTGTCAAGGGCAACTCGTCCGTCGACATGTCCATGCTCACAGGGGAGTCCGTCCCGGTGGACATCGCCGAAGGGGACAGGGTGTCCTCCGGTACCGTCAACATGTTCGGTTCCGTGGACGTCGAGGTGGACCGCGTCGGAGAGGACGCCACCGCCGCTCGCATGGCCAGGATGCTGGAGCTCGCCAGCGCCAACAGGTCCAGGATCGTCCGCACAGCGGACAGGTGGGCCGTATACATCGTCGTGATCGCCCTCGCTGTGGCGATCCTCACTCTCGCATTCACCGGCGACGCGTACCGCGCCGTTACCGTGCTCGTGGTGTTCTGCCCCTGCGCGCTGATCCTCGCCACCCCCACCGCCATCATGGCCGCCGCGGGGAACCTGTCGAAGCGCGGTGTGCTGATCAAGAACGGCAACGCCCTGGAGAACCTCGCCCGCGCGGACGTCGTCCTCATGGACAAGACCGGCACGCTGACGACCGGCACCATGACCTGCTCCGGATTCGAATCCACCTCCGACATGCCCGCCGAGGAGATCGCCAGGCTCGTATCGTCCCTGGAGACCCGCTCCGAGCACCCGCTCGGCAAGGCCATAGCATCCCTCGGCGGCCGCGCCGATGTGGAGGACTTCGCATACAGGCCCGGCCTCGGGATCGAGGGAACGATCGAAGGGAAGAGGATCGCGGCGGGCAACAGGAAGCTCATGGCCGAGCTCTGCCCGATCGGGTTGGAAAAGGCCTCCGCGGAAGGCGGGAGGGCCGAGACCGACGGCATGACCGTGGTCTACGCCGGGATCGACGGCAGGACCGTCGGATTCGCCATGATATCCGATTCCGTGAAGAACAGCTCCGCCTCCGCCATCGGGTCCCTGAAGACCCTCGGGCTGGAGACGATCATGCTGACCGGCGACACCGCCCCCGTCGCGAGGAAGGTCTCCTCGTCCCTGGGGATGGACGACGTCGTCTGGGAATGCCTCCCCGAGGACAAGATGAGGACCGTGGAGCTGGTCAGGAAGGACCACGCCACCTGCATGGTGGGCGACGGGATCAACGATGCACCGTCCCTGAAGCTCGCCGACGTGGGTATCTCCATGGGAGGCATCGGGAGCGGCATAGCCAGGGACTCCTCGGACATAGTGTTCCTGGACGACGACATAGGGAAGCTCGGCGGCGTGATCCGCATGAGCAGGAGGACCCTCCTGACCATCAAGGCCGGGATCGCGTTCTCCCTCATCCTGAACTCCATCGCCATGGTCATGGCCGTGTTCGGGCTCATGGGTCCCGTCGCCGGCGCCCTGGTTCACAACATCGGGTCGGTCATCGTCATCATCGCCGCGGCGATGCTGCTGAGGTACGACTGCTGGGGCACGTCCGCCGACACGGCGATGCCTTCGGCATCGACCGCATGATTCGGGCGAGTCCGCGGATCCCGCGGGCCCGTCCATACGACGACAGTCGACATCATTATTCGACGATTGACAAACATTATATGCGGGTCCCCTCATGGGGACCCATGGCCGACGAAACAGACAAGCCGACCAAGAGATCGAATCCCGCCCCTCTGGGGCTCCTGGGGTTCGGCATGACGACCGTTCTATTATCCCTGCACAACGCGGACATCACGCCCCTGGACGGCGTGACCCTCATGATGGGCGTATTCTGCGGCGGGATCGCCCAGATAATCGCCGGGATCATGGAGTACAGGAACGGGAACACCTTCGGGACCACCGCATTCACCCTCTACGGGGTGTTCTGGCTGGTTCTCGTGGGGATCAAGCTCGACATCACCGGAACGGGCTCCGAAGGAGCCACTATGGGCGTGTTCTGCCTCCTCTGGGGCATACTGACCCTTTTCCTGTTCATCGGGACGCTGAAGGGGAGGAACGCGACGAAGGTCGTATTCGCCACGCTGACGATCACATTCCTTCTGCTGGCCGTGGCCGACTTCTCCGGGAACGGAACCGTGACGACGATCGCGGGATTCGTAGGGATCTTCTGTGGTCTGTCCGCCATGTACACGGCGTTCGCCGAGGTCCTGGCGGAGCAGCACGGGAAGGAGATCCTCCCGTTCTGACCCAAACCATCGGGCCCCGGAAGGGGTCCGGACACCCATTTTTCGAAAAATCCAGCGACGGACGAGGTCCGAATCGCACATAATGACGCACAGAACCGCCTCTATTCAGAGGAGTGTAGGAAGATAGTGCTCCCGACGGGATTTGAACCCGTGTCGAAGCCTCGAGAGGGCTTCATGATTGGCCGCTACACTACAGGAGCAACAAGTCTTGGCAACACAGACTACTATTTATATGTTGCCTTACAGACCTGCTATCTTCAGAAATCGCTGGGGCGCACCGCGGGGAGCCTCTTGTGCTCCATCGATACGACCTGCTTCCTTATCCTCTCGATCTCCGACAACGGAAGGCCCGTGTCCGTCGCGATCTGCGGATCGGTGCGGTCCTGCTCCATGTCGTAAAGGATCCCGTCGAGGTTCTCGTAGGTGATCCCCATCTCGGATTCGTCGGTCTGCCCCTCCCACAGCCCCGCGGAGGGAGGCTTGGCGATGATGGGTTCCGGCACTCCGATGATGCGGGCGATCTGCCTGACCTCGGTCTTGTACATGTTCGCCAGGGGCGTGACGTCGCAGGCCCCGTCCCCGAACTTGGTGAAGTATCCCATCATGAGCTCGCTCTGGTTCGAGGTCCCCATGACGATGTAGTCCCTCTTCTTCGCCAGGTTGTACAGGACGATCATCCTGCACCTGGCGGAGATGTTGCCCCTCTCGAGGGGCGTCTCCCTTCCGGAGAGGAGGACCGCCGCCAGCGCATCCACGGCGGGCTGCACGTCCACGACCCTGTACTCGGTGCCCCACATGGAGCTGAGCTCGGAGGTCGTCTTGTAGTCCTCCGCGGGGGTGACCCTGGAGGGCATGAACACGTTCAGGACCTTCTCGGGCCCCAGGGCGTCGACGCAGAGCTTCGTGACCGTGGCGGAGTCCACGCCTCCGCTGAGTCCCACGACGACTCCCTTGCATCCGATCCTCTGGATGGTGCTTCTGATGAACCCCGTGAGGTCCGCGACATCCTCTTCCGTGATCTGAGGGATCTTCACTGTCATACTGTAGCGGTAATCCCTGGATGCGGATTTAACCCATGCGCCCGCGTGCATTAAGACGCACCGGCGCATTGCAGGTGCCATGCGCGTAGAGGTGGCCCTGTGCCAGATGCGCCCCGTCATGGGGGAGCCCGAAGAGAACGCGGGGACCGTCGCGGACCTCATAGCATCGGACACCGCGGACGTCCTGGTGTTCCCCGAATCGTTCCTGACCGGATACGGGGAGAGGCCCGAAGGGCTCTCGGAAAGGGTGGAATCCTGCCTGTCGGAGATCTCAGGCCTGTGCAGGAGGGAGGACAAAGCAGTCGCTCTCGGGACTGCGAGGATGTCCCCGGAAGGGGCGCGCAACAGCATCGCGTTCCTCTCTCCGGACGGCGACGCCTTCTACGACAAGACCCACCTCGCCAGATTCGGCATCTACGCCGAGGACGGGTACGTCGGCGGATCGGGACCCGTCATGGGCATGTATCACGGGATCGGGTTCGGACTCAGCATCTGCTACGACATCTACTTCCCGGAGGTGCTCAGGCCCTGCTCCCTGTCCGGGGCGGACGTGAACATATGCGTCTCCGCCGCGGCGGTGCCCTCGGCCCCGTTCTTCGACAGGATACTCCCCGCCAGGGCGCTGGAGAACGTCTCCTATCTGGCATTCGTGAACAACGTCGGACCGATGGCGGGGTTGGACATGGCAGGACAGTCGAGGATCGTGGACCCGTTCGGATGCACGGTCGCATCGCTGGGTCACGAGGAGGGCATGCTGCGCTTCACCGCCGATACCGATGAGATCGCGGAGATGAGGACGGTCCGCAGGCATCTGACGGATTTCAGAAGGGACGTGGACTGGCACCTTCGAGGCACGCATCCGAGCCAGCTCCGAATCGGACATAATCTTTATAATGGGGGACGAGTTCCCCCGACCTACAAGCCGAGATGGCCCAGCCCGGTAAGGCGCGAGCCTGGAAAGCTCGTGGGAACTTTCCCTCGGGAGTTCAAATCTCCCTCTCGGCGCTTCTCCAACCCTCCAATCGTCTAACGACCCTCCGTCTCCACGCGCACGCGTTACTTTATTTTATATAGCGTGTGAACATCCGCCACCTCGGAGGCGCGCGCATGATAGTAAACGCCGAACTGTACGTCAAAGATCTGCCGGGTCAGCTGGTCGGCTCCCTGGAACCCATCTCCGTCGTGGACGGGAACATACTGGGTGTCGTCCACAACCGCGAGAGGATCGTGAACCACCGCATCTGCATCAACATCACATTCGAGGTAGAGGAGGACCAGCTCGAGCGCCTCAAGCACATCTGGAAGTCCAAGGACATAGTCATCTCGAAGATCGGATCGGCCTACGAGACGTACACCATGGACTACATGCTCATCGGGGACATCGATGCCAGATACATCGAGGGCCTCATCAACAAAGCGTACACCATCGCCGACCTGGATGCGGTCGACGTCAGGTACTCGTCCAAGGCCACAGACTTCTCCAAACGCACCGGCATGCTCTCGGTCAAGACCAAGAGCCAGGAGGACCTGGACAGGCTCGACGAGTTCATGGACGCGGAATGCCGCAAGACCGGGATCACCTACGTGAGGGGCGTTTGACATGAGGGTCTTCATCTGCGGATTCGGAACGGTCGGACAGGGATTCTGCGAGGTCCTCTCGATGCGCGAGAGGTTCTTCACCGACAGATACGGAGGTCCCGTGACCATCGTCGGCGCCATGGATTCCAAGACGTACGCCTACGATCCCCAGGGGTTCGAGCCTCTGGGCCTCGTGCAGCGCAAGATCGCCACCGGCAGGGTCGGGGACAGGACCTACGAGGACTCCGTCGAGATCCTCGGGAAGATCGAGTACGACCTCCTGGTCGAGGTCAGCCCCACGGACGTGAAGACCGGAGGGGTGGGATTGAAGAACATCCTCTGCGCCCTGGAGGCGGGGAAGGATGTCATCACTGTGAACAAAGGCCCTCTGGCCCTCAAGTTCCGCGAGCTCATGGACCTCGCCGACAGGAACGGATGCCTGCTCAGGTTCGAGGGCTCCGTCGGAGGCGCCATGCCGATCATCAACCTCTGCCGCGAGAACCTCGTAGGCGAGAGGATCGAATCCGTCCGCGGGATATTCAACGGCACATGCAACTACATCCTGAGCAAGATGGACACCGGCCAGCCCTTCGAGCAGGCCCTGAAGGAGGCCCAGCAGCTGGGATACGCCGAGACCGACCCCACCAACGACATCATGGGGTACGACAGCGCGTGCAAGGTCGCCATCCTCGCCAACACCGTCTTCGGACGGAACGTGACGTTCAACGACGTCCGCATCACGGGCATAACGTCGATCACGGAGGACGCCGTCTCCCTGGCGGCCTCCCGCAACATGGTCATAAGGCTCATCGGGGAGGTCTCCGAGACGAAGCTGGAGGTGGGGCCGAGGCTGGTCCCCAGGAACCACCCGCTCGGCATATCCGGAACTCTGAACACCGCCCAGATCGTATCCGACCTGGCCGGACCGGTCACCGTCTCCGGGAGGGGTGCCGGGAGGCTCGAGACGGCCTCCGCCATCCTCAGCGACCTCATAGCCATAATGGACGACAGGCAGGCGAGATGACCAGGGTATTCATCTACGACACCACCCTCCGCGACGGCGCCCAATGCGAAGGCGTATCGTTCTCGTGCGAGGACAAGCTGGACATACTGAAGCGCCTGGACGCCTTCGGCGTCGACTTCGTCGAATGCGGATGGCCCGGATCCAATCCCGGAACGGACGAGTTCATCTCCAAAGCATCCGCGCTGAAGCTGGAGAAGACTTCTCTGACAGCATTCGGCAGCACCCGCAGGCACGGCTCCAGACCCGAGGACGACCAGAACCTGAGGAGCCTGGCCGCCAGCCCGGCGGAATGGTGTTGCATATTCGGGAAGACCTGGGATTTCCAGGTCACCGACGCCCTCGGGATCCAATTGGAGGAGAACCTCCGCATGATCGAGGACAGCGTCGCATTCCTCGTCTCCGAGGGCAAGCGCGTCATGTTCGACGCGGAGCACTTCTTCGACGGCTACCGCTCCAACAGGGAATATTCCCTGAAGGCCCTGCTCGCCGCCGAACGCGGCGGAGCGGAATGGGTGATCCTGTGCGACACCAACGGCGGATCCATGCCCTCGGACATCTCCGAGGCCTGCAGGGACGCGCTCTCCAGACTGAAGGTGCCCGTCGGGATCCATTGTCACAACGACTCCGACCTGGCGACGGCCAACTCGCTCGCCGCCGTGGATGCCGGATGCACCATGGTCCAGGGGACCGTCAACGGCATAGGGGAGAGATGCGGCAACGCCAACCTGTGCACCGTGCTCCCCAACCTGGCGATAAGGGGCGGAAAGGACATCGGGAACATCGACCTCAAGGGACTGACGGGATTGTCCAAGTTCGTCGGCGAGGTGGCCAACATGGTCGCCCCCGCCGGGATGCCGTTCGTCGGCGAGAGGGCGTTCGCCCACAAGGGCGGGATCCACGTGTCCGCGCTGATGAAGGACACCCGCACCTACGAGCACGTGTCCCCCGAATCGGTCGGGAACACCAGGAGGATCCTCGTCTCGGACATGGCCGGCAGGGCCAGCATCTCCGAAAAGCTGAAGGAGCTCGGATTGGAGACGGGTTCCGACAGCCCGGAGATCACCAGGATCATCAAGGAGATGGAGTCCAAGGGATACCAGTACGAAGGCGCCGACGCCAGCTTCGAACTCCTCGTCAGGAGGATGAGGGGCGATCTGGAGAAGCACTTCAGCGTCGACGGCTTCAGGATATTCATGGACAGCCGCGGAGGGGAGATGGTCTCCGAAGCGAGCGTCAAGGTCAGGAACGGCTCCGATGTGGAGCACACGGCGGCCGACGGGAACGGTCCCGTCAACGCCCTCGACAACGCCATGCGCAAGGCGCTGGAGAGCTTCTATCCGGACCTCGGCAAGATCAGGCTAACGGATTACAAGGTCCGCGTTCTGGACGAGAAATCGGCCACCGCGGCCAGCGTCAGGGTACTGATCCGTTCCACGGACGGGGAGAGCAGCTGGACTACTGTCGGCGCCTCCGAAAACGTGGTCGAGGCGAGTCTCATCGCACTGGTGGACTCGCTGGAGTACGCACTCAGCAGGAAGGAGGACAAGAATCCATGAGCAGAACCATAGTCACCCTCGTCGGGAAGGACCACGTCGGTATCATCGCCGCCGTTTGCAATTTCTTCGCGGACAACGGGATCAACATCCTGGACATCAAACAGACCACCGTCCAGGACTACATCAACATGATCCTCATCGTCGACACGTCCGGATACAAGCAGGGATTCGACAAGCTCAACGAAGGCCTGGAGGGCGTCGGCGAGAAGGTCGGCTGCATCATCAAGGCCACGCACGAGGACATCTTCGAGATGATGCACAGGATCTGAGAACATGGTAGAGCTCAGAGAGGTGTTCGAGACCTACGAGATGGTCTCCCACGAGAACCTCGACGTCAGGACGATCACCATGGGCATCAGCCTGCTGGACTGCATCGATCCCGACCTGGATGCGCTTTGCAGGAAGATCCACGACAAGATCATCAGGCTGGCCGGAAGGCTGGTCGAGGTCGGCGACCAGCTCGGTGTGGAATACGGGGTCCCCGTGATCAACAAGAGGGTATCCGTCACGCCGATCGCCCTGGTCGGCGGTGCCGCGTGCAGATCTCCCCAGGATTTCGTCAGGATCGCGAAGACGCTGGATGCCGTCGGGAAGGAGATCGGGGTAAACTTCATCGGAGGATACTCCGCGCTCGTCCAGAAGGGCATGACGCCGGCGGACAGGATGCTCATCGAGTCCATCCCCGAAGCGCTGGCGTGCACCGAATGCGTGTGCTCCTCCATCAGCCTGGGATCCACGAGGACCGGCATCAACATGGATGCCGTGAGGCTCATGGGCGACATCGTCGTGAAGGCGGCGGAGGCCACCAAGGAGAGGGACTCCATCGGGTGCGCCAAACTCGTGGTGTTCTGCAACCCGCCCGACGACAACCCGTTCATGGCCGGCGCGTTCCACGGAGTGACCGAAGCTGACTGCGTCATCAACGTGGGGGTCAGCGGACCCGGTGTCGTCAGGGAAGCGCTGACGAAGGTCCGCGGACAGAGCTTCGAGGTCCTGTGCGAGACCATCAAGAAGACGGCGTTCAAGGTCACCCGCGTCGGACAGCTGTTCGCCAAGGAGGCTTCCAAGCGGCTCAACGCCCCGTTCGGCATAGTGGACCTGTCCCTGGCCCCGACCCCCGCGGTCGGCGACAGCATCGCGGACATCATCCACGAGATGGGGATGGAGTACGCCGGAGCCCCCGGCACCACGGCCGCATTGGCGATCCTCAACGACCAGGTCAAGAAGGGCGGAGTCATGGCATCCTCGTACGTGGGAGGCCTCAGCGGCGCATTCATCCCGGTCACTGAGGACAGTTCCATGGCGGAGGCCGCCGAGATCGGCGCCCTGACGCTGGAGAAGCTCGAGGCCATGACATGCGTGTGCTCCGTGGGATTGGATATGATCGCCATCCCCGGAGATGTGCCCGCCACCACCATCGCGGGCATAATCGCCGATGAGATGGCCATCGGGATGGTCAATCAGAAGACCACCGCCGTGAGGGTCATCCCGGTCATCGGGAAGACCGTCGGCGACAAGGTCCAGTTCGGCGGTCTCCTCGGGGACGCCGGGATCATGCCCGTCAACAGATACGGATGCGCAGACTTCGTCAACAGAGGCGGTCGCATACCCGCTCCGATCCACAGTTTCAAGAACTGACCAGGTTCGAAACCATTTCCAAACCTCTTCCTTCTCTGAGTTTCTATACAGCATCCTAGAAAATGTCCTAGAGGAACTCATAAACTGCACAAGAGGCGAAGTAGATGTCAGAGTACGATTGATCAGAACTCGACAGAACGACATCCGTCAGGAAACGATTGAAATTGGGAATAAGTGGAAAAGGTTGTCTCGGCACGGAAGTGCCGGGAGATTAGTAAAGAAGCGCAGGTGGGGGCAGAGGGATTTGAACCCTCGTCAGCGGGTTTCCACTACCGGGGAGCGACCCCGGTTGAATCAATGAGTCATCGCTCCAGTTAATCATCAACTGTCAGCAAACCCATTTTCA
>CAVIUM010000012.1:0-33665 GCA_963645865.1 Lachnospiraceae bacterium
GGGATGTCGGACCTTGGGATTGGGAGAGGTTGTCCGGACCGTACTCTATCTAATGAAGACCATCCTGTAATACTGCATGCAGTGCATCCTTTGAAGAGATGAACGCGATTTTCATCCGTTCATGCCTCAAAAGCATGATTCGGAGGGCTCCGGCCCCCAATGGAAGATCGCTGAGACGGACGGGAGGGAGCTCCACGCCGGATTCGCAAGAGTTTTTATAGGCATTGATAGCAATCCGACAGACGACATGGAGATTGCTAAAGGCAACCAGGACTTCGGCGAGATCATTCGCTCCGGCGCTTATTTCGCCGACAAGAGCCTTCTCATCAGGGATATCGTGATGAAGAGGTCCAAGGCGTACCTCTTTACGAGGCCTCGCAGGTCCGGGAAGTCACTCGCCCTCTCCATGATCGACCGTTTCTACAACGTTCGGTATTCGAAAGAAGAAGCCGAGAAGGATTCCTTCGAGGGCTTGAAGATCACCGAGTGTTCCGGCTATCAATTCATCAAGGAGAATATCCGCAACCGGTATCCCGTCGTCAGACTCGATTTAAGCGAACTTTTCTTCGACGATCTGGAGTCGTTCAAGAGGGAGCTGTATCGGAATGTCCGCAGGTCGGTCAAGGGATTCTTAGGATGTCTGGAATCATCGGACAGGCTGGACAGGATCCAGAAATCGGACATATCAGAAATCCTGGATGGCGAGGAGACCAATCCGGGAGCCATCGTGAAGATTGTCTGCTCGCTGCTCGAAGCGCACCACGGCGTCAAACCGATCCTCCTCATCGATGAGTACGACAACCCCCTGGCGGCCTCCTACGGCAAACCGTACTTCGGCGATCTGGCGAGGATGTACGGGGCGTTCCTCGGCATCGCAGTCGAGACCAACGGACACACGACGTTCTCTGTAATGACCGGCATCCAGCGCGTCATCACCGAGGGGATGGTCAGCGTTCTGAACAATCTGGACCACTACGGGGTCCTTTCTCCGGAATTCGCGAACTGTTTCGGCATCACATATGACGAGGCGAAAGATGCTGTGAGGCGGCAGGTGGACGATCTCTTCCCCGACTGGAGCGAAGAGAGACGGAAGGAGTATGCCGACAGGAAGTTCTCGGAGGCCGTGGAATGGTATGACGGGTATCGCATCGGAGGATACGGGATCTTCAACCCCTGGAGCATCACGCAATTCATCTCCAGGAACATCGAGGACGATCTCGAGCCGGTCAGCTATTGGAACAGGACCAGCGAACAGAAGATCCTGGTCGATGTACTCGGCAATTCAGGCGAGGACACTCTGGAAGAGATCAATAGGATCTACGCCACAGAAGAGGGGAAGGTGTTCGAGAAGCTGGATAGTTGCAGTGTCCTCTGGAGCAAAGGTCGCTCACTAAACAGCGACGAGGCCGTTCCTTTCCTGCTGTCCACGGGATACCTGACCGCGGAACGGGTCGAAGGCGGGTTCCGCGTTACGATCCCGAACAACGAGGTCCGCGAGAGCTTCACCAAGCTCACGGAACACGTGCTGGATGTAACCTCCCCGAGTGCCGTGAAATTGATCGAGCACATCGTCCTGAAGGATGCCGGACAGGTGAAGGCGGATCTCGAGAATCTCATGTCGGGTAAGTCGTACCTCGAAGGTTGGGCCGAACCGAAGGTCCGTTCCTGGCTGAGCACGATCTTCGCCCTAAGCGGATACAGGACCGTGAACGAGCACCCTTCCGGGAACGGACGCTCGGACATCCTCATCCGCGACCACAAACGGAACTCCCCGATCCTGCTGGAACTCAAAGTCCTCCAACCGGATGACGACACCGATCTGGGAGCGGCTCTGGACGAGGGGTTCGATCAGATCGTCAGGCAGGGATACGCCGACCAGTACCAGCTTCCCGGCGTGATCGCGCTGGCTGTCGCCGTGAAGAAGAAATCCTGCGAGGTCCGCTTCCCGGAATCCTGAGAGGAGCGACGACCGTCCTCCTCGGGGGACGGTCGCCGTTCCGGAAAATGGATGGCGGGGGATCACCCCGCCGATGATTGTTTCAGCTCCACCAGTCGCCGTTGCGGCGGTCGATGGTCTGGTCCCTGTCGGGACCGACGCTGACGATGTCCACCGGGGTCTTGAGGTACTTCTCGGTGAACTCGATGTACTCGCGCATCTCGCCGGGCAGGTTCTCGTAGCCTCCCTTGACGAGCGCAGCGGTGTCGTCCCAGCCCTTCCAGCCCTTGAGGGTCTCGTAGACGGGCTTCGCCCTGTTGAGCTTGGAGATGGATGAGGGGAAGTGCTTGACCTCCTGGCCGTCGATCTCGTATGCGACGCATACGGGAAGCTCCTCCACATCGTTGAGGACGTCGATCTTGGTCATGACGATGGATGTGAACCCGCACATCCTCTTGGCATGCTCCACCACGACGAGGTCCAGCCATCCGCAGCGCCTGCCGCGTCCGGTGGTGACACCGAACTCCCCGCCCTTGGCCTGCAGCCTCTTCTCGGCCTCCTCGTCCAGCTCGGTGACGAACGGCCCCTCGCCGACGCGGGTGGTGTACGCTTTGACGACCCCGAGCATCCTGTCGATCCTGTTCGGGGCGACTCCGGACCCGGTGCACACGCCGCCCCCGCAGGTCGCGGAGGACGTCACGTACGGGTACGTTCCGTGGTCGATGTCGAGCATGGCGCCCTGGGCGCCTTCGAATATGACGTTGCGCCCCTCGTCCAGCGCATCGTTCACCAGGACGGAGGTGTCGCAGATGCAGTCCCCGATCATGTCCCTCCAGCCCATCATCTTGGCGTGGATGGATTCCGGGGTGCACTGGCAGGGCTCCGCGCCCATGAGGTCCAGCATGTCCTTCTTGTAGGGCAGGATGAACGCGATCTTGTCCTTCAGGAGGTCGTCGTCCAGCAGGTCCCCGGCCCTGAACCCGATCCTGGCGATCTTGTCCTGGTAGGCCGGTCCGATGCCCTTCTTGGTGGTCCCGACGACGTTCTTGCCGCGGTACTTCTCCTCGGCGCCGTCGAGCTTCTTGTGATAGTTCATGATGAGGTGCGCGCGGTCGGAGATGCGGAGGCCGTCGATGCTCCCTCCGGCCTGCTTGACCTGCTCGATCTCCTCGCCCAGCTCCTCGAGGTTCACCACGACCCCGTTCCCGATCACAGCGAGCTTACCTTCGCGGACGACCCCCGAGGGCAGCCCGTGAAGCTTGAAGACCTTCCCGTCCACGACGATGGTGTGGCCGGCGTTGTTGCCGCCCTGGAAGCGGACGATGAGGTCCGCCTTCTCGTCGAGGTAGTCGGTGATCTTCCCTTTGCCTTCGTCTCCCCACTGCGCTCCGATGATGGCTAGTCCGGGCATTCTAAAACTCCTGCATCGAGGATGCCCAGGGGTGCTTTAACCTTATGGCCGGGGAGCGTCGGGGCTCGCCTCGCGGTAGAGCGGGATGAGCTCCTCGAGGGGTATGTCCGTCATGAACTCGGTGGGCGAGAAGTGCGTCAGGGACGCGCGCCCGTGTTCCTTGAGGAAATCCACGAACTCGGAGATCTTCGGGGGCGACATCTTGAGGTGCGACGACAGCTCGCTCATGTCGTACACGAACACCTGCTCCTCCAGTTCGTTCCTCCAGAGGTCCAGGTACTTGGCGCACCTGCGCCCGTCGGCCATGCCCTCGGTGTCGAACCTGTTCAGGAATTCCACGTCGTGCAGCGGTCCGAGCCAGAACGGTCCCAGGCGGTGGTCGTCGTCGACCACCGGGGACATGGAGCGCTCCATGGTGTCCATGTCGTATTGGAGGTAGCCGAGCTTCGCCAAAGTGGCATCGGCGGCCTTCGCGCCCTCCTCTATCTGCACGTAGGTGCGGTAGTAGTGGTCGGCGTAGAACGAGAGGAGGGGCCTCATCCCCCTGTCGAACTTGGCCAGCTCGCGGGCGACGGTGCACATCAGGATGCGCAGGCCCCCCTCATGGCACATGTACCCGCGGATGGGCTCGCACTGGTATCTCCTGCGGCATTTCACCGCGTGGGCCCCTGCCAGAGGGGCCATGTCGGTGGCGGTGACCGCCAGTATCCCCCTCTTCCCGCATCCCCTTATGGCGGACTGCAGGAACGGTACGGGGGATCCGAACGGGTCCAGGTCCACGTAGTCGAAGGTGCGCTCCGAGAACAGGATGTGCATGTCCTTGTTGGACGCGGAGCAGTTATCGAGACGGTTGAGCTCGATGTTGCGCTCTATCCAAGGTATGGCGGAGGACGAGATGTCGTTCGCGACGACCTCCGAGCCGGGCACCTCGTTGGCGATGCGCACGGACCTGGAGCCGGTGGCGGCCATGGCGTCGCCGACCGTCACGGAATCGCGTCCCAGCGCGCGCAGGAGCATGACGCTCACGTCGCGGTTGAAGGACATCTGCTCGTTGAAGAACACGGGCCCGATCTTCTTGCCGGGGCCGTGGGTTGAATGCTGGAGCGGTACGAGGATGTCTGTGGATCCTTCGCGGATCACGGAGCCTTCCGGGTTCAAACGTTCTCACCGCTCATCAGGCGAACGATCTTGTAGGGCAGGAGGTTGCGGTTGGTCGGCGTGACCTCCAGAATGCGGACGTCGTCCCTCCTCCTGATGTCCTGGAGGAGGGGGTTCCTGGATTTCTTGTGAAGGGTGATTATCATGGGTTTGTCGGCGTCGAGCGCCTCCTTGACGGCGTCGATGAACGCCTGGGATTCGACCTCCATCTTCCCGACCTCGTCGATGACGATGATGTCGCAGTCGACGCAGGCGGCCTTGATCGCCTTGACCCCGACGGCCTCGAGCTTGCCCAGGTCCACGCCGATCTTCCCGACCATGACGCGGCTCTCGATGTCCGTGCTGGCGAACACCTCGGTCTCGCCGGTCATCAGGTCGCGGACCGTGAACCCGGTCTTGTGCCTCCCGTCCCCGACCGGCTCGTCGATCATGCCGCCGATCTTGATCTCCCCGTCCTTCAGCATCTCGATCACACGCAGTAGCGCGTACGTCTTGCCGGAGCCGGGGAGGCCCGTTATCCCAATCTTGATATCAGCGATCATGAGCAACCTTGCCAGACGATAGGTCGGCCTATCCGGAATAGGATATGCCTTATTTAAATGATGTGTGGATAGTTCTGGATGGATGAAATGACCCGGGGTTTACCCCAGAGGCTCATACCACCTTGGATACGTACATCAGAGGGTATGCCAGATCGTCGTCGTAACGGATCTCCGCCACCACCTCGGACTCACCCACGCGGACCGTTATGACGGCGTCGATCATGTCCCCGGTGAGAGACGTATATGAATACTCGTCCCCCTCCTCCGGGATCGTCCCCCTGTCTATCCTCACCACGGCGTCCTCCACGTAGGGCTGGACCCTTATGGCGTCGGCCATCGTCCTCTCCAATCCGGACACCGACGAGGCGCTCACGGGCATGCCCACGAACTGGTGGTACAGCGTGCCCATCTTGATCCCCGCTTCGAACAGCGCCCTCTCCCTGTCGCTGCAGGCGAACATGCCGTTGGCGCGGCCCTCCCTGTCATCCATGAGAATCCCCCGCATCAGGAGTACATCAGGTCCTTCCTGATGGCCTCCCTGGGCACCAGCCCCTTGAGCTTCCCGTCGTTGATGTCCACGGTCTTGAACGCCACGGCGATGAGGTGCGCTATCGTCTTCACCGACGGCACCTGGTCGAAGTAGCTCTGGACGATCTTGAAGTAGATCTTGTCCCCGTCCGGCGACATGTAGAACCCGCCGTTGTTGATCGTGTTGTTCAGCATGTTCAGCTCGGGCACCAGCGCCCTGCTCGATTCCGAGGGGACGTCGAACATCAGGTAGCAGTAGATGTTCAGTGTCATGTTCCCCTCGTCGGACATGATGGCCATGCCTATGGGGAGGTCGTCGCCCATGGCGCTCAGCACCAGGTTCCCGTCCGTCTCCTGGTAGTTCAGGTCGAGGAAGTCCAGGGCCTTGGCGGCGTTGGTTATGGCTCTCTTGCTCGGATTGCCGAACACGCGATCGCCTCTTCTCCAGAGGGATGTAGTCCTTCGGCTCGATGATGTTGACGTACGCGGGACGGAGGATCTTGTTGGATGTGATGATCTCCTCGATCCTGTGGGCGCTCCACCCGACTATCCTGGCGGTGGCGAACAGCGGGGTGTACAGCTCCCTGGGGATGCCCAGCATTTCGTAGACGAACCCGCTGTAGAAGTCCACGTTCGCCGTCACGCTGGTCGCGTGGGGGCGCTTAGCGAGGATGAGCTCCGGCGCCAGCCTCTCCACGGTCTCGTAGACCCTGTAGTCGTCCATCCTGCCCTTCTCGACGGCGAGCTTCTCCACGAAGGATTTGAACACCAGCGCCCTGGGGTCGGATTTGGTGTAGACCGCGTGCCCCATCCCGTAGATGAGCCCCTGGTGGTCGAAGACCTTCTTGTCCAGGATCTCGGTCAGGTAGCGCTTCATCTCCTTCTCGTTGTCGGTGTGCTTGACATGGCGCTTGATGTCGTCCATCATGTCCATGACCTTCAGGTTCGCGCCGCCGTGCTTGGGTCCCTTGAGGGACGACATCGCGGCCGCGATGACCGCATAGGTGTCCGATCCGGACGAGGTGGTGACGCGGGTGGTGAACGTGGAGTTGTTCCCCCCGCCGTGCTCCATGTGCAGGACCAGGGCGAGATCCAGGACGGTCGCCTCCAGGTAGGTGTAGGATTTGTCCGGCCTGAGCATGCGCAGGATGTTCTCCGCGGTGGACAGGTTGGGGTCCGGGCGGTGGATGTACATGCTCTCGTCGTTGATGTAGTGGTTGTACGCGTGGTAGCTGTACACCGTGAGCATGGGGAAGACGCTGATCAGGTAGATGCACTGCCTGAGGACGTTCTCCGTGGAGTTGTTCAGCGCTTTTTTATCATAGGAAGCGAGGAACAGGATGCACCTGGACACGGAGTTCATGATGTCCTTGTTCGCCGCTTTCATCACGACGTCCCTGGTGAACGTGACCGGGAGCCTCCTCTCCTCGGAGAGGTGCCTCCTGAACTCCTCCAGCTCGGCCTCGTCCGGCAGTTCGCCGAACAGCAGGAGGTACGCGCACTCCTCGAATCCGAAGCGCTTGTTGACGAATCCGCGGGCCAGGTCCTGGATGTCGTAGCCCCTGTAGCGGAGCTTCCCCTCGCAGGGGACCTTGACCCCGTCGACCATCTCGGTACCGTCGACCTGGGATATGCTGGTGAGGCCGACGACGACCCCGCTCCCCTTGCTGTCGCGGAGCCCTTTCTTGACGTCGTACTTCTCATAGAGCTCAGGGGAGAAGCTGTCGATGGACTCGCACATCTTCGATTTGCTCTCTATGAATCTCTTGTATTCGCTGTTCATCGGGATCCCCTGGCCTGATTGCCCCGATGCGCCGGTGGTCGGACGTCGGAGCGCGATGACGGTAGGATGGTGGCACGGTTCTTAACGATATTGTGTGCATCCAGTGTGACCGGGCGAAGTTCCGTAGTACGAGGTCATCGCATGTGAGGGGGACCCGGGCTCCGCAGCGGATTCTGTAGCGAGAACCAGCGGGTTCGAACCTCCGAGTAGTACGGATTTAAAAACGATAAGCTTCATGAGGCGTCATGCTGGATGGAACAGGCGATATCCGCACGGGCTCGGAAGAGCCGACGGTATCGGTGCCGACCATTCCTGCGATTTCATTAACGGATGGCGTCGCCCGCGATCTCGCGGACCCCGTCGATCCATGTCCGGATCACGGACGGGGTCCACGGTCCGTTGGGATGTTGATCAGATGAGTTTCGTAAACGATATAGACAATTTCTTCGTCGATGCCGGCGAATCGTTGTGGTGGGTGGCCATCATATTCCTCGTCATCCTCGGGGTATTCTTCACCATCAAGCTGAAGGGACTCCAGATAATCAGGGTCCGCGAGACCGCCAAGCTGTCGCTCTCCGGGATCCGTGAGGGGGAGGCGAATTCGAGCGTCTCGTCATTCGAGGCCTTCTGCATGGGGATGGGCGCCCGCATCGGTGTCGGGAACATCGCCGGAGTGGCCACGGCCATCGTCACCGGAGGGCCGGGGGCCGTGTTCTGGATGTGGATCTTCGCGATCATGGGGGCCGCCACCAGTTTCATGGAGAGCACCCTGGCCCAGGTATTCAAAGAGAAGAAGGAGGACGGCCAGTATTACGGCGGTCCGGCGTACTATGCGACGAAAGGTCTCGGGAGCAAGAAGATCGGGATATTCGTCGCCGTCATGCTCATCCTCACATTCGGGATCGGATTCGTCGGGGTCCAGGCCACGAATGCGACCTCCGCCCTGACGGGAGCGTTCGATTTCCCCTATAACGACGTGATCTTCGGATTGATCCTCATGGTCGCCGCAGGGGTCATCATCTTCGGAGGCGTCAAGAGGATCGCCAGACTCTCGACCAGGGTCGTCCCCCTCATGGCCATCCTCTGGATAGTCTTCGCACTGATCGCGATCGCTCTCAACTGGAGGAATGTCGGCAACGCGTTCGCCATGATCTTCGAGTACGCGTTCGGCGCCCCCGCGCTCATCGGCGGAGGTATCGGAGCGGCCATCAACGTCGGTATGAGGAGAGGGATCTTCTCCAACGAGGCGGGTCTCGGCTCCATCGCCAACATCGCCGGATCCGCGGATGCGCCCCACCCTGCGAAACAGGGGATGATACAGTCCTTCGGAGTCCTCGTCGACACCCTCATCGTGTGCAGCGTCACCGCGCTCGTGGTCCTGTCGTACGGGACCTTCGACCAGATCTACGCGCTGAACCCGGAAGGGGGATCCAACCTCATCCAGAGCATCTTCTCGTCTTCCATAGGCGGCATCGCGAACCCCATCATCGCCATCTTCATGCTCATCTTCGCTTTCACGAGCATGATAGGATACTACACGATGAGCGAGTCCAATGTGAGGTTCATCAAGGACGATGAGACGATGGTCAACATCGTCAGGATCGCGGTCCTCCTCACCATCCTGCTGTCGAGCGTCGTCAGCACCTCCATGCTCGACCACATCAGCAACACGTTCAACGCCCTCATGGCATTGATCAACGTGATCATCGTAGGACTCCTGTCCAAGATCGCGTTCGCGGTCTACAAGGACTATCGCGAACAGAAGAAGGCGGGGGTGGCGGAGCCCGAGTTCCACCGCGATTGCCTCGAGGGGATGAAGCGCTCGGAGAACATCACCGAATGGGAGTGACCGGAAACACGGGACTCCTCCCCCGACGCGAAAGGGGTGAAACCAGTTTTCTGAAACCATTCAGGGCCGTTCCGGCCCGTTTTCTCACACCTTCGAACAGCTCGGGCTATCGACATCCGACCGATCGGTCGGCCAAGGATGTCGAAGATGAGAATTCAGTATGCAGAGTCGGGACACTTATACCAATGAAGGCATTTCCACGATAGGGTGAGGGCTTGAGCGTCATATCCGGAAATGTAATCAACGAACCATATGCGGAAATCGTTGCGCAGAATCTCCGCGATACAGGTGTTTGCAGTTACATCGACGACGACATGAATCAGAATATCATCATCACGCAGGAGCGGTACGAGGCTCTTATGGAACTTCTTGATCGTGCTTTAGGGGAGATGGTGGATGCCGGCCTCCGCGATGTCGAGGCCGGGAGGGGGATGCCAGCCCACGAAGCCATCGACGAGATCCGGAAAGGAGCCAAGCCCCCCGGCGGAAGGATGCGGCGCGACCGTTATCATCACGAAGGCGCATTGAGCCATCATGACAGTCATAGACATGCCCGAAGGCCCGGTCGAGGCCCTTCCGGGCGTTTCGATCGAGGATGCAGTCCGCGATGCGGGTTACACCCCCGATTCGTTCATATTCCTGATCGGCGGAAGGCCGGTCCCCATGGATTCGGTGCCCCCCGAGGGCTCGGAGATAACGGCCCTCAGGGTGGCATCGGGCGGATGATCATCCTTTCGCTATCTCGATCAGCCTGTCGAAGTCGAATCCCGCCTTTATCGCGGCGTCCAGAAGAGCGTCCACGTTGGCCATGAAGGCCTGGCGCGGGTCGCTGCCGCTCAGCTTCCCTTCGGACTTGGACAGCGAATCCTCCTCGGGGAACCTCAACGGAAGGTACGGGAGCACCCCGAGGCACTTCATGCCCGTGAGGCTCTCCACCTTCTCGATCCCCTCCTTCAGTATGGAGGGCTCCCCCCTGAACCTGTTGATGATGAACCCCTTCATCAGCGGTCTGACGTCGTCGGGGATGAGCCTCCAGGTCCCGTATACGGCGGCGAAGACGCCTCCCCTCTCGATGTCCCCCACGAGGATGGTCGGGACGTTCGCGGAGCGCATCAGCCCGGTGTTCGCCAGGTCCCTCTCCATGAGGTTCAGCTCCGCCGGCGATCCCGATCCCTCGCAAACGACGAAACCGTGCTTCGAGGACAGCCTGCCGAGGGCTTCCTTGATCTCCGTCGCGGCCTTCCCGCGGTCGTAGTCGTCGCCCCTGTGCATGTCCGCCACGGGCCTCCCTCCGACGATGAGCTGTATCGTCCCGCCCCCGCTCGGCTTGAGCAGCACGGGGTTCATGTCCGTCTCCGGCTCCAGCCCGCATGCCCAGGCCTGGAACGCCTGCCCGATGCCGATCTCCCCTCCGTCCTTGGTGGCGTAGGAGTTCAGCGACAGGTTGGAGGCCTTGAAAGGAACGGGGTCCAGCCCCTTCCTGGCCAGATATCTGCATATCATGGCGCAGCAGACGGTCTTCCCGGCGTCGGACGATGTGCCCAATACGAGAGCCTTCATTCCCTCACCCCCAGGATGGACATCAGCGCGTCCATGTCCAGGTTCTCCTCGAACGCGTCGGCGAGCTTCTCTATGTTCTCCTCAAGGACCTCGTCGTAATCCCTGGAATCGGTGGAATCGAACGTCTTGTCCCCGTGCTTCACGTGGGACAGGAAGAACGACCTGAACGGCTTCCTGTCGAACACCCCGTGCAGATAGGTCCCGTAGAGCATCTCGTCCTCGCGTATGGCCCCGTCGTTCACCGGGCCCCTGTCGAAGTTGTTCTCTATCTCGAACAGCGGGGTCTCGTGCACGTCGGACATGCCCATGTGGAGCTCGTATCCCGTGATCTCCCCGCCGTCACCGGCCAGGAGCCTCCCGGTGCTGTTGACCACGCGCTTCCTGTACTCGCCGAAGCGGGTCGTCATGTCGAAGAATCCCAGGCCCGGGATGGTGCGCGGGACGCCGCCCTCGATCCCCTCCGGATCGTCCAGGGTGGATCCCATCATCTGGTACCCCCCGCAGATCCCGGCGATCGGGACCTTCCCGCGGAGCGACCTCACGCGGTCGGCGATCCCGTTGTCCTCCATCCAGAGCATGTCCGAGACCGTGTTCTTGGTCCCAGGGAGCACGACGGCATCCACGCCGTCGAGGTCGGACGCCTTCTCGGCGAACACCACCGAAACATCTTCCAGGAACAGCGGGTCCAGGTCGGTGAAGTTGGCTATCCTGGGATACTTGACCACGCCGATGACGCATTTCCCGTCGCCCATCCTCCTGGTGCCCCTGAGCGCCTCGGAATCCTCCGACGGCAGGACGACGTCGGCATGGGGTATGACGCCGATGACCGGCACTTTACAGTACTTTTCGAACTCGGGGATGCCGGCCCTGAACCTGCTCAGGTCACCGCGCACGTTGTTGAACACTATCCCCTTGATCCTCTCGCGGTCCGGCTCGGGTATGAGCTCCACCGTCCCGAGGGCGTAGGCGAAGGCTCCTCCCCACTCCACGTTGACCACGAGGATGACATCCGCATCCGCGACGACCGCCGCGCCCATGTTCGCGATGTCCCTGTCGTAGATGTTGATCTCCGCCGGGGATCCGGCCCCCTCCATTATCACGAAGTCGTAGCGCCTCTTCAGGAAGTCCACGTTCTCCTTCACGATGGTCCTGCCCGGTCCGGGCACGAACTCCCCGTAGTAGGATTCCACGTCGTAATCCGCGTACGGCTTCCCGCAGACGATGACCTGGGACACGGTGTCCTTCTTCGGCTTCAGGAGGATCGGGTTCATGTGGCTGTCCGGGTTCTTCAGGCAGGCGGCCTTCGCCTGCACCGTCTGGGCCATGGCGATCTCGGTGCCCATGCGGGTGGCCTTGGCGTTCAGGCTCATGTTCTGGCTCTTGAACGGCGCCACCAGGTATCCCTTCCTCTGGAGGATGCGGCAGATCGCCGCGACGGTGACCGATTTCCCGGCGTCCGACGTAGCTCCGACGACCATCATCGCCCTGCCCTCGCGGTAGAACCTCTTCTTCACCTCGGCGAATATGCTCCTGAACCTGGGGTCCCCCGCGGATTCGATCCCGAGGCGTCCGACCTGCTCCATGATGAATTTGCACACATCCTTCCTGTGGATCAGGAGGCAGTCGGAGCAGGCCCAGATCTCGTTCCCGTGCTTCCCCGTGAGCATGTTGCCCAGGTCGGGGTCGTTGCAGGGGTAGAAGGGGCAGTAGCAGAACGTGCAGTCCTGGCCTTTGAAATGGCACGGGTGGTACTCGCAGGAGAGGTCGCTGCCGATCCAGCCGCGGGCCAGCTCCTCGTCCACCTTCTTCTTGATGCAGTCCATGGGTAACGCCCGAAAAGCGCTTTCGCGGGATATATTGTTGCGTGAAGGGGGCGTGTGTTGGAGTGGTCGGGCGGAGGGATCTGCCCGTTCTCGGAGCCGGATGACAGGTTCAAAATGAATATATCCCATGCAATCGGTAGGGGTGGTCGGGAGGACTGCTTTGATGAAGGATGATATCGTGGATTCAGAAGCCTTCTGGGAGGGAGTGAAGAAGGTCGGCCCCGGTTCCGAATTCAGATACCGGTGCATCTTCGACCCCACACCCGTGGTCAGGAGGCCGCAGCGCACTTCTACCGAGGGCAAAGATACCTGAGGTCAAAGGTCTCCTGGCTATAGCCAGACCCGGCGGATCTAGAAACTTCGCTCATCACATCTTCGGACCTTGATCCGTCTGAGGAGATGGAAAGAGGAACAGGAGGTTTTTCGGCTCATTCGGTGACCTCCCCCCGCTATGGTTTAAGTATAGGACTACGCTCCTAAAAGCATGGGACCAAACTTCACTTTCGTCCATTGCGCCGACCTCCACCTCGGCGCCAGGTTCAAGGGTATGTCCGGAACCGATCCCAAGGAGGCGGAGAGGATGACCCGCACCGTGTTCGAGTCGTTCTCGAGGATCGTCGACCTGGCCCTGAGCGGGAAGGCGGACGCGATGTTCATCGCCGGGGACGCCTTCGACGAGGAGACCATCACGCCCAGGACCAGGATGTTCCTCGCCGACGAGCTGAAGCGCGTCGGGATCCCGGTGTTCATGGTCCGCGGGAACCACGATCCCGTCACGAACTGGGAGTCGAGCATCCCGTTCCCCCCGAACGTCCACGTGTTCGGGACGGAGCCGGAGAACGTCCCGATCCCGGGGGTCGAGGGGGCGGAGGTTGTCGGAGCCAGCTTCGAGCATTGGGCCGAGCCCAGGAACCTGCCGTCGATGCTCCGCGGGACCCCTGGAAAATTCACCGTCGCCTGCGTCCACTGCGACGTCGGCGGCACATCGAAGGATTACAACTACTCCCCGTGCACCCTTTCGGACCTGTCCGGACGCGGCGTGGACTATTGGGCGCTGGGTCACATACACAAGCGCGCGGTCCTCTCCCAGGACCCGTGGGCGGTATACCCCGGGAACATCCAGGGCAGGAGCTTCAAGGAGACCGGCGAGAAGGGCGCGTACCTCGTGAAGGTGGTCGACGGTATCGTCCGTGAGGCCGAGTTCGTGCCCACGCAGGGCCGGATATGGTACGACGAGACCGTGGACATCACGGGGAAGGCCATGAACGATGTGATCTGCGACCTGTCCGAGAGGATCTCCCCCGGCTCCATAGCCAGGCTGACGTTCGTCGGCCGCGGGGAGCTGGATTCGATGCTCCGCAGGGAGTCCTCCGACATGGCGAAGCTGCTGTCCTCCCGCCTGTGCTGCAGGATATCCGGGATAGAGGTCCGCTCGACGCCGGATGTGGACATAGATGCCAGGCGCGGCTCCGGCGACATGGTCGGGCTGCTCATCTCCGCGGGCGATTCCCTCAAGGAATCCGGCAAGGAGGGCATACTGCAGGCGGTGGCCGCGAACCCCAGGGCGATGCTGGATCTCGATATCCTCCGGTCACTGTCCGAGGACGAGCTGAAGGACCTGGTGGACGAGGCCCTCAGGACCGTCATCTCCAGGATGGGGGTGAAGGGATGAAGATCAGGAGGATCAGGATACGCTCCTTCGGGGGCATCAGGGACCGCGACTATCCGGTCGGGGAGTGCATGACCGTCTTCTACGGTCCCAACGAGAGCGGGAAGACCTCCACCATGGAGTTCATCCGCGAGACCCTGTCCCAGGACAGGAAGAAGAACAAGTATCCCGCCAGGGGGAGGACCGACGAGGGCACCCTGGAATACGAGGAGGACGGGGCCGAGCGCACCGTGACCCTGAAGGGCAGGACGGTCTCCGGGACCCCGCCCGAGTGCATGAAGGGCATGGATCCGGAGCTGTACCGGGACATCTTCTCGCTGAACGCCGAGACCCTGAACGAGACGGACGCCCTGACCAAGGGCGATGTCAAGACCAAGTTCCTGACCGTGCCCGGCGCCGACGGGATGCCGGAGGTGCTGAAGTGGGTCGACACCGAGGTCAAGGAGGTCTACGGGGTCAGATCGAACTCGGATTCCATGCTCAACGGCCTGAATGCGAAGCTGGACCGGTCGGTGATCGCCATCAGCGACATGAAGTCCAGGGCCTCCAAGTACGGCGTCCTGGCGGAGAAGAGGGACGCGCTGACGGAGAAGAAGAACGCGCTGATCGAGGCCGGCGCCGCCGATGCCGAGGTCAGGTCCGTCTACGAGAACTATCAGAGCAACAAGGGCAACTACGACAGGCTCGCCGGGATGAGGGAGGAGCGCCGGAACCTCGGGGAGTTCAGAGCGGTGTCCGAGGAGGACATCGGAAAGAGGGCGGAGCTGTCCGCCGCGCTGGAGACCGCACGCGCCGAGAAGCAGGGTCTGGAGGAGGAGAAGGCATCCGCAAGGATGCGCCTCGGAGGCGCCGACCCCCGCGTGGTGGAATCCCTTTCCCAGGACATCGGCCTGATGCCCGGGAGGCTGTCGGCGTACCGCGAGGATGCGGAGAAGCTGTCCTCCATGCGCAGGGAGCCCGCTCCCGTCAGGCAGGAGAAGAAGAGCGGTTCGAAGACCGGAGCGGTCATCGGGCTGCTCATCGTCATCGCGGGCATCGTGCTGGGGGCGACGGTCCATCCGGCCGCGTTCGTGCTGTCCGTCGCGGGCATCGCCGTGGCGGCGTTCTCGCTGAAGGGCAGGAGCGCCCCCGCAGTCCAACCCCAGGACGACGGCCGCAGGGCGGAGCTCGAGGGGAAGGTGTCAGGTTTCGAGAACGACCTGCGCACGATGTGCGCCGATCTCGACGTCCAATCCAGGAATCCGGAATCGGCCGTCCGCGAGCTGACCGGACTGGTCGAAGCGGCCGCGTCGCTGAAGGCCGTCGAACAGAAGCTCATGGCATCCAGAGCGAGATTCGCCGAGGCGGAGAGCAGGCTGATGTCGTTCTACCAGCCCTACGCCGGCGCGGAGGGATTCGAGGCGGCAAGGGCGAAGACCCTCAGGAGGAACGTCCTGGACAGGGACATCGCATCCCTGGAGGAGGCCATCCGCAGCTCCGGGCTGGACCCGCAGAACCCCGAGTGCCCCGTGCACTGGGAGGCATCGGGCAACGACGCCGCCCTCGCCGACATCGGGAGGCAGATCGGGGAGACCGAATCCGAGATGAGGGGGATCCTGTCCATGGAGGACCTGGAGGCCGAGATGGACAGGCTCTCCGGGCTCAAGGCCGAGAAGGAGGAGGTCATGCGCCGCGGGGCCGTGGCGATGATCGCCCAGAGGCTCATCACAGATGCGTGCAACGAGGCCTACGGCACCATCAGCCCCGGCGTCATCACGTCGGCGGACAAGTTCCTCAGGTACATGACCGAGGGGAAGTACTCGATGAGCATCGACCCCGCATCCGGGGACATCGCGCTGAGGACGGACGGCGAGACGAAGGAGATGTCCAAGTGGAGCTCCGGGCTCAGGGCGCAGGCCCTCCTGTCCATCAAGCTGGCGATCGCCAAGGAGATGGGCGGGGAGAAGGTGCCGGTGATCCTCGACGATGTTCTCCTGCCGTTCGATTCCGAGCGCAAGGCCGGCGCGATAAGGGCGCTGGCGGAGGCGTCCTACGAGATGCAGGTCCTGCTCTTCACCTGCGACGCGGAGACCGCGGAGCTCTCGGCCGGAACGGATTGGGTGAGCGTCATCGAGATGTGAACCGACGGCCCCGCACCCCGCCGAGCCGTCCATGGCCTGTGCGGGGTCCGGGGATTCCGGATTCTTTCGGTTCTCAATCGGAATGGTTGAGCGGGCATGGTGGATCGGACGACGTCCAGTAGGCGTATCCAGAGTCTTCGAACGGACGTGTTGATAGAATCATAATTCTCTCGAATCGATGGAAATTTTCAATTGGAGAGATTTATGTTCATGTTGAGTCCATGATGGTGGGTCGCAGGAAGCAGGTGGAGGAGCTTCGCGAACTGTACTGTCGCGAAGATGCCGAGTTCGTCGCCCTGTACGGGAGGCGCGGGGTCGGGAAGACGCACCTGGTATCCGAGCTGTTCGAAGGGAAGATGGCATTCGTCCACGCCGGCCTATCTCCGGTCGACCCATCCGTGACCGGAAAGAGCCGGATGAAGGTCCAGTTGATCGATTTCTACAGGTCCCTGGTTTCGCAAGGTATGCCGGAATCGAGACCGCCGGAGGATTGGATGCATGCATTCCGCATGCTGGAGTCCTTTCTGGAATCCAAGGCGGACGGGAGCAGGCAACTGGTGTTCCTCGACGATATCCAATGGATGGACACTCCGCGGTCCCAATTCATCACGGGCCTCGAATCGTTCTGGAACGGATGGGTGTGCATCGGCCATCCCGTCATGCTGATAGTATGCGGAAGCTCCGCATCCTGGATGCTGAACAAGCTGATCAACAGTCGCGGAGGGCTTTACGGCCGTGTCACATCCCGGATATGGCTGTCCCCCTTCGATCTCGCCGAGACGGAGGAATTCCTCGAATCCAACGGAGCCGGATTCCAGAGGTACGATGTCGCCAGGATGTACATGGCGCTCGGGGGCGTTCCCTATTATCTGAGACAAATCGACCGCAGCATCAGTGTGGAACAGAATCTGGATCGCCTGTTTTTCGAGCGTGAGGCTCCACTGAGGAACGAATTCGATACCCTGTTCTCGTCAGCATTCTCCAGTCCGGAGCCGATGAAGACCATTGTGCGGGCATTGGGAAGGACCCGCAGGGGCCTCACGAGACAGGAGATCATCGAACAGACGAACATTCCGAACGGAGGTGCCCTGACCTCGTACCTGGATTCCCTCACGGAAGAGGATTTCATCATCAGATACACGCCGTTCGGGGAGGGCAAGAGGGAGTCGAGATACAGACTCATCGATCCCTTCTGCCGTTTCTACCTCTATTTCGTGGAACCGGGCCGGAGCGGGGGAAAGACATCCGCGCTGAGCGACGCCTCTCTGGCATCGTGGATGGGTTTGTCCTTCGAGGACGTGTGCTTCACGCACATCAGGCAGATCAAGCAGGCTCTGGGGATAGCCGGCGTGTCCACGAGGGAGTCCCTGTGGTCCAAGAGAGGGGATGAAGACGGTCCCGGGACGCAGATAGATTTGATCATCGAGCGCAAGGACAACGTGGTCAATTTGTGCGAGACGAAGTTCGTCGCCGGGGAGTTCATCGTCGATGAAGACTACCATCTCGTACTGGTGCGCAGGAAGGAGCTCATGGAGGAGCTCGTACCGAAAAGGAACACCGTCCGTAACGTGCTGATATGTACGAACGGACTCAAGAAGAACGAGTACAGATGGGATTTCGCCGCAGTGGTGACCTTGGACGACCTCTTCATCGGATGATCATCGCGGGTGTCGGTCATCCTCAACCGTCGAGTAGAAGGCATCCGGGGATCCGTACCCCCTTCCACGTGGTGAAAGGTCGCGGATGCCCGGATTCAACGGAAACGAGAACCGATGCTCGTACAGCCCTGATTTTCCACAGCTTTCTTAGTAGGGTTTATTTATATAGTCGACATTCGCCGTCTTAGGGATTGCACGAAGCAGCCCTGTTCACACTCACTATCATCACTCGTCCCGTGTGAGGGACGAACGCCGAAGGGCGATGGGCAACGGTGCGCCGACCCAGGAAAATGTTCGCCCGACGGTTTGGTAACGGCCGTACCGTGACCCTTGGTCAGTACGTTCCGTGGACGGGCAGGAGCGCCGAGTCTTTCTCTGACACCCTAAGGAGGGTGCTAATGAATATCGATCCAAGTGCAACCAAATACATGGTGAAGGCGAAGATCAACGCCGACGGCGTCGTCGAGAAACCCGACGTCGTGGGCGCCATCTTCGGACAGACGGAAGGACTCCTCGGAGACGAGCTCGATCTCAGGGACCTGCAGAAATCCGGTCGCATCGGAAGAATCGAGGTGGAGATCAGCTCCAAAGGCGGCAGGTCCGAGGGTATCATCTACATGTCCTCCAGCCTGGACCAGGTCGAGACCGTCATCCTCGCGTCCGCTCTGGAGACAGTCGACCGCGTCGGACCCTGCAAGGCTTCCATCCAGGTCCTCGGCATCGAGGATGTCAGGGTCACCAAGAGGGAGAAGGTCGTCGAGCGCGCCAAGGAGCTGCTCAACGAGCTCATCAAGCAGTCCAAGGGGACAAGCGTGGACCTCACGGACAGCGTCAGGCAGAGCGTCCAGATCGAGGAGATCACCACCTACGGCAAGGACAGGTGCCCCGCCGGGCCCAATGTGAAGGACTCCGAGGCGATCATCATCGTCGAGGGCAGGTCCGATGTCCTGAACCTCCTCAAGGCCGGCATCAAGAACGCCATCGCCGTCGAGGGCACCAACATCCCCAAGACCGTGCAGGAGCTGTCCCGCGAGAGGGTCGCCACCGCGTTCGTCGACGGCGACAGGGGAGGAGAGCTCATCCTCAGGGAGCTCTTCCAGGTGGCCGATGTGGACTTCGTCGCCCGCGCGCCCCGCGCCCACGAGGTCGAGGAGCTCACCGCCAAGCAGATCGTCAAGTGCCTCAGGAACAAGATGCCCGGCGACCAGTACATGGAGATGAACGGCCTCGCCATGCCCTCGTCCGAGGACGAGGAGCCCGAGGAGCGTCAGGAGGAGCGCCGCGAAGAGCACCGCGAGGAGCGCCATGAGGACCGTCGCGAGGAACGCCGCGAGAAGCGCAAGGACCGCGAGGACCGCGACGAGCGCAGGCGCGACCGCAAGGACAGGAAGGACCGCGACGAGCGCAGGGAGAGGAAGGACCGCTTCGACTCCGGCGCCATCGACAAGTTCAGGAAGAAGGACTCCGAGGTACCCGAGGTCATCGAGATGCCCGCGGCCGAGCGCTCGCTCGCCGTCCAGGGCGAGACGCACCTCGCCGTCCGCGAGGAGCCCGTCGAGGAACCCGCCGAACCCGTCGTCGAGGATGTCCCGAAGGAGGAGCCCGCACCCGCCGAGGCCCCCGTGGAGACCCCTGCGGAGGAGCCCGTCGAGGAGAAGCCCAAGAAGAGGACCCTCCGCGGCAAGAGGACCAGCAACAAGGTCCTGTCCCCCGAGCAGGAGCAGTTCAGGGACATGCTCCTTGACCTCTCCACCACCCACAACGCCAAGATCCTCGGAGAGGGCCACCAGGTCCTCCGCGAGGTCGCGGTCAAGAGCCTGGTCAACACCCTCAAGGAGGAGTCCGACGGGGTCGAGGCCATCGTGTTCGACGGCGTCATCTCCCAGAGGATCCTCGACGTCTCCGCCGACAAGGGCATCAAGATCGTCGTGGGCACCAGGAAGGGCAACATCACCAAGATGCCCGCGGACATCGCCATCTGGACCAAGGAAGACCTGTACTGATGACGCAGAAGAGAGCCGTCGAGACCTGGGACGACCTCGAGGGGATGTCGTCCACAGCGGACATCCTCATACCCTCGGACCCCCTCGACAGGGTCCTGGGCCAGGAGGAGGCCATCGAGCTGGCGAAGATCGCCGCCAAACAGCGCAGGCATCTGCTGCTCGTCGGTCCCCCCGGAACGGGGAAGTCCATGATCGCCCGCGCCCTGTCCATGAACCTGCCCCAGCCGAGGCAGGAGGTCAGGGTCGTCAAGAACCCCGAGAACCCCGAGAGGCCGTTCCTGGAGGTCCTGGACGCCGAGGAGGTCGAGAGGGAGGAGAGCATCCGCGCGGAATCCGTCGGAGTCCTCCTGGATCCCAAGGACGCCCCGGCCAACGTGGCGGAGCACCTGGGGTACAGGTGCAAGGAGTGCGGCAAGTACTCCCTGCCCACCGACCTGACGTGCCCCCACTGCAGCAAGAGCAAGGTGGAGATGGGCGGCCGCAGCAACCCCTTCCAGGACCTCCTGGGAGGCATGCTGGAGGTCGCACTCCCCCAGGCCACCGCCGGGAAGGAGAAGGTCCACACCACCCGCACCCGCGACGGCGAGGAGGAGGTGGTCATATTCGAGAGGGCCGGGGACAAGATCCGCATGCTGGACCAGAAGGCCCTGGACAAGCGCGGCGAGCTCCAGCGCACCTCCAACGAGAAGGTGCTGGTGAAGCTGCACAGGGACCCCTTCGTGCTCGCCACGGGCGCTTCGGAGACGGAGCTGCTCGGCGATGTGAGGCACGACCCCTACGGAGGCCACGAGAAGCTCGGGACCCCGGCGTACGAGAGGATCGTGGCCGGATCCATCCACGAGGCCCACGAGGGTGTGCTGTTCATCGACGAGATCTCCCATCTGGGGGACCTCCAGAGGTACATCCTCACCGCCATGCAGGAGAAGACCTTCCCCATCGTGGGACGCAACCCCCAGTCGGCCGGCGCCAGCGTCAAGGTCGACGACGTGCCTTGCGATTTCATACTGGTGGCGGCGTGCAACATCCAGGACCTGGAGAACATCCTCTCGCCCCTCCGTTCGAGGATCATCGGCGGGGGATACGAGGTGCTGGTCGACGTCGCCATGCCGGACACGCCCCGCAACAGGGCGAAGTACGCCCAGTTCGTCGCACAGGAGGTCAACCTGGACGGCAGGATCCCGCACGCCACCATCGAGGCGGTCGAGAAGATCATCGACGAGGGCAGGCGCAGGGCCAAGGAGGACGGTCAGAAGAACTCCCTGACGCTCAGGCTCAGGGAGCTCGGAGGACTCATCCGCGCCGCAGGCGACATCGCCGTCATGGAGGATGCCGAACTGATCACCGGCGACCACATCGAACGCGCGCTCAGACGCTCCAGGGGGGCGGAGGAGCAGATACGCGAGAGATACGGCTCCTACAACAAGGGGCTCGGGAAGGACGTCTCCTCCGCGCAGAAGGAGCGCTCCTCGTACTATTTCCAGACAGAGCATCTCGACGACAACATGTTCTCGTGATGCAAAACGCGGGGTCATCCCCGCATTCCTTCTCCGAATCTCTCTGCCAACCCATTATATGCCGTATGCGGATTAGACGGGCATGAAGCGGGCGGCGGTCGCGGCTGTTATCCTGATAGCCCTGGCTGTAGCGCTCTGCGTCCCGTCCGATTCGGACGGCGCTCCCGCGAAGGACGAGCCCAAGCCGTACGAGGACTATCCGGATGCGGACATCGTCATCGCGGAGGACGACAAGGGCTCCGTCAACGCTTATTACAAGGTGTCCGACGCCACCGAGACCGAGCCGGCGAAATACGAGACGAAATCGGTCCGCAGCGGAGGGGATCTCAGATTAGTGAACGTCTCGGACGCCGACGGTCCGCTGGATGTCGTCATGGTCTCCGGGAAGATCGGGACACTGACATTGGTCTACATCGACAAGCTGGCCGACGCCTCCCTGGACGTGGATTTCACCATGGTCTCCGGGACGCTGACGCGCCTCCAGGGGACATCGATGTCCAGCAACCTCGCCAGCACGCTCCCCGCGTCGTATTATCAGGCGTACACGCCCATCGCATCGATGGACCTGACCATCCGCGGGGCGGTCGGTTCGCTGATCCCCTCCTCCGAGCTCGTGGGGATGGATTCTCTGAACATCACCATCGCCGACGGCGCGGCCGTCGACAGGTTCTACCCCACGGGGGAGAACGGCAGGTACGGGGATGTGACGGTCACGATGACCGGCGGGTCCGTCGGATACATGTCGAACCAGAAGGCCGTGGTGACGAACCTGGTCTACGACCTGAGGGCCGGGAGCATCGACTACCTCTGCCTGGGGGCGGACACCGAGGGAGGGACGGGATACTACCGCAGCTACATGTGGACCTTCTACGTCATGAAGAACGCCTCGGCCGTGATCGGGCCGTTCGTGACCGTCGGGAAGGCGATCATGGGCGCCGGCATCACGGACTCGCCGTCGATACTCTGCAACGGGCAGGACCCCGTGGTCCCCACGCCGAGGACCGCCTCTGTCGACTCATCGGTCGGCGTGACGGCCGACCGCTGCTTCCTCGACGGCGACGACAAGGCGTTCCGCTTCTCATCGTACACGATCGGGGGCAAGCTCCAGTCGTCCGCTCTGAGGACCAGCTACTACGTCTCCTATCAGACCTATTCGGTGTACGGTGACGGCGGGATATGGGCGTCGCCCTCCGGGGCCACGGTCCGCTCGGGGACGATGTTCTACTGCGATTCGGAGCTCACCGTCCCTGCGAGGGCGGAGCTGAGGGTCGAGACCGGCGGGATCCTGGCCAACACGGTCGACATCATCGTCTACGGCTCGATGGTCAACGAGGGCACGGTCAGGAACAACGGCATCATCGAGAAGAGGAGCGGAGGGACCTATGAGGGGACGTACGAGGGCTACGGCCACATCGCGGTGTGCGTCTACGCCCGCCCGACCGACGGGAGGGTGGATGTCATGGCCGCGGAAGGGACCGCAGTGGTTATACGCTCCCAGACCGGGGAGATATACTTCAACACCGCATCGGTGTACTTCAGCGAGTCCAAGACCAGGGTCGCTGTGTCCGCTCCGGAATCCATGTTCATCGGAGGGGAATACTTCGTCGTGTCCGTGGAGACGTTCGAGAAGGACGGGTTCGACCTCTGCTGGAAGATATACACCAGCGGGTTCGAGACCTACGCGTCCGGCTCCATGACCGTGACGCTCACGTCGCCCGCGAAGATATCGAGCGGGCATACGGCGCAGGTGTTCGATTCCGACGGGAACAGGATGGAAATCACCTCGGACTCGAAGACCGAGTTGACGTTCACCGTCACCGGGAACGGCGCATATTACTTCAGGACCGTCGCGTCGTCCGAGGACGAGCAGGGCGTCGGGTTCCTGTCCGGGAGGAGCCTGAACATAGCGATGGCGGCCGCCATCGTCGTCGTGGCCTCGATAGTGGTCTACCTGCTCATCAGGCGCGATTGAGGTCCAGGACCATCCTGACCCCGTCGCCGCCGTCGCTGTAGAGGGACGGGAGGATGCAGGTCCTCCTGAAGCCCCTCTTCTCGTAGAATGAGATGGCTCTGGTGTTTGTCACGCGGGCTTCGAGCTGCATCCTGGGGATCCCGTTCCTGAGGCATTCGATCCTCAGCGCGTCGAGCATCGCCGAAGCGGCGCCCATGCCGCGGTAGGGGGCATCCACCGCCAGCAGGGCGATGGATGCCGTGTTGTCCTCCAGGATGTAGCTGCTCAGGGCCCCTGCGGTTCCGCCGGTCACCGGTCCGGCGACCAGCTGGCCGCGGGGCCACTGGAGCATGAAGAATTCGAGGTTCTCGGGGGCGAAATAGTCGTCCAGGTTGCCGTTGAAGATCCTGTACATCGCAGGGATGTCGGCCGCTCCCGCGGTCCTGGCGACCATCAGCCCGGTCATCTCTTCTTTCCCTTCCCCTTCTTCTTGGAGCCGTTCTTGGCGACGGCGCCTATGGCGGATAGGAGCAGGATGACGATGATCAGGACGATGTAGAGGTTGTCCTTGATCGTGGTGATTATACCCGAGGTCTTCTTCGAATCGTCCCCCTTGTCGGGATCCGTCGAGGAGCCGGCCGTGTAATCCTTGGCGAGGGTCTTCTGGACCCCTTCGGAATTGGTGATCATCACGGTCATGGTGTGCTGTCCCTCGACGGCCTCGAAGACGATCCTCCCGACGGTCGTGGTGCGCGGAGAGGAACCGTCGCCCAGATCCCACACGTAGGTGTATGAATCGCTGGACGGCGTGACGTTGACCGATACGGTGTACTCCTTGCCCGGGGTGAGGCTCTCGGGGAATTCGGTCACCTCGACGCTGAATCCGCCGTACGTGTACCAGTTGTTGAAGTCCTTCAGGAACGCCGCGGCGTAGAAGTCCGCCACCTCTGGGGAGTTGATGACCACGCAGGTCTCCCTGTTGTTGTAGAAGGAGTTCTCGGTCCAATTGACCGACGACACCCAGACGTAATCGTCGCAGACGACCCCCTTGTTGTGGACATAGGGTGTGGTCATCGTGGCGGCGCTGATCAGGCTCTTGGCGTTGATGTCGAAGACCCTCGACTCATCGACGTTACTCGAGAAGATCAGCTTGGTCTCGACGTTCCTGACGGCCGCGTTGTGGAACAATCCGAGCGGACCGTCGGTGGTCGGATCCTCATAGGTGGCGTCCAGGCTCTGCTGCTGGGAGTAGAGGCGCTCCTTCGCGATGGACGCATAGTACTCCAGCGCGGCGTAGGAGCTCTCGTTGGAGAGCACAGGGGTCACCTTGGCCTTGTAGGACTGGAAGGTGGCGGTGGACGTCGGGGAGATGTAGTAGGTCTCGCCGGCGACGGCGTAGGGGTATTCGCTGGCGTAGGTCGCGACATCCCCGTACTTCATGGACCAGTCGTTCTCGAACACGCCGTTCATGAAGTCGGCGTATCCCGTGCTCTCGACGATGACACCCCATCCGCGGTTGCCCTGGACGCTGCTCCCGTAGATGTTGTCCACGGTGTTCCCGTTCAGGTTTTCGCTGGTCCAGTTCTCGGACATGACGACGGTGGTGTCGCCGTCGACTATGGCGAACTTCGCATGGTCGTATTTGTAGCGCGGTTCGTCCCCCGCATCGATCAGTCTGACATCGGCCCCCGCATCGATCAATGCCATGAGATGCCCGGAGCAGGACTGCAGCGAGGTCATCCCGAGGGGGTTGGCCTCCAGGAGGACGTCCACATCCACTCCCGCCTCCGCTTTGTCGACGAGGAGCGAGAGCACGTTCTTGTCCGAGATCATGTAGATCTCGACGCGGATGCTCTTCTGGGCGCTCTCCAGCGTCCTGAGGACGGGGAGACCTCCGCTGTCGGGCAGGAGGAACGGGGTGACGGTCGCATCGTACTGGAGGTTCGCATCGAAGGTGTAGGATGTGCGTCCCTGGACGATCCAGTCCGAGGCGGAATCCGTATCGGAGTTCCCGGTGCGCTCGATGCAGCGGTAGCCGAAGATCTGCACCGGATCGCCTTTCCAAGCGGAGGAATCCGTGATGGTCTTGTTGCCGTAGCAGACCGCATCGACGAGCGTGTCGCCCTTGTAGAGATACACGTCGTCGCCGTTATCGTTGAGGGCGAAGTTGCTGCTCGCGGTGATCCTGTCATCCGATTTGTACAGCACGACGTTTTCCTGGTTGGAGAAGTAGTTCCCTTCTTCCTGCGCCGAGGCGAGGACCAATGTCTGTCCCGCCGCGACGGTCAGGGATTCGTCGAAGACGATCTTCCCCTCGCCGTCCGTGATGTAGTAGTCCTTCATATCGATGGGGGAGGACCCGTAGTTGTGCACGGAGACCCCCTCGCATGTTTTCGGATTGACCTGGTACAGCTTGAGACCGTCGAGTCCGGCCGCATCCGAATCCTCCGCCAGGCACAGCGGGGACAGGACGACCACAGCGACGGCCAGCAGGGCCAGGGCCTTGCAGAACGCATCCATGGGCGGGCGATTGCAGAAGTATGAATTAAAGAGTTGGCCCCCGGAGGGGCCAGGGGTTTCAGGCGGAGCCCGGCTCCGCCATGGCGGACGGCGACGGGGGCATGTCCTTGATGCGCATGCACCTCATGGCGTTCAGCACGGCGATGATCGTCACACCGACATCCCCGAACACGGCGAGCCACATGTCGGCCATGCCGACGAGGGTGAGCGCCATGATGCCGAACTTCACGATCAGCGCGAAGGCGATGTTCTCTATGACGATCCTGTTGACCTTCTTCGCCAGCCTGATGCACTGGGGGATCTTCGACGGGGCGTCGTCCATGATGACCACGTCGGCGGCCTCTATCGCAGCGTCCGATCCGAGTCCACCCATGGCTATCCCCACATCCGCGCGGGCGAGGGACGGGGCGTCGTTGATGCCGTCCCCGACGAAGGCCACCGTTTTTCCGGCGGGGCACTCGGCCATGACCTTCTCGAGTTCGGCGGTCTTGTCCCCGGGCAGGAGCTCGCAGACGATCCTGTCGATCCCCAGCCTCCCTCCGATGTCGTCGCAGATGCGCTTGGAGTCGCCGGAGAGCATGACCGTCTGCCTGACGTCCATCTCCCTCAGGGATGCTATCGCATCGCGGGAATCCTCCTTCACGGCGTCGGCGACGACGATGTGCCCGAGGTATCTCCCGTCGATGGCCACATGGACGTTGGTACCGGCCACGTCCTCGTGGCAGAACTCGATCCCGTGGTCGTTCATCAGCCGGTGGTTCCCGACGATGATCTCCGATCCGTCGATGACGGCGCGGACGCCCTTCCCGGCGACCTCCTCGGCGGAGGAGACGCGGTGGGGATCGACGGATCCCGCTCCGGCCTTCTGGATGGATTTCGATATCGGGTGGTTGGACACCGCCTCCGCGGCGGCCGCCATGCCGACCAGGCGGTCGGAGTCGTCCTCCATGGAGTGGACCTTGGAGATCTCGAAGCTCCCCTTGGTCAGGGTGCCGGTCTTGTCGAACACCACGGCGTGGATCCTCGACATGGCCTCCATGTAGCTGGCGCCCTTGATGAGCACGCCCATCCTGGATGCGGCGCCGATACCGCAGAAGTAGCTCAGCGGGACGGAGATCACGAGGGCGCACGGGCAGGACACGACGAGGAACGTCAGGGCCCTGTAGAGCCATGTGACGAAGTCGTATCCGAACAGAGGGGGGATGATGGCGATGACCAGCGCCGCGCCGACCACGGCGGGCGTGTAGTACCTGGCGAATTTGGTTATGAACCTCTCGGCAGGCGCCTTCCTGGCGACGGAATCCTCCACCAGCTCCAGGACCTTGGCGACGGTGGAATCCTCGTACTCCCTGGAGACCTCCACCCTGAGGACGGCGGAGATGTTGATGGTACCGGAGACGATCTCGTCCCCGACGCCGATGTCCCTGGGGACCGATTCACCGGTCAGGGCCTTGGTGTCCAGCGTGGATTCTCCCGAGATGACCTTCCCGTCCAGGGGGACCTTCTCCCCGGGCAGGATCTCGATGATGTCGCCGACGGCGACCTCCTCGGGGTCGACCGTTTCCGTGGAGCCGTCCCTCACCACGTGGGCGAAGTCCGGCTGGATGTCCATCAGGTCGGCTATCGACTGCCTGGTCCTTCCGACGGCGCGCTTCTCGAACCATTCCCCGACCTGGAAGAACAGCATGACCGCCGCCGCTTCCGGATACATCTGGATGGCGAACGCCCCCAGGGTGGCCACGGCCATCAGGAAGTTCTCGTCCAGGAAGTTCCCGCGGCCGATGTTCCTGGCCGCTTTCAGGAGGACGTCGTATCCCACCACGAGGTACGCGGCGCCGAGGACGGCGAGCTGCACCCATCCGGGGGAATCGACGGCGTAATGGAGGACCAGGCCGACGGCGAAGAGGCACGCGCCGGCGAGGATCCTCTTCTCGAATCCGTTCATACGGATCACTTGATTCTTACGATGTTGACCTCGTCCTCGATCTTCTTGGCGATCCTGGAGGCTTCCTCGACGATCCTCTCGATCTCCGCGTCGGGGGCGTTGATGGTCATCTTCTGGGTGACGATGGACACGGTGGCGTCCTCGATCCCGTCGATCTTCTTGACTTCGTTCTCGATCTTGGCGGCGCAGTTGGCGCAGCAGAGTCCTTCCAGCTTGAGTACCGCTTTCATGGTTTCTCACTTGAACATGTGAACAACTGTTCAAGTATTAAACCCCCACGTCGGGCGGCGGCGGACTTCTCGGCATCCCTGCGCTTCATCATGCGGATGACGTAGGTCAGGGCGATGATCGCGGCTACTATCACGAACGCCGAACCGACGAATCCGATGTGGTCCACGGAGCCGTGGTCGGTGACCGCCCCGCCGATTATGGAGCCCATGGCGATGCCGACGTTGAAGATCCCGGAGAACAGGGACATGGAGATGGCGGTCGCATCGGACGGGGATGCCCTCAGTGTCTCGTTCTGGAAGGAGATGTTGAACGACGTGGCGAAGAATCCCCACATGGTGCACACCGCCAGGACGCAGACCGTCGACACCGTCGACGGAAGGAGCAGCGCCAGGCACACGGCGGATCCGATGAGGGCCATTGCGATGAACCTGTAGCGGGTGCGGTCGTAGACCTTGGTGAACATGACGCTCCCTCCGATCCCGGCGAGTCCGAAGACGGTCAGGGCTACGGTGATCATCGTCTCCGACATCCCGGCGGTCTGCGCCAGGAACGGCTCGATGTAGCTGTATCCGGTGTAGTATCCGGTGACGTAGATCGCCAGCATCACGTAGATCCCGACGAGCACCCTGTTCCTGAAGATGTCCGGGAGACGGCGCAGGGTGAACGTCCCGGGGTTGTCGACCTTCGGGAACACGGCGACGAGGAGCATCAGGATGGCGACGGACGCCAGGGCGATGACGATGAACGACATCCTCCAGCCGAGGGCGAGTCCGATCACCCTGCCCAGCGGGAGCCCGATGATCATGGCGATGGAAGTCCCTGCGGCTATCATGCTCAGGGCGAGCTTCTGCAGTTCGGGAGCGACGACGCGCACCGCCAGCGGGGAGGCGATGGACCAGAACACGGAGTGGGCCACGGCCACGCCGAGGCGGGCGAACACGAGCATCCAGTAGCTGTTGGCGACCCCTGCGAGGAACTGGAACGCGGCGAAGAGTCCGACGCACAGGAGCAGCATCATGCGGTACTGCATCTTGCGGAGCAGGAGCATCAGCGGGAGCGAGAGGATGGCGACCGCCCAGGCGTAGATCGATATGATCATCCCGGTCTGTGCTTCGCTTATGCCGAAATCCGCCGATATGTCCGATAAGAGACCTATAGGCATGAATTCAGACATGTTGAACGCAAAGACGCAAAAAGTAATGCCCACCAGAGGAAGCCAAGGACCCGATTTCAACAAATCGCCGGCCCCTGTCTCTTCCGAAGTCCGAAATAAACGTTTCGGGCCCCAGTCACAGACTGTCGTCAGGAGGATAAAGAATGGCGACGTCGAGCATTCTGGGAGGCAAGCCTGCCCAAATGTCAGCACCCTTAGCGGTTGCATCGAGTGGTCATTCTGATCATAAACGACCGCCAGCACATGTGCGCGCCGTTGACCCGCGGTGCCCTGGCATCCAGGTTGGCGACCCTGTCGAAGAAGACGGGGATCCCTTTCTCGGCCCACACCTTCAGGAGATTCTACGCCACCACTCTGTATGGCGCTGGTATCGGAACGGACGTCATAAAGTGCATGATGCGCCATGAGTGCATCGACACCACCCTTCGCTGTTACATCGAAGCGAATCCGGCATTGATGAAGGGCGCCGAGACGGCCCTCGAAAAGGCGTTGTTCGAGTGAAACAAGGGGGGTCAACCCCCGTCTTTTCCAACAACAGAGTTCGACGACTCACATTGCGAAGTTCCGCTTCTGAATCCCCTAGCATCTGTTCGACCGACATCACCGCATCCGAAGGGATCTCGTCGAGGAGGATGACGTGCGGACGGCCACGAACGTCTACGATCTCGCAATCCATCCTGTACGCCCTCCCGATAGATTCGCGAGTTATGACCTCATGCGGTTCCCCGTATGCGAGGACCACCCCCGGCTCCCCCATGAGCACGACCCTGTCCGAGAACCGGGCCGCTATGTTGAGGTCGTGGCTGATCATCACCACGATCATCCCGCGGTCCCTCGCCAGGTCGCGGAGCAATCCCGTGATCGATATCTGGTATCTCGCATCCAGATTGGCTGTGGGCTCGTCCAGTATGAGCACGGACGGCTGCTGGGCCAGTCCCTTCGCTATCATCACCCTCTGATGCTGCCCCGCGGAGAGTTCGAATGTGTCCTTGAACGCCAGGTCCTCGATCCCCGTGATCCTCATCGTCTCCGCCACGATGCGGTGGTCCTCGGATGACGACCCCCATCTGCGATGCGGGAACCTCCCCAGCAGGACGGCCTCAAACACCGTGGATGAGAACCCCTCCTGGGATTTCACCGGGATGTACCCCATGACCTTCGATATCTCCCCGTAGGACATCCGCGACACATCGGCCCCGTTCAGCTCCACCGAGCCGGACGTCGGGTTCAGGAGACGGTTCATGCACTTCACCAGGGTGGACTTGCCGACCCCGTTGGGTCCGATTATGCAATACAATCCAGGGGCATCGAAATCGAGGTCTATGCCCTCGATCACCGGGACATCCCCTCCGTAGGAGAAATCCAGACAGTTCACTGTGAGCCTCGTCGCCACACCTCCCTCTTCTGGCGGATGAGGATGTAAAGGAACATCGGACCCCCTATGAACGACATGACCACGCCGACCTGTAGTATCGCTGGCGCCACTATGATCCTCCCGACCATGTCGGCCGCGAGCGTCATGGCCGCTCCGAAGGCGGCGGATGCTGGGAGCAGGAACCTGTTGTCCGATCCGATGAAGATCCTCGCCACGTGGGGGGATACCAACCCTATGAATCCGATCGGTCCGGTGAAGCTCACAAGACCGGCCGTCGTCAGAGATGCGACCAGGAGGCCGATTATCCTGAAGGTGTCGGCGTCCACGCCGAGGGACTTCGCGCTGTCGTCCCCCGAGGACAGGACGTTCAAACGAGAGGATAGCAGCATCATCGCTGCCACCCCCGCGAAAGTGAATCCGGCGCATATCGGCAGGATCTCCCAATTCGCGTATCCCAGCGATCCGACGCCCCAGTTGTACACTCTCTTCAGGTCGTCTGGATCCGCACGCAGCTGGAAGAGCGTTGTCAAGGAGCTGAAGATGTACATCACCGCGATCCCCGAGAGGATCATGGTGGTCGGGGACGCGTGCCTGATGCGCGATACGAGGAGTATAACGGACACCGGGATGAGCGAGAACAGGAAGGCGTTCACCACGACGGCGAACTCCCCTCCGACGACGGTCACCCCCAGGATTATCGCCAGCGTCGCACCGAATGAGGCCCCGGACGAGATCCCCGTGGTATACGGGTCCGCCAGGGGGTTCTTCAGGACGCTCTGCATGGTGGCGCCGACGATCGCCAGCCCCGTCCCGACAAGCACCCCCAGCAGGATCCTCGGGAAGCGGAGGTTCCACACGAAGTGATCGATCAGCGTCTCCTCCGAGGTTCCCATGATGTGGGAGACGAGGATCCCCCAGGCCTCCAGGAACCCGATGTCGTACGAACCGATGGTGAGCGAATACACTGCGACGGCCGTTGCTATCAGGGCCATCGCGATGATGAACAGGCACCGTCTCCATACGAGCCTCCGATATCCCCTCACCGTGTCCGCCGTCTGCGTCGTTTGCTCCGTGGGATCCCCTCGGTTTATCGGACGCCCCGGACACCGAGGTCCGGGACGCCCGGGGTCAGGCGTTGGCCTTCCCGAGGTACACACCCGTCGTCTTGACGTTCCTGTACCCCTCGTCCCCGTCCTTCAGTCCCTTGTTGAAGGGCAGGTACTCGTCCACGAACTTCTGGAACTCGTCCATGACGTCGTAGTCGCCGTAGAGCTTGCCGTAGACCAGCTCGCTCATCATGACCTCCATGATCGGTGTGAACAGACCCTCGCAGAATGTCCAGTATGTGAACGCGAACCTGTTCTGCTCGTAGGTGTCCCACTTCTGGAACCACTTGGATAGTCCCTTGTACTCGTCGTCTATGGCCGATTGCTCGCAATCCCACCACGCGTTGTTCGAAATGACGAAGACGTAGTCCGGGTTCTTCTTCACCACGCTCTCCACATCTGTCTCGAAATAACCCGGCATGTCGAAGGCCAGGTTCTTCAATCCCGCCTTCAGGGACGTCTCGTAGCATCCGGTCCTCTCGCCCTGGACCTCCATGGTCCCGCTCGAATAGGCTGCGAGGATAAGGAGGGACTTCTTATCGGGGATCTTGTCGACGGCCTCCTTCACCATGGATTCCGTCTTGTCGTAGAACTGGACGTAGCGCTCCGCATTGGCGATGTACTCGTCGTTGTTCAGGAGGTTGGCTATGGTTAGGAGGCCCGTGGCGACGTCGTCCATCTTCCATATCCCGATACGGATGACGTTGAAGCGGATCTTCTCGGTCATCTTCTCCTCGATGCCGGAGAAGTAGTAGGTGGCGGAGCTGGCGAGGAAGGAGTCCACGCCGGACTTGTACATCTCCTCGAAGTTGTACTCGTCGTTGGTCCCCGATCCGTAGGTGGTTATGTTCTGGTTCTGCAGGAACTTCCCGACGGAGCCCGCCTTTATGCCCTCCAGGGTGCCCTCGTCGACCATCTTCAGGATGTCGAGGCAGCCTAGAGCGGATGCGACGTAGACGTTGGTGCCGTACTTCAGACCGAGCGATTTCGTGACGCCCAGGACGTAGGATGTGGATTTGCCGTCGTCCTGGAGATAATACTTCCTGGTTTCCGGATCGCGGTCGAGGAGCTTCTTCAGATGGTCGACGTCCGCTTCGTTCACCTCGCCGTCGTTGTTGGCGTCGGCGAACTGGGTTTTGTCCCTCTCGCCTTTGATGATCTTCTGCAAGTACTTCACGTCGTCATAGTCGAGGCGGTCGTTCATGTCCGCGTTCCCGAACACCCATAGGCGAGTATCCTTCGGAGCCACGTAATCATCGTTCTTCTCCTCGCTGTTCCCGAGGAGAACGAATCCCGCGGCAACGGCGACGACGGCCACTGCCACGACGGTCAGAATAATGACGCTTTGTCTCATAGGTCATCAATTGGATGATACATCCAAGCGTGCATCCGCGGTTGCCCTATAAATGTATATTCATTTTTGTATGCAAGTTTTGGAATATACGAATTTACAGAAACATAGTGCAGAGTTCGAATCCGGCGAGCGTGAAAGCTGGCATCTGGATTCCCTCGAATCGGTTCAGCCGACGACGTCCATGATTTGGGCCCAGGTCTCCTTGTACGGGTTGTGGAAGTCGATCCTGCAGATTACCTGGCGGATCAATCCTATAAACTCCTGGCCGTGACCGCTTCCGGAATAGTCGCCGAACGCAGTCTTTCGACCCAAGTGAAACTTCAACCCGGGCCTCTCTCGGATTTCGAGGGGTCTGGAACCTTCTTCCTTTTCCGCGTCCCGAGGGACGCATCCGCGGTTCGGACCCGGTACGATGTTATCGCAGAGGTTCCGAAGAAGGGGTAATGGCACCTCCG
>CAVIUM010000013.1:0-32038 GCA_963645865.1 Lachnospiraceae bacterium
GCGGCAGCCTCCTAAGCTGCAAGCCGGGGGTTCGAATCCCCTCCCGTTCGCCATTTAACAATCCAGCTAGATGATTCTGAATCCAATAATTCCGGAGGCCGAAAAACCGGTCCCGGAGAGGTTCCTATATACACCCCGGATTTTGTTAATTTGTTAACCTTTTCTTTGATTTTTACTACATTTTTTACATAGCCAGACTGGTCTAAGAAATGTAGGTTAACATCCGGGTTAACAAAAGGTTAAGAAAATTTTGTTAACCCGCGGGTAAATAAACTGATGAAGAAGTCTTCTCATGGGTCCGTCCGTGTCGCTATGGATCGGAGGTATCGGATCCATAGGTGAAGACATGACGTCATACGAGAAAGCAAGGGTCCCGTTGATCCTCGCCGTGCTCGTCATCGTCGCCGGGGTGTCCTTCCTCCTGTCGGAATCGGAGGGTACCGGCGAGGACCTGACGGGGTACGGAACAGTGGAGGAGATATCCATATCGCCGGGGTACCAATGGACCTACACGGCGGAATTCAACGAGGCGTTTGGGAACGACATCGCCCTGTCATTCGAAAAAAATGAGCTCGGGAGCATCGCGACCCTCAGCGGGATGACCCTGAACGTATCCAAGATACCGGCCTCCATGGCCGGCAACAAGTACAACGTCGTTCTGAAGGCGTACCACGCCAAATCCGACCAGACCGAATACCAGTGGATAAGGTTCACCGTGGCCCAGGCCATGGACATCACCCAATCCGGGCTGAAGGAGCAGATCGTCAAGGGCGATGCCCAGAACATCACCCTCTCCACGACCGGAGGGATCGGGAACATCACCTGGTCGAAAGTGTCCGGGACCAACGATCTGTCCGTGAATTCGAGCACCGGGAAGATCACAGGAAACCCCACTACGGCGGGACTTAACAAGATCACGGTCAAGGCCACGTCCGACAAGGGGGAGTCCAAGACCAAGGAGTTCCAATTCACCGTCTTCAACAAGATCGTCGGCGGATCCGATGAGACCCTGAAGACCTACAAGGGGAAGAACGTGTCCTCGACCGCGATCACCCAGACCGGGACCGACCTCGGGGTCACGTGGAGACTCACATCGGGAACGATGCCCGCAGGGATGTCCCTGAACGCCAGCACAGGGGTGGTGTCAGGAACATACACCGGATCCGCATCCAGCTCCGTGGTTCTGACCCTCACCGGTACCGCCGCCAACGGTCCGACGCAGACGGCGACGAAGAAGATCACCGTCTCCACCGAGAACACGCTGACCATCAGCGGGGCGAACGACACCGTCTACTTCTACAACACCAACAAGACGGTTACCCTATCCTCCAACATCACCGGGACCACATGGGCGATCTCTCCCAGCAAGACCGGAGTTTCGGTTTCCAACACCGGAGTGGTCACATTCACCGCCGCATCCCTGGCGACCGGGAGCGGCACCGTCACCGTCAAGGCCACCTCGCCCAACCAGCAGGAGGCCACCAAGACCATCCAGTACGAGAAGGAGACCGAACTCAAGGTCACCGCCCCGAGCGAACTGGGGGCCAAACAGGGGCGCCCCACCAGCGTGGATATCACCATCACCGGAGGGGCCGGGAACACCGTCACAATAGGCACCAACGCCTATGGCAACGCCCTCACATTCAACGCAAGCACAGGCAAGCTGTCCATCTCGTACCCCACGGCCCACGCGAAGGAGACGGTCACCCTGACCGTGACCTCCAAGGCCGGACAGACGGCTACCGCCACGATCGACGTCACCGTCTACCCGGTCCTGGGATTCGATTCGAAGCCCTCGTTCGATGGCGCATTCTTCTACCTGGAGGATTGATTGCATGGAAGTAACGCGGGAATTCAGGATTGCGACCGTCGCATTGGCGGTGGTCGTCTTCGCCATGGTGGCGCTCTTCGCACTGCCCTCGATCTCCGAATCCGATGCGGAGACGTACGACGGGGAGCAGACCTTCTACGGGTACAAGTTAGGGATGGGGATAAACGAACCCAATCAGACTTCGACCGTCGAATGGGACTTCGGGGACGGCTCGCCCACTGAGATCGTGGCGATAACCGAAGAGAACCCGCAGGGAATGACCTCCCACACCTATTCCGAGAAGGGGGACTATGTGGTCAAGGCGACCGCCCGCAACAAGTACACCGATCCCGACACCGGGGAGGACAAGGACGGAGAGTTCACCAAGATCTATCTGATCCACATCATGGGATACCCCGTCGTCACCTTCGACGCCAACGGCGGCGAGGGTGCGCCGGAAACCATACTCGGAGAGAAGTCCAGCTATGTGATCTCGGAGCCGACCGGGAAACCGACCAAACCGGGGCACGTCTTCACCGGGTGGTATGTGGACCAGGTGACGACCGAGCTCTTCGACTGGAGCTCCGAGGTGGCCAAGCACATCACACTCTACGCCGGATGGGAGGAATCTGCGGTCCCCTCATTCACCGTCACCTACGACGGCAACGGAGGGGAATCGGCCAGGGGATCCGACACCGTGCCAGAGGGATCCGTCGTCAAGTTGCCGGACGTGACCCGCGACGGATACAGGGCCCTGGGCTGGTTCGATGGGAACATGTGGGTAGGCAATCCCGGGGGCGAGTACACCGTCAACGGGGATGTCACCCTGAAGGTCAAGTGGATCTCCGAGAACCCGGTCGATTGGCTCTGGGTGTTCGCTCTATTCCTGACCATAATCTCCCTGGTGCTCCTGCTCTACACCGGAGACTTCTACTGGGGGATTCCCGCCGCGCTGTTCGGCGTGCTGACAGCTCTGATGCTGGCCGGGGTGATCTGATGTCCTCCCAAACCTCTTCCAAACACCTCTCCAGAGCTGTGACCGTGTTCACGGTCGCCCTCCTGGCGCTCTGCGCTCTGGGAGGTCTCGCCACATCCGATAATTCCGGAACGATCGGAACCGCCAACGAAGTCGAGCAGACGACGTTCTCCGCGACCTATGATGGCGTCGGGGATGAACTCGCCGAAGAGGCCGACACCGTCGCGAACCTATTCATCCGCGGCCCATCCGTCGTCAAAGTGTCTGAAGTTGCGTACTTCATAGCCTATCTTGATTCGACGAACAAACCAACCAATGCGACCTGGTCGATGATCGAAGGTGCGGACAACGTGTCTTTAGATCCGTTTTCGGAGAATGTGGAATTCGTGGAGCTGCGCGGTCTGAAGGTCGGAACCTCGACGATAAAAGCGACAGACGGCTCCGGAAGAACGGCCACCCACTCGTTCCAGGTCGTCGAACCCGAGCCCATCAAGCCGGTATCTTCGATAGCAGTATCCGGTGGGACGTCCGTGGAAGCGGGCAAATCCATAACGCTCGTCGCCGAGGTCCAACCGACCGACGCCGCCGACAAGACCGTCACGTGGTCGATTCAATCTGGAGGCTCCTATGTATCGATCACCCCCAACGGGACCTCCTGCACCGTCACAGGCAAGGCCGTCGGCACGGCCACCATAAAATGCGTGTCGAACAGCGATTCGACGAAGTACGACACCAAGACCATCAGCGTAACGTCCCCCGTGACGGATGTGAAGATCTCCCCGACATCCAAGACCATCCCGTCCAACCAGTCCGCCAAGTTCACGGCGAGCGGAGGGGACGGGAGCTACACGTGGTCGGTCACACCGAGCGGGGCGCAGGCCTTCGGCCCCGAAGGGGACGATAGCATCCGCTACGTCATCCCCAACTACGCCAGGACGTACACAGTCACCGTAACATCCGGCGGAACCTCGGCTTCCGCCACCCTGACTGGCACCGCCGCCGAGTACCACTACACCTTGAGCTTCAGCGCCAACGGTGGATCCGGAGCGCCGTCGTCCATGAACGCCACGGGCAGCAGCAGTTCGTACACCTTCACCATCCCCACGACGGTTCCGACCAAGTCCGGCGCCGTATTCAAGGGATGGGCGGAGTCATCTACGGGAGCCGTCGTGGCCCAGGCGGGCGGTCAGTACACCGTCGAATCCGTGACAAACATCGACGACGATGGACAGACGATCACCGGTGACAAGACCCTCTACGCCATATGGGAGGCGCAGACCGAGCTCACGTACACCCTGCGCTTCGACGCCAACGGCGGTTCCGGTGCGCCGCCCTCCCTGACCGGGAAATCCTTCACCGGCTCGTACACCTTCACCATCCCCACGACGGTCCCGACCAAGGACGGTTGGATCTTCAAAGGATGGGCCGAAACCGCTAATGGGAAGGTCAAGGTCCAGCCGGGAGGATCATACACCGCTGCGGGTACCTCCACCTCGCTGTATGCAGTGTGGGAGGATTCTTCACTGTTGACGTACACCCTGTACTTCAACGCCAACGGGGGTACCGGGGGGCCGTCCCCGTTGACAGGCAAATCGTCCTCCGGTTCGTACCCGTTCGCCATACCGGCCGTGCGCCCGACCAAGGACGGCTCGGATTTCGACGGCTGGGCCGAGACGCCAGGAGGGCCCGCCGTAGTCTGGCCGGGCCATCTGTACACGTCCGCCAAGACCACCGCCACTCTGTACGCCGTATGGGGAACGCAGAGCGATCTCACATACACCCTGTACTTCAACGCCAACGGGGGTACCGGGGGGCCGTCATTCCTGACGGGGGATTCGTCCACGGGTTCGTACACCTTCACCATCCCTGCAACGGTTCCGACCAAGTCCGGCGCCGTCTTCAAGGGGTGGGCGGAATCGTCATCGGGATCCGTGGTGGTCCAACCGGGAGATCGGTACACGATAAGATCCGAGATATACGGTGGCGGCAGCAAGAACCTATACGCCGTATGGGGAACGCAGAACGAACGCACATACATCCTGCGCTTCGACGCCAACGGCGGCTCCGGCGAGCCGACCCCTCTGACAGGGGATTCGTCCACGGGTTCGTACGCCTTCTCCGTTCCCGTCGCAAAGCCGACCAAGGACGGCTGGATCTTCAAAGGATGGGCCGAATCCTCCACGGGAAGCCCCGTCGTCCAGCCCGGCGGAAAATATGTCGCCACCAAGACATCCGTAACGCTCTATGCGATCTGGAAATCTCAGGAGGATGCAACTAACCACGTTGTGACCTACGACGGCAACGGCGGGGAATCCGCAAGAGGGTCCGACACCGTGCCGGAAGGTTCTGTCGTCAAGCTGCCGGATGTGACCCGCGACGGACATAAACTCCAGGGATGGTTCGACGGGAACAGGCGGGTAGGCAATCCCGGGGACGAGTTCACCGTCAACGGGGATGTCACCCTGAAGGCCAAGTGGACCTCCGAGAACCCGGTCGGTTGGTTCTGGGTGCTTGCCCTGATCCTGACCGCGTTGTCGCTTATCCTCATGTGGTACACCGGGAGCCTGTTCTTGGGAATCCCGGCGGCGTTCTTCGGAGTGCTGACCGCGCTGATACTGGCGGGGGTGATTTGATTACTGGGATGATAGAAAAGCGCCTTTCCGGGGCGACGGTCTTCGCGGTCGCCCTCCTGGCGCTCTGCGCCATGGGGATCGCAGTGGCGACATCGGAGGAATCGGAAGCCATCACCCTCGACACCCATGAAGTGTCCTACAACGTCGATAAGGGAGGCCATCTCGCCAAATCGGGGTCCTACGACGTTCGCAATTTCAAGCTATCCGCAGATCACAGCGTCAGCACCGATTACACCACCGGGACGAAGAAAGGCCTTACTTTCAACGCGAGCCACAGACTGGTGAGCGACGGTGAAGGCACATACTTCATCAGGATCAGCTGGAGCGTAACGGGGACGGCGACCGAGTCAGGGGAGGCGGTGTTCAACTCCTACACCCGCCTCGTGTACAACGCCGCCCAATACGAAATCCCCGTCCGGATCACCGTTGACATCGCAGGCGTACCGGTCACATCCATCAGCATCGCGGGTCCGTACATAGGAGAGGTCGGTGATTTGGTACTCCTGACCGCGTCGATCTCACCGTCCGACGCCGACAATAGGAACGTCACCTGGTCCATCGACTCCGACAATGGCTTCACCAGAATAGATCCCAACGGGGTCTACTGTCGTGTTAGTTCTTCCATTTATGGGACTGTAACGATCAGATGCACGGCCGATGACGGTTCCGGTGTATACAGCACCAAGACAGTCAGTTTTGAGTTCTACCACAGTCTCTACTTCTATCCCAACGGCGGCGAAGGTGTGCCAGAGAAGATGAGATACGGTCCGACCGCCGATCTATATCACTATTTCACCATCCCGGACACGATACCTACCAAGGAAGGACACACGTTCAAAGGATGGGCGAAGACCTCTTACGGATCCGCCGAGTACCAGCCCGGCGATCGGATCTATGTTAGTAATACGGTGAACCTGTTCGCCATATGGGAGGAAACCCCGACCACGATAACGATCTCCTCCGCCCCTCCGACCGTCGCCGTGGTCGGCAGGCAGTGGTCCTACGAGCCGACCGCCGACGTCGAATCATTCTCGGTGACGGTCACGGGGCCGTCCTGGATGAGCGTGTCCGGGAACCGCATCCAAGGGACGCCGTCAGCAGCGGACCAGCACAGCGTGACCGTGAAGGTCTCCAAGACCGGGTACACCGACGCCATGCAGACCTTCACCCTCACCGTCTACCCGGTCCTGGGATTCGATTCGAAGCCCTCGTTCGATGGCGCGTTCTTCTACCTGGAGGATTGATGGATGGAAAAGAACGCCGTGCAATACGGATATGCGGGGTGATTCGTTGAGGTGGCGCTTAGGCATCCCGGCCGCGATTCTGCTCGTAGCGGTTGTCGTTTCGGTCGCCATCGTCGCGGAGGAGAGCGCCGATGGCGCCGAGACGACATACACCCTCAGCTTCAACGCCAACGGTGGCGGAGGTGCGCCTTCCGCCCTCAAAGGAACGTCCTCCGACGGCTCGTACACCTTCACCGTTCCCGAGACAGTTCCGACGAACCCCGGCCTGACGTTCAAGGGGTGGGCTACCACCGCGAACGGCTCGGCAGCAGTACAGCCCGGTGAATCGTACACCGTCTCCAAATCGACGACCCTCTTCGCGGTCTGGGAAGGCAGGTACACCCTGAACTTCAACGCCAACGGTGGCGAGGGGGCCCCATCCAGCATATCGACCGTTAGGGCTGGCGGGGCTGAATTCACGATTCCGTACGAGTGGCCGGTCAAGAGCGGCAAGGCCTTCAAAGGATGGGGCAGCACATCCTCCGGGAGTGTGGCGTACAAGCCCGGCTCCATCATAAAGATCAACAAGAGCTCCGTCACCCTATACGCCGTATGGTCCGATTCCCCCAACACCCTGACGGTCAACTTCGTCGGCGGCGGCGAACTCCAACCGATCGTATGCGAATCACGGGACTTCAGCTTCGCCGTCGTTCTTCCAGTGGCGCAGGAATGGACTGATGAGATGTTCGAGGGCGGATCCAACGCGTTCCGCGGATGGAGCTCCGGCAAGCAACACGGCTCGTCCGTCTATGAGGTCGGGGAGAACACGGTCCAATGGGGATCCCCGACGCTCGATCTTCATGCCATGTGGTCCGTGAAAGCGGTCCGTGCCACGCTGACGTTCGATGCGAACAACGGGGAGGACGCCCCGGCGGATATGGCAGGACAGACCATCGGCGATTCGCATGTATTCATCATCCCTGACGGGATCCCCACGAAGTTCGGCTACCTGTTCAAGGGATGGGCTGCGAATCCGACCGCCACCTCGGCGGCCGTCCGGCCGGGAGAACAGTATACAGTAGCCACCTCGTCCGACGGATACGCATACGAGGCGTCTGTAACCCTGTACGCCGTGTGGCAGCAGCAGGTCTATATCTCCTCCCAACCGGAGACGCTGTTGATCAAAGGGGAGAAGTGGGAGTACACTCCGACGACCCCGTTCACGATATACACACTGACCGTCACGGGTCCGTCATGGGTCAAGAAAGCCTCGTTGGCGAACAAGGTCTCCGGAACGCCTACGGAGGCGGGGGAGTACGAGGTCTCCCTGAAGGCGACGAAAATCGGCTACGCCGACTACATTCAGACATTCACACTGAAGGTGATCGATGCGTGGCCGGTTCTGGAATTCATGTCCGACCCGTCGGTCTCCGGCCAATATCTTTACGTGCAGGAGGAATCCGAATGAGATGCAGGAATCTGATTGCGGCGATAGCCCTCCTGGCGATCGCCGCATCGCTATGCTTCATGCCGGGGACCGCATCCGATGACTCGGACGGGGCCAGCAGCGAAGACTACGGTACATTCAATCCCGGCCCCAGCGGACTTCCCGCGAGCCAGTTCAGATACTGGACCGAGACCGGAGGAGCCTATTCCAAGGTGGAGATGACCGCCAAGGCCCTCTACACCCACCGCTGGTCCGCCGATCAGCAGATCCCCGTGTTCCAAGCATCGGATATAAGCATCACGGGCATCAGCGACTCCGACGGACAGTTCACGATCAGCACCGCCAGGGGCGCAGGCCTGGCATCCAAGGTGTCCGCCGGCAGCCTCAACGGGCAGATCGGCGGGACCGATGGGACCGTGTTCTATGTGTCGTGCGTCGCGAGACCGACAGGAGCGACCCAGCCGGAGGAGTTCTCATCCGCCTTCAAGGTGGTGGAGCGCAGCGACGCCACTGTCGTGCCGGTCATCGGCTTGCACATCAACGCCGCCAAGACGACTGTCGAGGCCGGCGAAAGCATCTCCCTCAGCGCTGTCGTCGCACCGTCCAACGCCACCGACAGGACGGTGTCCTGGAGCGTGACCGAGGGATCCTCGCACGTGTCCATAACGCCATCCGGTCTCGGATGCTCGGTCCTCGGGGTCTCGGCCGGGAAGGCCGTCATAAGATGCGAGGCCAACGACGGATCCGGGAAGTACGATACGAAGACCGTGACCGTTACCGAGACCGAGCCCCCGCAATCCGACCTGAAGATTGAGCCGGCGACCGCCTCCGTGAAAGCTAACGGGAGTGTCAAATTCACTGCCTCCGGCGGGACGGGGGAGTACGAGTGGAGCGTCTCACCCGCCGGGCCGCGCCTCTCCGACGGGGGCCAGGGAGACGAGGTCCGGTTCGTCGTACCCAATCAGCCGGGGACATACACGATCACCGTGAAGTCCGGCGGCGCCACCGCCACCGCCACCCTGACCGGCACGGCCGCCGTGTACGTCTACTACCTGACGTTCGACGCCAACGGCGGGACCGGCGGTCCATCCGAGATGGAAGAGAGAAGTCAGGACAAGACACACACCTTCACGATCCCCGCGATCGTACCCTCCAATCCGGGCTCGACGTTCAAAGGATGGGCGGAGACCCCCGACGGGAACGCTGTGGTCCAGCCCGGAGGATCCTACAAGTTCAAATACGAGGTCGAGGGCGACGACGCCATCGACGGGGAGAGGACCCTGTACGCCGTATGGGAGAAGATCACAGCCAAGCTGTCCTTCGACGCCAACGGCGGCGAGGGGGCGCCTCCTCCGAAGACGACCACGTCATCGACGTCTGAAGGGGAGTTCCTGTTCCTCATCCCGACGGAGACGCCGACCAAGCCCGGTTCCGTATTCAAGGGATGGGCGAAGACCCCCTCCGGATCCGCCGAGTACCAGCCCGGAAGGATCATCATAACCGGCGACCCCGAGACGGTCCTGTACGCGGTGTGGGGGTCCGAGGCTCCGGAAGAGACGACGTTCTCATTGATCTTCAACGCCAACGGCGGTTCCGGCGAGCCGCCCTCCATGAGGGGGAGATCCTCGACGGGATCCTGCGAGTTCGTCGTCCCGGAGGCGAAGCCGTCCAAACCCGGCTTCGTATTCGGCGGCTGGTCCGGATCATCGACGGGACCCGCGGTCGTCCAGCCCGGCGGAAGATACACCGCCACGGAGACATCGACGACCCTGTACGCGATCTGGTTGGCCGAAGGATCGACGACGCTCTTCACCGTGACCTACGACGGAGGCGGCGGGGAATCCGCCAGGCAGTCCGACGTCGTGCCCGAGGGGACGAGGATAGCCCTGCCGGACGCGACCCGCGACGGATACAGGCTGATCGGATGGTTCGACGGTGTCAAGAGGGTCGGCGGCCCCGGGGACGGGTACGCCGTCAACGGGAACGCGACGCTGAAAGCCGAATGGGCCTCCGAGAACCCGGCCGACTACGTCTGGGCGATCCCGGTCCTGATGATGATCGTTCTGATGCTCCTCGCAGGGTACACCGGCAACATCTGGCTGGGGATACCCGCCACCCTGGCGGGACTGCTGGCCGCGCTGATGCTGTTGGGGGTGGTCTGATGGGATCCATCGGAACGGACATCCGCGCCGACCGTCACGCTCTCGCGGCGGTATTCGCCGTCGCGCTGATGGCGGTGTGCTGCGCCATGTGCATCGCAACCGTCTCCGACGAAGGGGACGGGGAGGTGGTCACCGGAAGGCTCGTCCTCGAACCCAACTTCCCCGCGGGTTCCGGCGGCACCGGCTACGCCAAGACCTACGGCCTGATCGCCGGCAACGACATCCAGCTGCCCACGGGGACGTTCTCCTGCGACGGGTACGTGCTGACCGGATGGGGGACGGAGACGTCAGGCGGCACGGTCCGCCCGGCAGGTGGCGACTATCCCATGAAGACGGGCACGGCCACGCTGTACGCCCAATGGACGAAGATAGGGGAGGGGCTCTCCAACAAGCACATCGACGAATCGGCTCCCGAGACCGGATCCGTCAACGCCCTGTACACCCACACCATGGATCTCCTCGGAGGGATGGGATCCGCGGGAGGGTTGCTATACGAGCACGGGGTGACCGCATCGGGCCTCGAAATGGGACCCTCCACCCCGGCATGGCTGACAGCGAGGGTCGATTCCGGCTACGGGTCCGGGTCGATCACGTTCTCCGGTTCCCCGGACAAGCCCGGGAACTACATCGTCCATTGCTACGTCAAAGGGAAGATGGACCAATCCAGCGTCATCTGGACCATAAACGTCCCGTCCAAGACGGATCCCGTCCATACTGTGACCTTCGATCTGAACGGCGGGAGCGGCAAGGTCCCGACCAGCCTCTCGGGAATATACGGTCAGGCCTTCGTCCTCCCCGGATCCAAAGCGTCGGCCACCGCCACCGAGATAGCCAAGCCGGGATTCGTGCTGGCCGGATGGGACATGCCGGACGAGCACGGAGTGACGTCCACTTACGCGCTGAACTCCCTGTTCGGCATGATCCGCACCGCCACCGCGACAGCCCACTGGATGCCTGCAAACAACATCGTCATCCTCAGCATGGACGGCGGCTCCCTGGAGAACGTCAACGCCTACGCGGTGGCCGCGGGGGCGCCCTACTCCCTGCCCAGGGACTCGAAGGCCACCGGCACCGGCGCCTCCAAGGAGGGGCACACGCTCATCGGATGGTACGAGCTCGACGACCCCGAGGCCCTGTACGCCCCGGGCCTGTCCATACTCATCAACGGCACCATGAGGATGCAGCCGCACTTCGTCGCCAACGACCAGATGAGCTCGCTGAAGTCCGTCACCTTCGACCTCCAGGGAGGGACGGGATCGGTCCAATCCCAGCGTGTCCCCGCCGGAAACTACGTCTACCTGCCTAAGGAGGGGATGGAGAAGAAGGGCGCCACGTTCATCGGGTGGTCCCTGACCTCCGGCGGGGCCAGGATCAACTCCCCCACCGTGAAGATCGACAGCGACACGAGGCTGTACGCCCTGTGGGAGACCGGATCCTCGCCGGGACAGGAGTGGACGGTGACGTTCGACACCAACGGAGGCGACACCGGGGTCCAGAAGCAGATGGTCCGCGACGGCGGCTTCGCATACTGGCCCAGCGGCGTGACCAGAGAGGGTCACATACTCGACGGATGGTACAGCAACCTGCTCAACAGGCAGTGGATGTTCGACAAGGATCCGGTAACGCAGGACACGGTCCTGCGGGCCGAGTGGGATCCCCATTTCACCTACGAGATCAAGGAGAACAGCAAGGGCTACAAGCTCATCGTATCCGTGACGATCCTGTCGCCGTACAACTCGAAGGCGACAGTCAACTGGGGCGACGGGACCTCCACGGAAACGGTCACCGGCAAGGCCGAACACGAGTACGCCGGACCGAATGCGTCCCGCAGCATAACGGTGACATCCGATATCGGCGACGTATACTACACGTCATCCCGCCAGCTCATCGGGTTGAGCGGGCCCCACGTCCCGATAGTCGAGGATTGCATCGTCACCTTCGACACCGCCGGCGGCACCCCGGATACCTGGAATGTGACCGTGAAGTACGGGGAGAAGGTGGAGAGACCGGAGGATCCCGCCAGGACCGATTACACGTTCGTGGATTGGTACCTCTTCGGGAAACCCTACAACTTCGGTTCGGCGGTGGAGTACGACATCCGGCTGACGGCGGTATGGAAGGACAAGGACGGGAACATCATCGTTCCAGAGCCGGTCCCCGTGGTCCCCAAGGCCAGGGCCTCGGTGACATGGAACGGGGAGGCCAGGGAATGGAAGCTGGACGCCAGCGGGTCCGTCGATGCGGTGAAGTACCTGTGGGCGGTGGTCCGGGACGGCGCAGAGAGCCCCCTCGGCACCGATGCGGTCACCGTACTGAAGGAGGAGGCCGTGAAGACGATCGTCGAGAAGCCCGGCAAGTACACCGTGAAGCTGACGGTGACATCCGTGACGGGGGACAAGGCGTACGACACTGCCCAGATCGAACTGAAGTCAGACGACGGGTTGACCCTGAACTGGATGATGCTGCTGGCGATCATCGCCGTCGCGGCGGCGGTCGTTCTGATAGCGAGGTATGCGCTATGACCCCCAGAAGGCGCAGGGTGGTTTTCGCGGTCTTCGCGGCGGCGATCGTGCTGGGGGCGTCCGGCGCGATCTCGATGGAATCTCAGGAGAGCGAAGCGGTCGCGCCGATCGCATTCGCCTATGGGGTCGGGGTCCTGATCGGCGCGATGATCGGAGGCGCCACAGGATACCTCATCGGAAACGCGCTGTCCGGCGCCGAGGGCGACGACGATCAGGCCCGGAAGGCCGAGGCCCAGGGCTTCAGACAGGGCCTCGTGCGGGCCCTGGAGAACATAGAGTTCGCGCTGGACGCCTATCAGAACCTGTGGAGCCTGACATCGGAACACTGGGTCCGCCAGGCCGAACTGGCCTCGGCGGCCAACTGGTCCCCTTCGGCATCATACGATCCCGATGCGGTCCTATCCGGATCCACCGAATACTACAACGCGGCGATGATGACCGACAACGCCTCCCGCCAGTTCGGCGTCACCATGGGATCCCTCGGGCAGAGGATGGATGATTGGAAAGGCTACGATTGGTACAAGGACGGCAAGATGAGGATCCGCCTGTCCGCCGGCGCATCATCCCTCGAAGCGTGGAACTCCGACAGCTTCGCCGCCATGGGCGGGGCCGCGGTGAGGGATGCGAAGCAGGACAAGGATGCCGTGTTCTTCGCCGGCGGGAACGTGTACGCATCTAAGGCGGCCAAGATGACCGGGGCCGACGGGTACATCATCAATCTCTCGGCCGGATGGAACGCCCTGAGCAAGATCGGGGAGTTCGCACATCCCGGAGTGTACTATCTGGACCACGGGGTGGATTACTGCGGGTCCTTCGTGAAGCCCGTGAACGTCCGCGCGGCCCCGTTGGAATCCGGGGTGGCCGCCGTATCCGGAGGGAAGCATCTGTTCGTGACGTACGACGGCACCTCCCTGAGCACCGATGGCAGCGACCGCCTGCCTCTGCCATCCGGCGACTTCGACGAGGCGGGGCTCATGCTCTACGTGGTGCCCCAGGGTTCTTCGACCGTACCGGTGAACGACATCAACGGCTACCTGGAGTACATGTGGAAGCTGCTGAACAAGATCGACTGGGTGAGGCAACAGACCAACCAGGGCGCCCTGACCGTTTGGAACGTATACTCGGAGATCGGGGAGGCCAGCCAGCTGCTCACCACCCTCACGGTGCCGGACACGTACCAGAACGTGGAGTGGTCGGACGACCAGAAGAGGCTGATAACCATCCTGGCCATGGACCAGATGGCCGACTACTGGCAGAAGAACTCGAACAAGACCGACAGGATAAAGCGCGAAGGCTACGAGATGACGGAGGGCTCCCTGACGCTGTATTGCAGAGGAACCGTCCAATTCTACGGGGCCGGGTCCGGATCGGAGGAGTATCTCATCGCCGAAGACGTGGTGTTCACGCCGATCCTGTACCGGGACACCACGCTGACCAAGGGGACCAACAGCATACGCCACTCCATGTTCGTCATAATCTGGGGGAAGGCCGGGTCCATCGACTCCTTCGACCCGTCGTCGTCGCAGGACTACGCACTCAGGACCGCACCCAGCGGAGCGGTGCTGAACATCTCCGAGATCGAATACGACGGGAGGAACGTGGACAGCGTGGACCTGGACGTCTCCAACGTCGATTGGATCGACGAGCGTCTCAAGCCGCTTCCCCCGATCCCGCCCGCACCGTCCAACGACCTGGGCGAGCTGATACGCCTTATCCTGATCATACTGGGCGGAGCCCTGGTGGTCACGGGATTGGGTCGCGGGAGCGTCGTGCTGGCGGTCATCGGACTCGGTCTGATCCTCGCGGGCGTGTTCCTTTCCGAGGCCTTGGAGGACCTGCTGGAGAAGTACCTGGGCTGGCGGTGGGAGTGGCCGTCCTGAGGCGGAGATGTTCGAGATAACACTCTCCGACGTGGGCTCCCTCCTGGGCTGGACGGGCACCATATGGTGCTTCGCCAACCTGGGATGGGGGCTGCTGCGCAACGACGCACGCCTTTGCCTGATCTACGGGATCGGGTGCTTCGCCGCCATAGTGGTCATGCTGAATGTCGGCGGTGTGCTGAACGACCGCACCTGGACCATCTTCGGATGCGTCGTCTTCGGAGGCCACTGCCTGGTGTCCGCGATTATGGGCGCGGCCGCCTGGAAGGTGGTGCTGTACGGGACGCTGCTGGGAGTGTCCCTCCTGTCTCTGATGGGGGTGTTCGGATGAGGATCCGCACATCTCCGGAGCACAGGCGCCCCATGACCCAATCGGAGAGAGCCAGACTCCAATCTAGGGATGATATCGGCAGATTCGCGAAAGAAACCGTTCATTCGGAATCCGGTATGGTAATGCTGTACAGAGGGAGGGATCCTACCCAGAGTGAACTCACCCACAAACCGCGTTTACAGAACGGTGCTGACCTGATAATCGTAGATGAATCCAATGCATTTTCCGGTTCTGCGAATAAACGCAGGAAGAATCTGACCATCGTATGCACCAGAGTCCGTGACCGCAGGGATTATGGAAAGGTGATGGACGAAATCCGTATGAAGGGCGGAGAGCGCACAAAGTACAGCAATTCACACGAAAAGGATTTGATTCGGATAATAGAAGCGATTTCGGAGAAAGATATCGATATTGTCGAAGCTCACAGGAAAATCAACTACGAATCTCTGACCGATGCTGAGTCGAAGAGGAGATTCTACATGGGTGTGCTCCGGAAAGCCGTTACAGACACTGTCGACCTGGACTCGGAGAGGGATGTCGATATCCTGATCGACACGCCCCCTCTGAGGATGAAATCCGAAATGACTTCATTCGGGAAGGAGCTCTCTGCAGAGCGCAGGATCCGCTGGTTCGAGACGAAGAGGAGTGCATCGGACAGATATCTCACCATACATGATTTTGAAACCGGTACCGTCTCGGATCACGTCGAAGGCAACCGGGAGAAGGAGCATCTGTATGAAATCCTGAAGAGGAGGGTCAGGGATGTTCACTGAGAACAGAAGACATACGGCCTCCGGAGGAGAGAGGTTGTACACGCCTCTTCCTTCGCCCCGGCTTAGCCGTATGGTCACGGTGTGGTGCAGGGTAATTATGCGCCTGACGTCTCGGGCGGCCGTCCTTGATTCGCCGGTTCGGTGGCCACCTAGCCGGGTACTCGAACAGCTCACATGCCTCTCCTGCGACGCTAGCTGTCTACGTCATATCTGTATAAAAACCTTTTTTGACAGATTTGCCAAAACCCCGAGGAAAACCAAGGAGGCGATTCCATGATCGACGCCGCATCCATCGCCCTGGGCCTGGGGACAGCGGTGTTCGCCGCCCTGATAGGATACTGGGCGAGGACCGTGTCCCACGTGATCCTCCCGCTGAGGGATCCGATTTTCGTCGCCATCCTGTTCCTGGAGATCCTCCTGGCGGTGCTGGACGGCGCAGGCGTCGTCCCGGTGGGAGGGCTGGTCATGGAGGAGGGGGTGCTGATCGTGACGGACACCGGCGCCACCCTCACGATGATCTTCGCCGGCATCGATACCGGGTACATCATGGGGTATCTGATGTGCCGTCCCGGGGACGTGCTGATGCTGGACATGCCCGATGATTCGCTGGCGGTGACCACCATAGAACCCATGGTCCACTATCGGAAGAACGGGAACCTCTACGTGATGCCACAGAGCCTGGGGGGCGTGGTGCTCTCGTTCCTGGGGGTCCGCCACCCGGCGGACATACCGGTCTACGAGATCGCCCGTAGCAGGCATTGCACCGTATCGAACGGGATCAGGGTGCCCATCGCCGTCCACGCCATCCCGGTGTCCCTGCACCACACCGAGGAGATCGAGGTGGGGCTGTTCAGGATCCGCAGCAGGAAGATCCGCGACGAGAACAAGAACATCGTGGCCGAGACCCCCAGGTATCTGTTCCACCCCAAGGTCACGTACCACAGGATCCGCTTCGCCCAAGCCGTCACCGACGACCACCTGGCGTTCTGGGTGAAGAAGGACATCTACCTGACGGCGATAGACGACGCCATAGACGCGGAGGAGAGGTCGGCCAGGCTGGAGATACAGATGCAGTCGGCCAAGTACGACGCCGGGGCGGACCTGGTCTCCGGGCTGGTGTCCCTGAGCACCGACGCCCCGGGCGCCCACGAGGACATACTGGAGAGGATCAAGGAGGAACGGAAGAGGAGAGGAGGCGCGGACGATGAACGGGATACCCGACGACGGCACCATGGAATCCGCCCTGTACGGTTCCGCCCACGTGGAGACCGTGCTGGCCAGGGAGAACGCGGAGAAGATGCTGCGGATCTTCGAAGACAGGATCCGCGGGGCCCTGAGCGAACTGGACCTGGACCTGGCCGAGGAGGTGTGCAGGGTGGCGCCGGAGCTCATACACTCCGAGGAGGCGCTGGACCCCCTCCGGTGGCCTCCGGAGATCGTGGACGCCGTGGAGATGCTGCGGTACATCAAGAGACAGAGCATGGGGGAGCAGATCGTCAGATCGTGGACGGCTGCGGCCGACCACAGAGGAAGGCTGATCGGCATGGGGGAGCACTCCGCCCGGGCATCCGTCAGCGGGAAGGCCGACGCCGACTACAAGGCGGCGGCGATGTGGGGTGGTCGCGCATGATCGAGGACATGGTGGGATCGTCGTCCCCGAGCATATACCTGAACGTGGTGGTCCGGATCAACGAGGACTTCGCCGGACTGATAAACCGCCTTAGGGAGATGGACACCCGCGTGGCGTATCTCAAGACCTTCGAGATGTCGCTGTCTTCGGCGCTGCCGAAGAGGCCGCTGTGGGAGACCGCCGCCTACACCAAACAGAACGCCGAGACCCCCATGCCCGAGGACCCATACGAGATCCTCCCCTTCGAGACCTTCCGCGCATGGATGACCGTGTACGAGATGGTCATGAGAGAGGAGGGGCTGATCGGCACCAAGGAGAGGGAGATCCTCGGACTCAGGAGGGAGGACCGTGAACAGCGTCGAGACCATACTCGGCGAGCTCCTCAGGCCCGGGGAGACGCTTATCCTCTCGGGGCGCAGGGGCCACGGGAAGACCGCCACGGGGATCTCCATAGCCCAGCGGGCGCTCCGGGGCGAGTACGGCCACAAGAAGGTGGCCGTCATAACCAACGTGGTCTTCGGCAGGGTCCCACCCAAGGGAGGGAAGCCATACGAGGCGTACCCTCCCGGCATACACCACGAGGACACCCTGGCGGGGACCCTCCGCAAGGCCGGCGAGATCATCCGGGAGCACGGCCCGGGCGGATGCACCATACTGTGGCTGCTCGACGAGGCCCAGAACTACATGATGGCCGACGAGAACGCCAAGAAGGAGAACCTGGCGCTGACCAAGTACCTGGGGAACGCCAGGAAGTTCGGGATCTGCAACATCTTCATGACCCCGACCATCAACAACCTCACCCCCAGGGTCCGCTGCTTCCCCACAGGGGAATCCAAGTCCGGATACTGCTCGGCGCAGATGCTCAAGGACAAGAACAAGGCGTATCCGTACATCAGAGGGCCCACGGACCCCCGCAGCGTGACATTCCTGAGGGACGACCCCGACATGGAATGGGTACCGGCGTTCATCGAGCCCACTCCGTGGATCCGCAGCATCTACGGGGACGTGGAACCCGGGGGCTACGGGTACGACACCCTGTCCATGGCCATGTTCGAGGTGGGGTCCAACGCCAACGGGGTGCCGTTCTCCCTGGAGGATTTCCTGAAGGCGACCTCCAAGGGGCTGTCCGGGGACCTTCCGGACAAGATCGAGGAATTCTTCGAGAATTGGGACAAGGCCGGGTCCGAAGGACCCGCTGGGAGGGAGAAAGGAGAGGTTCAGATGCTCCGTGTCGGAAGGATGCGGGAGGACGGGGTCACATGGAGGAAGATAGGAGAGTACGAAGACGTCAACGAGAGCACCATAAAGGATCGCTACAACACCTGGATCAAGAGGAGGACGTCGTCTGCCGGTTGTGCCAGGGATACGACGGCAGACGATGGCCAGCATCCCGCGGACACGTATGTATACAACCTCGAAAGAGGAGGGGACGAGGGGGCGCCGGCGGCCGGAGGGGGGATGGAGACGTGATCGGAAGAAGGAGAGACGAAGGCAAGAGGGCCGCCCGCGGGACGGCCGGGAAGAGGCGTTCCCACCGGGAGGAACGTGCACGGGAGACGGTCCGCGAACCTCCCCGGAAGGAGCCGGGGACGAGGAAGCGGAGCGCGGGACCGCCTTTGAAGGTGGGCACCGCCAAGAAGGCCAAGAGCACCATGACCCCGCAGGAGGTCGTGAGAAACACCAGAGGAGGTAAGAGACGATGTTCGGAAAGAGCGATGCACTGAAGAAGGCGAAGGAACAGAGGAAGATCGACAAGATGAAGCTGAAGACCGAGAAGGAGAAGCTGTCCATAGAGGCGAAGCGCGCCAGGAACAAGGTCCGCGAGACCCATGGCGGCGTGGGGGCGAGCATCTCCTTCCGGGACAGGGATGAGATCCCCGAGTACAGGCGCAAGGGGAGATGCAGATGAGCGGCCCCCCGAAGACGAGATACGGGATCCCCATCGACGATGACGGCTTCGTGCCAGAGGTCGAGCTGCTGAAGAGGTTCAAGCGGTACTACGACGCCAAGCAGACCGAGTACGACATCTCCAGGCTGTCGGACCCGAAGAAGCCCAGGGTCGTCCTGGCCAAGAGGGACTACGACTACACCTCGGACACGGTGATCCCGCTGAAATGCACCCCCGATCAGGTGATGGGGTGGTGGAACGACCCGTCATCGTGCGACGTCCAGGACATCGACACCGCCGGCCCCCCGAAGGTGAACGTACCATCGGACATGACCCCCGACCAGAAACGGGACCAGGGGAGGATCAAGGTGGTCGCCACCCCCTCGGAGGAGAAGAAGCTCAGGAGGGAGCTGGTGAGGACCTACGAACCGGAGGATCTGCGGAAGATCGCCGCCACCCGCCCCACCATGGCGGTGAGGCCCACCGGCGCGGGATACACCGGCAGGTACGTCCCGGACAGGGAATACATCGAACTGGACAGGCAGAAGGGCCTCGACCAGGGCACCGTGGCCCACGAGACCGCCCATCTCCTCCGCCGCAGGGACAAGGACAGGGACGACCTTATCACCACCAGCAACGCGATCCTGAGCATCGAGGAATCGTGCACCGTGGCGGAGCAGATGGCGAGATCCGACGAGCCGGACTACACCGGGTACTACCTGGATGTGGCCGTGTACGACGAGAGGCGCCACAGGTGGAGGAGGCCCAGCGTATCCGAGGCCAGGAGGATGGCCGAGGAGGACCACATGCTGTTCACCCACGGCAGGGGGAGGGGGCTGAAGGGGGAAGAGGCCCTGAGGTCCGTGGAGCAGAACTGGGGAAGGTCGCACATCGCCCGCCTGTGGACGGACAGGGGGCTGGCGGTCAACGTCATGGCCGACACCTACGGCAACGTCGAACGCGTCAGCATGGCCAAGCCCAGGACGAAGAGGGAGACCGAAGCGGGAATCGCTGGCGCGTCCGGAGGACCGGCGGCGGCGACCGCCCGCAAGGGGAACCTCTTCAGGAAACGATCCCGAAAACCCGCCCAAGGGGCGGATTCTCCATGAGGTCCCCGGGGGATCCCCGACCGCGAGCCCATGGGCCCCCGGACCTCGCCTACTTCTTCCAGAGATTCACGTCATTCACCGTAGGGAACGTGGGGGATCCCTGCGGGATCCCGCCCCTCGCATACGTCGATCGCCGTAAAATGACCCATTGCATTACGGCCCCGTGAGATGCGACAGGCTCAATCCAAGACTCTGAAATCCTTCACATCCTCTATGCGCTTGGACCTTCCGCCCACCAATGTCCCCGATACGCGGACGTTCTTCCTCTTCTTGGCCGCGTCATACGCTTCGTCCAGGACATCCCCGGACATCGTCAGCGATGCGTTGCAGGCCTTGCCTTCGGTGTCAATGAAGGTTATGGTGATATCGGCGGGCCCGTCGCCAGGCTCTTCGCGCGGATCCCTGAACACGATTATCCTGCCTACGAAGTCCTGCTCGATGCGCATATCCTCGGGGCGCATGCTGGACTCTATGACGGAGATGCGCGGGAAGATCTTCTTGGACAGTATCTGAGGCTTGGGAACGTCCTTGGGCTTCTCCAGAGTCCTGGTGCGAAGGACCTCCACCTCGGCCTTGTCGAATCCGAGGTTCATGACCGCATCCACGAAATTGTATGATATCCTGTCGTCAGGATCCAGTTCCTTCTTGTTTCTCTCAGCAGCTTCGATGATGATCCCAAGAGACTCTTCGATCTTGTCGCATATCAGCTCCAGACCGCCGTTGTCCGGAACGATTTCGCCATGGAGGTTCGTGCCTATGATGTCGGACCCGTCCATCAACGGGTATATGAACTGAACTACATAGCTCCCGGGCATCGTCGGCCCCAGACGGATGTCATCCAGCACCTTCCTGCCTCTCCAGTTGGAGCTCGGATACGACTGCTTGTATTCCACGGCGTCGCGATACGCGTAATTGTTCAGATCGTTGCCCGTGTTGATTATACGGAGGATGTCGGGGATGGGGATGAGTCCGACCTCCCCGCTCTCGGGCTCGTAACGGTACTCGATCGTATCCGTCGATGCGGAAATGGTCATCCCTGCAACAACGCGCTGGGCCGAAATGCCCTTCGTTGCGGAGACGGTCCTGACGACCTCCTCGACCCTGTACGCGTAATCGGAATAATCACGGCTGTTGGGCACGGTCACTACGACGGAATGATCCGGGTCGGAGAACACGTCGAAGACATTTGTCTTCCCTTCAACTTCCCAACCGCATGATGTCAGATACAGTCTAATCTTCTGCGGGCTGATCTGCTTAAGGGTTTCATAGGAATACCCCCCGATGTTCATTGTTCATCCTCCAGTTGATCCAATAGCATCCCGTGCAGGCTCTCTATGGTGACCCTGTTGGACAGTGGGATCTTCAATCTCACGCTTTTTTCCCCGTCCCCGATGCGGCAGTCCTTAGCGTCGCACCATACCATATATGCGTGCTCCGACAATTCATCTTCGGTCACCGAGACCCAAGTATGGACGTCTTCGGGGAGGATCAGCACGAACAGCAACCACGGAGATGTCCTCTTCTCGGAGCTCATTCCATCGAATGTCTCGCGCTTCAGGTCGAACACGAGGTGTTCGCCGTCCGGGTCCGATTCCGGGCACGATGTCGCCTTGAGCTGTAGATCTATGCGGAGCGGTACGGGCCTGCCCTCGCCCGAAGGTAGTTCGATGGTCGCATCCACCCCTCCATTGTCCATCATGCGGTCCTTAATCTCCAGGACAGCATCCAGATAGGAGCAGACCGGCGCCAGGTACGATCTGCTCAGAAGCTCCTTCACGTTGTTGTATGCCGTGTTGTTGTGAGCGTACTCGCTCTGATAACTTCCGCAGAATGCTTTACCCACTGGCTCCACACCTCTTCATCTGTGTCGATCGCCGTTCTTCTCTTCCGAGGAGGACCTCATGAGATCCACCGCCTCGGCGATCTTCGCCGCCACCGCGTACCCGGATTCCGTCAGCTCCACGATCTTGGTGTTGTCCTCGAAGCGGCGCTGATCCTCCTTGACCAGGCCCATCTCGATCAGCAGCCTTATCTTCTGAGGCAGGAGGGCCGAATTGGCCACTGAATAAATGGCGGTCTTCTTGCAGCTGCCGTTCTCGTACAGGAAGATCAGGAGGGAGAACGCATTGCTCTTCTCCAGTTCCTTGAGATCGACGGGCCTTTCCATGGCAACAAATCAACTTCGATTCAAATAATGAATTTATGGTTTATGTTATCTTCTGTTAGCAAAAACCATTAAATAACGATCGGCCGATTGTATTCTACTGATAGCAAAAACCGTGATACCATGAAGCAGATAGCCATAGTGAAGGTGGCCCAGGGGTACCGCATACCCCTCGGGAACGAGGTCAGGGAACGCATGGATCTGGCGATAGGGGATTACGTGGCGGTCTACGAGACCGACCGCGGGGAGATCGCCATCGCCAAGCCGGAGATCCCCCGCGCGGCGGCACCCGGGGGATCCGCATGAACATCTACGTCTGCCCATTGTGCAACGCGAACCTCCACCGCGCCCGCCGTCCCGGGAAGGGGTACTGTCCGGACTGCCGGGCGGCCTACGACCTGAGGAGATGCGTGATGACGGAGAGGATCGTGGGCCCGGAGGAGAAGGGCCTGTGCCTGGAGGCCCCATCATGAAGGGGATGAAGGGGTACGAGGCCCTCAGGCTCATGACCGAGGGGGGACGGAGCTGTGAGTACCGCGGATTCCAGTTCAGGCTCGACAGGGGGACCGGGGCCATCGTATGCGTGGAAGGGATGCCGGACTTCGGCCTGACCGAGGCCCTGGCCAGGGATTCCGGATGGGAGGCCGTGCCGGTCAACGGATGGAAGACCATCTCGGAGTGCCTGAAAGAGGCCATCGGAAGGAACGAGAGGCGCGTGCGCCTGATCCGCAGGGACCGTTTCGGTCCGCTGCTGGAGATCGACCTGCTGGATGCGGTCGTCCGTTACAGCATGGACCTGGAGGACCTCTGCGACCCGGTGTGGAGCGTGGCCGAATGACCCTGGATCCGCCGGAGGACTACGTGCCGTCCTACATCGAGGCCAGCTCGCACGGGGAGACCGTGGACGTGATGATCGACGGGAACGGCGTGATTCTCTCCCTGGAGACGGCGGCCTATTCCCTGGACCTCATCAGGGAATGCATCCGGGACATCGAGGACGGGTACGGCTGGGGCCGTCCGCACACCTTCGAGGAGCATGTCGCCCGTCGTCCCCTGCCGTACTTCGAGATCAGCGCCGTCGCCGGCATGCTGCGCGTGTCGATAGTCGACGCGGTGGCGGTGTTCATGGAGATCCCCGAGGCGAAGGAGTTCGCCGAGGAGTTCGAGAAGGCCCTGGCGGACACCGAGGACTTCATCCGCGAGGAGAACTGGCTGTGGGGGGTGGCCCGATGACCGAAGCGACGGCCGTCACGGCCTGCCCGATGGAGCCGGGAGAGTCGGTCACCTACTGGGACCTGATATGCCTGAGGGGGTTGGACAAGGACCACGAGGTGGCCTGCGCCTGCGACGAGCGCCGGGCGGTCAGGATGTTCGGGATCCTTCCGGAGGACATCACCAGGGACGGGATGGCCCACTGGTGCGACGTGCTCCTGGCGCCGGTGACGCGCCTGGATGCTTCGGACGAGGTCCCCCTGATCGTACTGGGACCTCCGGCCACAGTGCGCCGGTTGGAGACGTTCGCCTGCTGCTTCGCGGACTACCTGAGCCGCAACGACGTGTGGGGGATGCGAGATGGAAGGGATCGGGATGCACTGCAGGGGATGCGAGATGCTGTTCGTGGGAAGGTTCGGACCGTTCTGCGGCCACGGCATGGTGCCGTTGCTGGCGATCACGGAATGTCCTGCGGAACGCGGCGGAGAAAAGAGGCGATCGCATGGATCCGCGCATCGCGATAGGGGACGTCGCGTCCCAGATTCATCATGGAGCTCCCGTGGGGATTCCTGTCGGACCTCTAAAAGACCCTCGGGGCTCCTCCTTCCGTTTCTCATCGGCCTGCTTGTACCGGAGGACGCAGAGCTCCACGCCGTGGGCCATGCTGGCGAAGTCCCTGGACTCCACCTTGGATTGGAGGTACTCGATGATCTCCGGCGGAAGCGTCACGGTCAATGAATGTTTTCTCCCCGTCATACACGAAATATACCGCCAAACACACTTAAATATAATTCCCGTTAATCCCCGTAATACAAGAATATTTCTTGTAGGAGGTCCGAAACATGACGAAGGAGAAGCAGGCGGCGGACGTCGTACGTCCGACGGTGGAGAAGCGGGTGTATCTGGAGACGGAGGGGCTGAGGACGCAGGTGGCATACCTGGCGATATACGCCCCGGGACTCCCGGGAACGGCGAAGCATATGGTGGAGACGGAGGCGGGAACGCTGATGCGCCTGGTCACGGAGCTGTTGGGGGACAGCATGGTCAAACCCGGATCCTGAGCGGAGCACGCGAAGAAGCAATATCGGACGGACCCCCTAGCCCGCCGAAAGGACAAAAGGGGGTGAGAAAGAATGGCAAGCGAATGGGAAGAGCTGGAGAAGCTGTCCAAGGACGAACTGATCATAGAGCTGGTCAAGGAGCGCCAGATACGTCGGAAATCCAACCGCGCGATCAGGATGGTCGTGGACCTCAACTACCCGGAGGACCGCCGTCTTCCGGTGTACGACGACGAAGGCGTTGACGAGGAGAAGACCACCGACGCCTGGGCACGCAGGATAATCCTGTACGCATGGATCAACGCCGAGGACAAGGGCTACTTCGACGTCGACGCATGCGACCTGTACGGGCTGGATTCGGATCAGTTCGACCGTGTATATCAGGAAATGATCGAGCAGGGACTGTTCACCGGGCAGGAGGTGTCGTTACGATGCCGAAATTCAGCGGGCAGGCGGCGGAGATCCAGGCTGAGAAGATCAGCGTGAACGAGAAGCCGATCAGACAAAGGCGTCAGCACAGAGGCAGCCGCATCGTAGCCGATAAGAACGTGACGGTGAAGGTGACCAAGCAGTACCCGGGACGCTCGGACACGGAGCGGTTCCCCAAAGCGGGGACCGTCATCTCGGGGGATCGTGCCGTTGTAGATGCGAGAAAACCTGTAGGAGAAGGACCGAGCGCGAGACGTGGGAGGAGGAAAATCTCCGTGGACCGCGGCTTCGATGCCACCGTCTACGACAAGGCTGGGAGGTCCCGCCGATGCCCGCAACAGGTATGAACGCCACCGGCATCACCGGTACCGAAACTCACAATGAGCGGCCGTCATTCGTTTTTGGAATGTCACACCCATCATGTGGCGACCGCTCACCCTTGTTCATATACCAGTACAGGCAGGCTTCCACAGCATGGGAGCGGTTCGCGAAGACCTTCCCGTCGATCATACGGTCCATCCAATCGAGGAGATCCTGCTCGATCGTCACGCTGATACGCGGCTTATTTTCTGACATCAAGTATGATTCTATCATACCAGCGAATATTAATATTGGTAATATTGATGCTACACTTATCGGATTAAATCCGATGGGTGTGACAACTGATGAAAGAGAACAACCAATCTTCGGGAGCAGGAGCTGCGAAGGAGGTCCGAAGCATGACGAGGAACCAAACGCCGGAAAGGATCCGTCCGACGGTGGAGAAATCCGTGTACCTGGAGACGGAGGGACTGAGGACGCAGGTGGCATACCTGGCGATATACGCGCCGAGCCTGACCGGGGCGGCGAAGCATCTGGTGGAGACGGAGGCGGGAACGCTGATGCGCCTGGTGACGGAGCTCCTCGGGGACAGCATGGCGGGTCCGATGGAACGAAGGATCCCGACATGGGCCGGGGAATGAACGAAACGGGGAGGTCCTGGATTTGATCAGGGCCGAATCCCCTTACCCGCCCTTCGGGGCGGGGATCCATCATGAGGAGTCCGGGGCGAACCACCCTTCTGTCGCCGCTCCTGTCTGGTCCCGGACCCTCTCCCGTTCCAACGAGCGGAGGTGCCGCCGGTGAGCATTTTCGGAGCGCATCTGGAACCGTACACCCGGGACGGGGAGATATGGGTCATGACGATCCAGGACGGCCTGGTGGACCACATATCCCCGTCGGAGTTCTGGAACAAGGACCGCTTCACCCCCGTGGAGCAGCGGATGCTGGAAGGGATCAGCGCCGCCTCCAGGTGGAAGCTGCCGCGGCGCATCGACCTCCAGGACGAGAGGCCGGAGCTCAAGGAGATCCACGGAAACATCGTCAGGTACCTGCACAAGTACGTCTGGTTCTCCGACGAGGACCACTACGACGTGGTGGCCAACTGGGTGATCGGGACGTACTTCAGGGACCAGTTCAACTTCTCCCCGTTCCTGATCTTCGACGGGATCACATCCACCGGGAAGACCACGGCGCTGAAGGCGCTGGAGAAGATCGTCTACCGGGGATACATCACCAACAACAACTCCGCTGCGGCGATCGCCAGGGACATCGAGGACTACGACGTCACGGTGCTCATGGACGAGGCCGTGGACAATCTGTCCAGCGAAAGGGGGAACGACCTGTGCGCCCTTATCAAGTCCATGTGGGAGCCCACCAAGTGGATCCGCGCGGACCCCAAGGGCAGGAGGAACTTCGTTTACAACACCTACACGAACGTCGCCCTGGCCGTCAAGGGGGTGGGTCTGCCGGAGGACATCTACAACCGCGGCATTCGGATCGGGATGGCAGGGATGCCGGACGAGACCACCTTGGAGGATATCTACAGCTGCGAGGAGGACGACATCCACGGACCCGCATCCCCGGGGGAGATCCGCAACGCCCTGTACGCCATGAAGATGGCCACCATCCAGGATCCCATGGGGGAGAGGTCCGTCAGCTTCGCCGGGGCCATACGCACCACCCGGCAGCATGTCACGGAGAGGTGTGAGAACGGCCAATGGCTTTACGCATACATCCTGGACCTTCCGGAGAACTCGCCCCAGATCAAGAACAGGAACAGGAACATCGCATCCACCCTGTACAGCCTGGGGATCGAGACCCAGTCCGAGCTCCCCACGGTCCGCGCGATCCTGAAGAACGACGAGGCCAACCGCGAGGTCATGGCGGACACCGAGGAGACGCTGATCTTCGTGGCGTTCCTGGAGATCGTCAAGGCCGAGGCGGCGGGATCGGGGCTGGCCTTCGACACCCCCATGGACGCCGAGCAGTTCCAGAGGATCGTCAGGGGAATCAGCACCACGGACATCGCCCTGGGGTACAACGACCTCCTGACGGACATCGGGAACGCCGGACGCGATCCCGTGTCCACCAAGACCGTCACCGCGAAATTGAATGCGCTGGGTCTTCAATATCGGAGGGGCGCTCACAACCGCTCGTGGATGGATCCGTGCGACACGCAGTTCGCCAGGACATTCCTTAAGTACGTACGCGCATATAGTCCGCAAGACCTGGGGAGATTCTCCGGAATCTCGGGTTAACATGTGCAACAAAATCCAATCTGGGTTAACAAAAAATCCGATGTTAACCCGATGGAAATTTCTAATCTGGCACATGCGTTAACAGGGATTAAAAGGTTAACAAATTAACAAAATCCGGGGTGTATACACTGAACTTTTCTGAGAGTTCATACATAAAGACACCCGCAAACGAATTAGCAATTTGTAGGTCCGCCGACCTCCGCAAGGTGCGCCTAGGACGCTACCCTTTTACTTCGGGTATCAAATACTATATAGCAAGGAAAGGAGCCTCCCTCGCTTCGAGCACCCTCGCCGAGAGCGAGAAGAAGCTCCGGAAGATGGGGCGGGAGTTCGAGGAGCTCAAGCGGAACAACCTCGTGAGAACGACGGATCCCCGGCACATCGGACGGGCGGAGATAGACGCCTATCTCATCATGCTCAAGAAGAAGGGATTGCAGTCGAACACCCGTAGCAGGTACGTGCAGATCCTCAACGGGTACCTGATGATGTTCGGGAACAACATCATCAACGAGATGAAGGCACAGGACGGCAGGATCCTGCCGCCGAAGACCGACCCGCAGATAGTCGCCCTGTCACTTGAGGAGCTCCAAGCGATCTTCGACGCCGGGGACTCCGTGGAGGGGCACAGGGGGACGATCATCAGGGGCGTCATGGCATTGGCGTTCTCCACCGGCATCAGACCGAAGGAGTTCATCCTAGCGGAATACCGGGACCTGGACGTCAGGGGGAAGAGGTTCTTCGTGAGGCATCCCAAAGGGGAGGAGTCCTGGGGGAGTCAGCAGTGGGTGCCGATCATACGCGGGGACATGATCCCGAGATTGGAGCGGTTCCTGATCGAGAGGGAGCGCATGATCGAGGAGTACGGGGTCAGCAGCAAGTACCTCTTCTTCAACCCCCGGACCGGGGAGCCGTACACGCTGAACACCATACGGACCATGAAGAAGAGCGTGGAGAAGGGCTCGGGCGTAAGGTTCTCCCTGAAGGACTTCCGCAGCAGCCTAGCCTCGCAGACGATCATGGGGGACCTATCCCGGCTGAAACCCGTTTCCTTGCAGCTGAGGCACGCGAACCTCGCCACCACCGAGCGCTATTACGCCCGGATCTACCACGGCGAGATAGAGAGCGCCATAGGCGACGTTTGGAAGGATCGGAGCATCCGCCGACGTCAATAATTTCAATAACCCCCTATTGACCCCATTATGGTGTACATCTGGATACCCCTTATGGTGAGACCCTCCCGTTCGCCATTATACCTATCTGGCTCGGAAGTTATCCGACGGGCTGTTATCTCACCTTGATTCCCGCAACAAAACTGATGATCCGGATGATTTGTCCTGTCACGGACCGTCATTGAACCCCTGTGCGGAGTCGGTCTGCGAACACTTATCAATGCGCGATGGATTCCAGATAGCATGAAGCAGATAAGCCTCGGAGGTTTGTCGTTCGCGGATATCCGTGCGAAGGACAAGTACTACGTCGACAAGACGCTCCTGATAAAGGACATCCTGGACGGCGATTCCGACGGCGTCTATCTGTTCACCCGTCCGCGCAGGTTCGGGAAGACGATGAACCTCTCCATGCTGGACGCGTTCTTCAACATCCAATACAAGGGGAACACCTGGTTCGACGGTCTGGCCATCTCCGACCATCCCGAGTACGGGAGGTACAAGAACGCATTCCCGGTGATACATCTCGATCTCGGCAACGCCAAGGCGGACACCTATGACGGGTTCATCGTCGGAGTGCGCAATGCGATGAGCCTGTGCTTCGAACCGCATCGCCACCTCCTCGATTCCGAGAAGCTGAGGGAACCGGTCGCCAGGATATTCAAGACACTGGACGACGGGAGCGTCACGGAAGGCGATCTCAAGACGGCCGTCCAGTGGCTTTCGCTCGCACTGCTGAACGAGTACGGCGTGAAACCCGTGATCCTCATCGATGAATACGATGCGGCCGTATCCGACGCGTTCGGTACGGAATCCCACGAGCCGATGATGTCGTTCCTGAGAGGATTGATGTACGCATCCATCAAGGGGAACCCGTACAGGGGCATGGTCTATGTCACCGGTGTGATGCAGATCGCCAAACAGAGCATATTCTCGGATCTGAACAACATCGTCGTGAACAACGTGTTCTCCGAGGATTCCGACGAGAGGTTCGGATTCACGGAATCCGAGGTCAAGAATGTCCTGAAGGATTTCGGATACGCCGACAGGTTCGATACCGCGAAGGAATGGTACGACGGATACCGCTTCGGGGATGCCGAGGTCTACAATCCGTACAGCATCATGTACTTCGTCAGCCAGGAATGCGAGGAGAAGGCGTACTGGGCGAACAGCGGGAGGGATGTTCTCATCAGGGACCTCCTGAAGAGCATCACCGACGCGAAGTACACCGAGATCATGAAGCTGGTCACCGGCGGCACGATCCTCTCCGACATCATGGAGGCTTTCCCGTACGAGGTCATCAAGAGGTCCGGGAAGCCGCTGTACAGCCTGATGGTCATGTCCGGATACTTGAACGCCGTCGTTACCGACGAGAAGGACATCTACGGCAACACGCTGTACGAGCTGTCGATACCGAACGAGGAGGTCAGGAGGCTCGTCGGCGACCTCATGAAGTCCGTGTATCCGGTGGATACGGACGACTTCGTCCTGTTCAACAAGGCCATCCTCGATGAGGATGCTTCCGCGATGGAGAGGACTCTGACCAGGGTGATGGCCGGAGCGAGCTACCTGAACCTCCACGAGAGCACCTACGAGGCGGTGGTGATGACCCTGATCTATGCGCTGTCGGCCAGGTACAGGGTGAAGGTCGAGGCGCCCGAAGGTCAGGGCAGGGTGGACATACTCCTGAGCCCGAAGGACCGCGGGAATCCATTCATGATAATGGAGCTGAAGGTCGCCGAGAAGAGGAAGGACCTGAACGCCAAGGTGGACGAAGCGTTCAAACAGATCCACGACCGCAGGTACTACAACGGAATGGAGGGGCGCGTGATCCTCATCGGGATGGCGTTCTGGAAGCAGGTGCCCAGGATCAGGATCGATTCCGTGATGAACGGCGACGGCTACGCTGTATCGGATACGAAGGCCGGAAGGATCTGAGATTTCCGCGGGATGTACCTCGAGGAGTTCTTCGGACCGATGCGCTCGATCCGCCCCTCCCGGACCATCCTCCCCACCATCAGCTCGACGTACGTCTCGGAGATGTCGGGCATGAGGGCGCACAGCTCCCTCTTGGAGATCGGGATGGATACGTTCGCGAGCACGCGCTCGACCCTGTTCTCCTTGCTGTCCCTCCCGACGCATGCGGCCATCCTCCTGTCCATCTCCCTGTACGCCAGGAACAGGACCCCGATCATGTAGTCGATGAAAGGCCCGTAATCCGACAGGTCGTCGAACCATCCCTCCCCGGACCGCTCCAGGGCGTCGTAGTAGTCCCCCTTGGACCCGTTCATGATCGATTCGATCGGGACGTACGAGCAGACGTCGAATCCCTCGTGGTGGAGCAGGAGGACGGTCAGCAGACGGGACATCCTGCCGTTCCCGTCCTGGAAGGGATGGATCTTCAGGAAATCCATCACGAAGCAGGGGATCAGCAGCACCCCGGGTATCCCCATGTCGTCCCTGGCCTCGTTGTAGGCGCCGATGAGCTGGAACATGCAGTCCGGAACCTGGTCGTGCGGGACGGTCTTGACGCGCATGACCACCTTCCCGGAGGGATCCCTCCTGACGACCTCGTTGTTCCTCCTCTTGTATCCCGGATCGGCGCCCGTGTGCGATACGAGGGTGCCGAACAGGTCCAGGATTGTCTCCTCGTCGACCTCCATGGAATCGTGGTCGCTGTGGATCCGTGCGAGCGCGTCCCTGTATCCGAGGATCTCGTACTCGCTGTGGTCGCGTGGGCGGACCAGTCCGGCGAGCAGCCCGAACACGCGGGAGCTCTCCGTGGATATGCCCTCGATCTCGTTGGAATCGACGGAGGACATCGCGATGGCCAGATTGGCCATGTCCCGGGCCGTGCCGGGGTTGTCCTCCAGGAACGACGAGGTCCTGTTCCTGAACCCCTCTATGCGGACGAGACGGTCCGCGAACTCGGGGGTCACCGCCATATCCTTCAGCGTGTTTTTAGACCAGCGTGTTGGTGGACCATAGTCACATGATTCAGGAACACGGTATCTGTTGCTTCGATGCAATCTTTAAAATACTACGA
>CAVIUM010000014.1:0-31879 GCA_963645865.1 Lachnospiraceae bacterium
TCCTCCAGCCCGGAGCAGTACGCCAGGGCCTTGTCCCCCATGCTCTCCAGCGTGTCCGGGAACTCTATCGTCCTGAGCGAGGAGCATCCGCGGAACGCTCCGGAGCCGACCGTCCTCAGATTCGAACCGAGGCCGATACTCTCCAATGAGGAGCAGTTGTAGAATGCGTCGTTCCCTATCGTCTCCACGGAATCGGGCAGGACGGCCTTCACGAGGGAATGGCAGTCGTAGAACGTCGAGGCCCCGATGCGGACGGCCCCATGCTTCATATCCAATATTCTGACCGATTGGCAGTACGAGAACGCCCAGTCGCCGATCGTCTCCACGCTTCCGACCGATATGCTCTCCGCCGAACTGCAGACCTTGAAAGCACCCTCTCCGATGAACCGCACCGAATCCGGAACGGATATCCTGACGAGCGAGGTGCAGTGGCGGAACGCCTCGAATCCCAGGTATTCCACGCCTTCGGGGATCGCCGCCTCCTTCAGACCGTACGAGGCGCGGAACGCCTCGTCCATGAGCGTGCGGACGGTATCCGGCATATTCACCGTCACGATCCCCGAACAGTAGTAGAACGCCCTCTCGCGGATCGTTTCGATGCCTTCGGCGATTGTCACCCTCCTTATGTCGGTCCTCGGGACCACCTCGGAACCGTCCTCCGAATCCCTTCCGGAGAAGGCGTTGCCTCCGACGGATGTCACCTTCAATCCCCTGACCTCGGACGGTATCGTCAGCGAGCCGTCATCGGAGGGGATCCCTCCGACTGCCATGGCCTCCCCGGAGATCTCCGCGTATGTGACGACCGAACCGTCCGGCGATACCTCCCGGAATTGGATGTCGGAGAGCATCCTCATGGAGACGCCATCCGGGAGACCTCCTTCGATCTCCGGGACGTCCCCCATGAACAGTACTTCCTCGAGCATTGGACAGGAATCAAACGTCCCTGCCCCGATCGTCTTTACGGACGAGGGCACGACGACGAGGCGCGCACACGGGAAATCGAACGCCCCATCGCCGATGTCCCTGACCTCGTGCCCTTCCAGGGCCGAGGCGATAATCACCGTCTCCGACCGGGACGATGCGGAGACGATCAGGGCCCTGTACTCCCTGTGCTCGGATCCGAAGGTCTCGTACTCATATTCGATCCCGTCGGGGGAGACGAACGATTTGGCCCCCTCCGTATCCCAGGAGACGTACGGGACGATGGCGATCAGGACGATGGCGATGACGACGAAGGCTGAGCGCATGGCATCACAGGAGGTCCAGACCTATCGCGATGGCAGATACGGCGGCGGTCCCCCTCTCCGAAGCTCCGCTGACCACGAGCACATCGCCGTCGATGATCCCGGTTCTGTACACTTCCCTGGAAAAGTCGGGCTCGCGGCAGTCCATGTTCCAATGCGAGGGCAGGATCAGGGCGCCGTCCCTCATCAGGAATACCGAGGCCCCGGTGGCTCCGGCGATTATCCCCCTGTCGCGCTGTTGCATCCCATCGGTTATCCTTTCTGCCGCGCCGGACACCACGACCCCCTGATGGAAGCTCCCCTTGACGCACCTCGTCCTCGGGACGTCCACCATCCTCATGTCGATGTCAAGGAGGAAGGCGATCCCCTTCTCGTTCAGCGATACGCCGGTCCTGTCGACGTCCACCATACCCCATCCGCGGAGGATCTTCAGGATGTTCCTCACGGAACCCTCGCCGATTCCCATGACATCCGCCAGTTTGGAACGGCTCATGACGCCTTCGGATGACAGGATGTGCAGCATGTAGAACACGTGGGCGTCCTCGAACCTGCGGACGGGGCCCGTATCTACGGAATCGACGAGCTTCATACAAGATCCCTCCCGAGGTCGGATGAGTGGTATATTCCGGACATCGCGTCTCCTCGATGTAGTTCTTCGGCAGGACGTAGATCTCGCCGTCCGCGTCCAATCCGACACGGGAATCCACCTCGTACACGTCCCTGATCAGCTGTTCGGTGATCACGACCTTCGGATCCCCGATGGTGACGATGCGCCCCTGCTTCATTATCACGCACACGTCGCAGTACCTGGCCATCAGCGAGATGTCGTGCTCCGCCACCAGGACGGACATGTCCTTCCTGGCCATGCTCCTGAGATATTCCATCACCTGGAGCTTGTATTTCATATCGAGATGGGCGGTGGGTTCGTCCACCAGCATGAGCTTCGGCTCCTGCACGTACGCTTTGGCTATCAGAGCACGCTGCCTCTCCCCTGACGAGCACAGCGACAGGGGACGGTTGCGTATGTGATCGAGACCGAAGGTCCTCAGCGCTTCGCGTGTGATGCGCTCGTCCTCCGGGGTCTCCCACCACAGGCGGTCCACGAACGGATACCTTCCGAGCACCACCATGTCCATCACGGTCATGTTGAACGTGGCCCCCATCTCCGCGGGGACCGAAGCTACGAGCTTCGCGACCTCCACCGGTCTGAGGCGGGACACGTCCCTCCCATCGACGGTCACGATGCCCGATGTGGGCTCGTAGATCCTGCTGATGCACCTCATCATGGTGGATTTCCCGCACCCGTTGGGTCCGATCAGTCCGACCAGCTTCCCGCTTCCGACGTCGAGGTCTATATCGTCCAGTGCGCGGAATCCTCCGAATTCTATCGACAGATCGCGTATCGACAGGAGGTCATCCATCGTACTCACGCCCCTTCCTCATCAGCATGTAAGCGAACACCGGGGTCCCGATCATGGCCGTGATCGCTCCCACGGGGAGCTCCAGCGGTGACATCACGGTCCTGGCGATCAGGTCCGAGAACAGCATCAGCATCGCGCCGAGCGCGATGGATGCCGGCATTATGAGACGGTGGTCGCTGCCGAGCGCCATCCTGCACGCATGGGGGACGACCAATCCCACGAATCCGATTATACCGACGAACGCCACGCACACCGCCGTCAGGATGGAGGCGATGATCATCATCGACCTCTTGAACACCCTGACGTTCAATCCGAGTTGTTTGGCCTGCTCCTCCCCCATGGAGAACAGGTTGAACTCCCTGGCCCAGACCATCGCCACGATGGATATCCCCATGGCCGGGAGGAAAACCAGGAACGCGTTCTCCCAGGTGATCTGCGTGAAGGAACCGTACAGCCACCACATCGAATCGGTCAGGTTCCCCTTGTCCAACGTCAGGAATATCGTCTGAACGGACGAGAAAGCGAATCCGACTATGACTCCCGCCAGGATGTAGTTCGTCGTGGACCCTCCGGACCCCTCGGCCACGCCCATGGTGATGGCGAACGCGATCAACCCTCCGACGATGGCCGCGATCGGTATGATGTACAGGGAGTTGGCATCGATGAACGGGATGGAGACGCCTGCGGCGGACACCGCAATCGCCAGGCATCCGGCCCCGGACGACACTCCTGTGATGTACGGGTCCACCAGGGGGTTCCTGATTATGGCTTGGAACATGCACCCGGCGATGGCCAATCCCGCACCCACCGCGACAGCGGCAATCGCGCGGGGCAGCCTGGAGTAGTAGATGTAGTTCTCCACAGGGTCCAGGTTCTCCCCGCCCTTCTGAATCGAAGATATCAGAGCCGATACCGCATCGCTCACAGGTATGATCCCTCCGGAGGAGATCGATATCGATACCAGGAACGCCACGAGGGACATGACGATCCCGAATATCACGATGGTCACGAACCTCTTCTTCTTGCGGGCGATCTCGCTAGCGTCGTCGTCCGTCGGCTCCATCCCGCGCTTGAGACCGCGGACACCGCGCCTCAGCCATCCTTCCTCATCCATTTGAAAAACCTCGGTAGAATCTGCAGAGAGCGACCAACGCGATGACCGCTATCAGAATCAATACGATCCAGGACCAGTGCCTGAACCCGGGGGAGTCGATCTCTATCTCCCCGTCGTCGCCCCACGCCTTCCCCTGAATGTCCGATATGCAGTAGACCGCGCCGTAGTCGTTCCCGGCGTAGACCTTGCCGTCTACCACCGTCGGTGTCACCATAGCGTAGGACTGTTCCGAGTATGGCTCCAGCCTGACCTTCCAGACCTGGTGCCCGTCATCCGCGGAATAGGCGGCGACGCCTCCCCCGTTGGGGAAGTACTGGCCGATGCTGTAGTCGTTGGTGTACAGCAGGCCGTCCGCCAGAGCAGGGGCGGCTTTTATCACATGGTTTATGGGCGTCACCCAGACGACGCGCCCGTCGTAATCGAACTTGTACATCCCCATGACCGCCTCGACGGCGGAACCGTCGGCGGAGGGGAGCTCGGAGGATCCCCTGTACGAGGGGGACCCGTAGCAGTAGAATCCGTCGTCCACGAGGACCTGGTATCCAGCCATGAACGTGTGCTTCCAGTAGCATTCGGATCCATCCGGACCTCTTCCGGTCGAAGCATCCACGCAGGAGACCGTCCCGTATTCGGGACTCATGGCGCCGTCGGTGCAGGATACGACCAGTTTCCCGTCCCCGGTCAATGCGAGTCCGGAAACGGACCCGGGCGTGCCGGGCTCCATGGAGTTGGACTCGCGGAGGTCGACCATCCTCTCCACCCAGACCTCCTCGCCGGTGGAGGCGTCCAGGGCGTACGCGTACCCTTCGTAGCTGCCGATGAACAGCATCCTCCTGCCGTCCACGTCCCCGATCGAGGGGGCGTGGAAGTAGAAGCATCCCCTCGGTCCGATATACTCGCCGTCGACGACGGACGAGTCGGGCTCGTACTCCCACAGTGGTACGAACCTGGATTGGCGCGTCCCGTCCGCGATCTCGGTCTTGATGCCGTATGCGGCGACCCTGCCGTCGGCTATACCGAAGTAGACGGCTCCGGAGTCGTAGACGGGGGTGGTGGCGCCCGTGAAGAAAGTCCTGCCGTCCCAGGCTATGTCCCCTTCGTCGTCGTAGACGAACTCCGATGCGAGGGTCAGCGTGTCCAGTAGCTCCCCGGTGTACCTGTCGAACAGGTAGACGTCCCAATTGGTAGCAGTGACCACGATCATGTCGCCGACGATCAGAGGGGATGTGACTTCGTATCCCTGTCCGATGCGGAACATGTAGCTCCATACCTCCTCCCCGGTGTACCTGTCAAGGCAGTACACCCAGGGCATTGCGTTGCTCCCGGAACCGCCGTACGCCCCGCCTGTCGTGTGATAGAGGTATTTTCCGGCCACGATGAGCGAGGAGTCCACGAATCCGGTGGAATAGGTTCTGTACCATTCGAGCGGGGTCTGGGGCGATTCCGTCCCGTATGATCCCGACCTCCCGCTCGAAGAGGAGTCCCCGCGGTGCATGGTCCATGCGGTGCGCTCCTCGGGTGTCTGGGCGGGGACGATGAACGGATCGGGATAGAACGCCAATGCGAACGTCCCCGCGACGGGATCGGAGAAATCTTCCGAATGGACCCATCCATCATCACTCCAGAGGTACAGCCTCCAGGAGCATTGCTGCGTTCCCACGGAATGCGCGGACATGCCGCCAATCGACGTCAACCCGCTCCCGGAACCGATATGGTCGATCCCGGCGGAATCCAGGGCGGATTTGGCGGACTCCAGGTACGTGCCTCCGAAGGAGGTTGGTAACCATGCGGTGGATCCGTTCCCGTAGTCCAGCAGCATGGAATCCCCTTCATCGGCGTCCGCCGATGGGATGGCCAGAACGGTCACGACGGCGATAGATATCGCCAGGAAGACGATGATGCGCCTCATGCCTCCGCCTCCGGCTGATAGGTGAGATAATCGCGGTAGTCGTCGCCGAAGTACTTCGGCAGGATGTCCAGCGGGTCCCTCTTCTGGAAGAACTCCGGGTTGAGGCATTTGCATAGGAGTTCGGTAGCCTCCGACAGCCTCGGTCCGGGACGCTGGAAGATGTCCGATGCGGCGCCCGAGAACACGTAGACGTCGCCGTTCTGGAAGGCCGGTGTCTGTTTCCACAACGGATCGAGGGAATCCAGTATCTCCAGGTACCTCTCCTCGGAATCCACAGACCGGTTGGTCATCACGATGATCACCTGGGGCTGCTTCTTGTAGATCTGCTCCTTCGAGACCATGAACCAGCTCGATGATTGGGAATCGAAGACATTCCTCCCTCCGGATAGGGCGATGATGTCCGACATGAACGTGTTGGAACCCGATGTCCAAGGGGACGGGTCCGCGGACAGTGACGAGAAGACCCTCTTGTTGGTCATCCCGGCTATCCCGGATACGGTGTCGATGGTGTGGCGGATGCTGTTTATCGCCGAGTTGGCGTTCTCAGACAATCCCAGTGCGGATGCCGCGATCCACATGTTGGTGTACAGGGTGTTGACGCTGATGCAGTTGTACAGCACCACGCAGTCGATCCCGGACTTGCGGAGCTTGTCCGCCATGGAGAGGTGCTCCCCAGCTCCCCCGTCGCAGAACACGATGTCCGGCGCCAGTCTGACGATGTACTCGTAGTTCGGATCGGTGTATCCGCCGGTGACCGATATCGTCCCATCCGATCTCCTATCAAGTATCTCCTGCGGATAGTTGCTGTAGAGGTCCGTTCCGATGATGTAATCCAATCCGCCGACGGCGCAGATCGTCTCGGTGACCGAGGGGGCCAGTGTGATTATCCTCAACGGTTCCCCGGTCGATACCGACTTTCCGTCGCGGGCGTAGTCGTAGTACCCGAACCCCGTGCCGTCCGTCCCGGGCATAGCCGTATCGGCGCCTGTGGACCTAGAGAAGCAGATCAGACGGTGCTCGGAGGCATCCGTCTCCTCTGGTACAGCCTGCTCCCACTTCCCGGTCTCATCGACGACGAACATCCTCCAGACGAAGGTCTCCAAGTTGGATTGCCCGTTGATCGAGCTGATGGACCCGTCGTCCCTGAGCTGTAGCTTGTATCCCTTGATGTCGCACGCCGCCTGCAGGGCATCGTAACCATCCATCCCCTCCCGGAAGGTCATCTCCACCCAGGTCACGTCCCAATAGCCGAAGTCGATCATCATCCCCTGGACGGGGTCGTCCTCGGCATCGGTGGTTCCGACCAGAGCAACTCCTGTCAGGACGAGCACCAGCGTCATCGCGGAGATGACCATCTTGATGCCTACGGCGTGCATGCGATCACAGCCCCTCGGGAATCTCCGACGGGGTCGGGAGGTCGATGTACGTGTCCTCCATCTCGCTCGTCTTCAGCACGAGCGCGAAGTAGTGGTATCTGGAGATGTCGTACATCCCGAACGACCACTGGTTGAAGTCCCAATACGCGGTGTCGTCATCGGTCTTCGCGTTGGGATTATAGCTGAATTGGGTCCAGAACGTCCATGTCCCGTATTCCCCCTTGGAGCTGACCTTCGTATCGCTCCATCCCATGAAGGAGAGGAACCATCCGTACATGTCCGTCTTCGTTCCGTATCTGAAGAACGGGAGTTCTCCCTCCTTGTCCTTCCCTTCGATGGAGTACTCTATGTAGTTACCCTCGTCGTTGTCTCCGCTGTTGATGTTGAATTTGTAATCTGGATAGAACGTCTTGAGCATGGCATCTGCCAGAGCTTCGTTGTTCGTGGTCCCTTCTCCGGAGATCCAGAAACCGGCCCTCTTCTGCGATTCCGTGAGAGGCAGTTCCCTCAGCCAGGAGGTGGCGTCCCACTGCTCCCGCATCTGGATGAAGTAGTAGACCTTGTACTTGACCGGGATATCGGGAGTCGAGTAGGTGACGTTCCCCTGTTCGTCCTTGACCCTGTCTGAGTATCTGACCGCGAGGCTCACCCCGTCGTGCATCGCGGTTTTGGTATCGGACACGGGGGTCCAGCTCCCGGGAGATGCCCATCTGAAGACCACCCATCTGCGGTCCCCGTCGTTGTACACCTCATCCACCGACGTTATGTTCCCGTTGGAGGCGAATGTGACGTTGTGTTCGACGAGCGCATCCTGGATCGCCTCCTTCACGCTCTTCCCGGTGCCCGGGGATTCCGTGTAGGTGCCGGTGCCGTCGTCGAGGTACACGCGCGCCCCGAACGGGGACGCTTCCGTCTCATCGTTCCCGAAGGAACCGACAGCCAGCACGGCGACGACGGCCACAGCCACAATCGCCAGGGCCGCCAATCCGATTCTGACCTTGGCATCCATATCAATACCTCGTGTGTTCGGAGAGCTCCGACCCCGCTCCGATGGAGAATGTCAGCTGCATCCCGGAAGAGGAGCTGTTGCCCCGGACATCCAGGCTGAGATATCCGTCGGAGACGGTCCCCTCGAGGGTGACGACCCGGGGTCCCCCTCCGTCGTCGGTGCAATAGAAGATCGGCACGACCTTCCCGTTCAGCTTGGCGCCCACCGGGAGGTCGACGCGGAACGTCTGGTCGCCGTCGATCCCGTCCCCGTACAATCCGAGGTTGAAGACCTCGCCTCCCGCACCCGCGGCATTCCGCAGGAGGGTGAGCTCCGTGTTCACGATGCCCGAAAGCACGGCCGCGAAGGTGATCTCCGCCTCAGAGGGGATTATCCCGGTGATCCTGATGTCGTCCCCGATGGTCCTCTGCGCGTTGGCGGACCAGGATGCCTTGACCTGGATGTCCCGGTCCAGCGGGTAGATGTCGCCGGCCCGGTACTCCTTCCCGTCGAGGAACCATCCCTCGAACGTGAATCCCGACTTCCTCGGGATCGGCAGGTCGGGGATGGCCCTGGATTCGGTGACATCGATGTACTCCTCTCCGGTCCCCCACTTTATCGTGCCGCCGTCGGCGTCGAAGGTGATCCTGCTGTCCTTCAGCCAGGATGCCTTGAGGGAGAGGTCCGAATCGACCATGGAGCGCTGCGGCGTGTACTGAACCGATCCGGCGTACCAGCCGCCGAAGGAGTACCCCTCCTTCACGGGGGTCTTGACGTAACCCATGATCTTGGAGTGCGCCACCTTGACGGGAGCGGTCTCCGAACCGCCGTCCGCGTCGAATGAGATCGTGTACTGGGGTGCGAGGACCGCTTCCAGGACAGTATCGCCGGTCACGCGGTCCGATCCCACATTCCACGCCTTCCCGTCGCAGGTCCACCCGGTCAGGGACATCCCCTCCGGGATATCGACGGGAGGTACCAGGACGGTCGAACCGACCAGCAGGCGGACGTCGGTCTCGTCGGTCCCGACCTTGAACGTGACCGTGCGGTACAGGTTCTGCAGGGTTCCGTACCCGGGGATCGCGCTCCTGTCCTTCTCGGACAGGGCGGAATACCTGGATTCCGCACGCAGCACATCGGCGGGATTGACCTTCCCTTCGGCGGATGCAGCTATTATCCTGTCCACGGCCTTCGACAGGTCATCCGCCCCGTACGTCCTGGACGCGTCCCCGTAGCAGAACAGCGTAGAATCGTTCCTTATGAGGAGGTATCCGTCGGGGGAGATCGTGAAGCTCTGGTACGCGAACTGATCGACGCTCGGCCTGATCGTGAACACGATGTCGGCGCGCGTCTGTCCCGGCGAGTCCCTGAGGCAGAATATCTCCGCGTATCCGTTCGTGCTGTCGAAGGATTCCCCCTCGTACACGTGCCCGTACTCTATCAGATAGATGTACACGGTGCCGTCATCCGCCGTGGAGTATGCTGTGGAGATCGCAGCCGTGCTCTTGGTCTGGAGGCTACCGACGGTGTAAGCGAGGCTCATGGACCCGTCGGAGGCGACGTTCAGGACCGTGAACGGCTCGTTGGAGCCCAGGGTGGAACCCCCTCCGCCGATGTACAGCCTCCCGTTCCAGATGATCGGTATGGACTGGGTGCCGCCGTTCTTCACGGGGGACATCCATTCCTTCCCGGACTGCCTGTCGAACCCCCCGTCGGAACCGACGGAGAAGGAGCGTATCGTGAGCGTCTTCCCGTCGTTGGCGTCGGGGTCTACGACGTCCCTGTCGGTGACCCTGTTGAAGGCGATGAACACCTTCCCGTCGTACGATCCCGGGGCCGAGGTGCAGTATTCCCTGTCGAACTTCATGCTGTCGAGAATGGCGCCCGTCCCGATGTCGATCGAATACGCCGTGGCGCCCTTGGAATCGTATCCCTTGTCGACGATCACGCACGAGGATCCGAAGAACGCGGGGGCCATGTTGTACCATCCCTCGGATTCGACCTTCCAGCGTGCCGTGACGGTCTCGTCGCCCCTTGTCTCATCGGTATCGGCGGTATCGAAGCAGGCGTACTCGCCGTAGTATGTTCCGAGGAACACCTTCCCGTCGCGGTAGATCACGGGGCCCTGCACCTCCCCGCCGGATACCGGTTCGGAGACGAACAGCTGCTCCAGGGTGGTCGCATCGTAGGCGCGGACGACCGTGGCGCCCTTGCTCAGCGTCGGGACGAAGACCTTCCCGTCACCGACCGCCAGGGCCATGTTGTACACCGAACCCGATTCGCATCTGACGGAGGCGACCTCCTTCCCCGTGGAGGTGACGACGCAGCGGAGCATCGATTTCTCCCCGTCGTAGAAGTACGTGTGCGGCCCGATGCATACCGCGGAACCCGGGGTCCTCCATACCATGGACCCCCCGTCCACCGCCGTCTGGACCTTCCATATCTCCCTCATCCCGTTCTTGGATATCGGGGTGACGGAATCGGAAACCCCCGGGGAGAGGACGTTCCCGGTCCAGTACGACCAATTGGAACCGCCGGCCGGGGAGTACGTCTTCCTGGAATCGAGGACCTCATCGACAGGCGTGCCATCCGGCTTCAGTCCCGCGATGGTGATATCGCCCTTCAGGGCGGTCAAAGTGTATTCGAGCGTCCTGCCATCGGAGAACGTGACGAAGATGGTCGTGTCCCCTTCGAGGATGCCCTTTATTTCTATCGTCTTGTCGCCTTCGGTCTCCGAGACGACGGCGGTCGTGCCTTCGGGAGATTGTATCCCGACGACATCCCCTCCGAGGATGGAGCCGTCGAACTGCACGGAGTATCCGATGATGGGTTGGTCATCACCATCGGGAAGCGGTGCGTCATTCCCATTCTCATGGAGGATCGCGTATGCCCCCGCGCCCCCCGCGACAATGACGGCCACGAGGATCAATGCGACGATTTTGACGTTCATCCCATTCAACTCCCGTTTATGCAGGGGCGACGTCGCAGTTCGGGTTCCTCGGTCCCCGTCTCGTCTCTGACGATCTTGATCACATCCAACAGGGCCAGACCGCTTCTCGAGGCGATCTGGATGCATCCCATGCCCTGTTCGTACTTCTTCAGGATCCACGCCAAGCGGAGGATCTCAGGTCTGTCCACGGGAGGCATGGGGGCCACATCCATCGTCCTGCCGACCGACCAGTCCGCGCTCCTGCAGTTGGGGCATTTGGAAGGCGCGCGTCCTCTGGCGCGCGGGACCCATTCGTGGTTGCAGCGTTTGCAGGTGCAGGGCCCGGGCCTGTATTTCCAGCCGGTCGTCCCGCAATCGGGGCATCTGGCGGGTTCGGCGTTGCGACTCCTCCAGATGTGGCCGCAATGCATGCACCTGCAGTCGAATACCACGGGCTCGGGTTCGGCGATGATGTCGTCCAGTCCGAAACCGCCCCCGCAATGGGGGCATACGCATTGGCGGGACAGCCGCGGTACCGCCACGTCGAACGGGGGTGTCGTCTCTGAGATCTGCGTCGCAGCGTCTTCTGATGCTATGGAAGTCTCGTCCGGCACGTTCTCACCTCGATTGGATGTATCTTCCATCTGGTCCGTTATTAACTAGCTTATCAGCACAATCGCGCAGACATCCGGAAAACGGGGGCGGACATCGGTAGAACTGGAAGGGGTCGTCGGTGAACACGCCGTCGTCGACCACGATGCCCGAGGACTCGTAGGCGGCCATGATCCTGTCGAAGGCCAGGCGCACTTCCTTGAACGGGCGGTTGAGGTAGAGCGCTATGGCCTCGGGGCACATCCCTGTGAAATGTATCGACAGGATGACCGCATCCTCCTCGGACAGACCTAGGCGCTTCACGAAGTACTCGACGTTCTTCAGGTAGTCGAAGCGGTGCCCGTAGAGGTCCCGGACGATTTCGCGCATCTCAGCGTTCAGTGAACCTTCGTTCAACGCGTCGGCGAACCCGCCCTGCGTCACGCCCAGTCTGGCGCAGACGTCGTGGAAGTACGCCGCCGCTATCGGTCTCCCCTCGTTCCACAGGTATATGCAGGCCTGTCCGTCCATGTACGCGTACTGGAGGGTGTCGTTGCCGTCCGACCAGATCGTCATGTACCTGTCGTCGCAGGGGCCTACGGGGCGTCCGCAGCCGGGACACACCTCGGCGCCGTCCACGGACCCCCAGTTCATCCCGCAGAACCCGCATCTCTGCTCCCGGAATCCCGGGCGTCCCTTGCATCCGGGGCAAGTGGAGGAAGAATCCGAACGACGGATGTAGTTCAGTCCGCAGAGACCGCAACGGTCTATCGCAGGGGGCTCCATCCAATGTGACGAGTGGCATTTCGGGCATTTCCTCACGCTTCCGGACATCCTGTCCCCCTTGACGGTCCACTTATGCCCGCAGACCTTGCATTGGACACGGACCGGGTTCCTGTCCCACAGGGTGCTCTTGCAGGACGGGCATCTCTGCGGTTTCCCGGCTCCGCCGATCCACACGTTCCCGCAGACGCGGCAGGTGTTCCTGTCCGGGCGGGGGGCATTCCATTTGGTGCTCTTGCACAGGGGGCATCTCGCAGGCTCCCTATCCGTCCTGAGGTGCCATTCATGGTCGCACCGGTTGCAGTGGCGGACGGACGGATCCGGAGCCTCGAAGATGGTGTGGCAGCATCCGGGGCAGGGTTCGTCCAGCGCTTTCATGCTCCATCTGTGCCCGCAGAACCTGCAGGTCGCTTCGCGTTGGACGGGGTCATTCCATCTGGACGATCCGCAGCGGGGGCAGGTCTTCGGGAGTCCCGCGGAGCGGGCTTTCCAGTAATGCCCGCAGCGGTAGCAATACATCCTATCGGAGGAGTAGTCCGGTGCGGACGTCATGGGAGGATTCCATGAATCCGGGTCAGGAGATGTCCGGAAATGCGATCACAGGGAAAGGGTGTTGTTTCGGCAATTGAGATTTGTAGTGCAGAAGCCGTTCCATCAAGACATTCGGTCACTCGGAAAACACCCGAAATATCTGATATGGCGGTCGATATTTCATGACTTTTTCAATTGTTTAAAACATAAATTGTGGATTCTTCTTGTCAGATTCATGGAATTGATATGACTATGAGGTCATGTTCATAGTCTAGATTGTCGGTGATTCCATGTCCATATCAAACCAATGATTGGGTTCCTCAGATAGATTATCGGACGGTTTTTGATGCTGTCAGACCGTGCCTCTGACAGAACATCTCGATGCAGTAGACCTTGAATTCCAAAGTGCTTCATTCGCTCATGGTTCTTCTGGCCAGACGAGGTGTTCCTCGAGTTCGTCGTCGTAGTTCCGAGAGAGCTTTTCCGCTGAAATGCCAAACCTTGGTCTTCTCGATGCTCAGGCGGTCGTATACCGTCGAGTTCATGAAATTGCGGATGGTCTGTCCTCGGACCACCCTTTGCTTTCTACGAGGTCCGCGATCACTTCCGCTGTCAAGGTCCTCTTGATGTATTCGAACATCGCAGGTTCTATCATCATTCTTATCGATGCCGGATAGTGTCGGCGCATCGGTGATTTCTTTGAAGAGAGCCTGGGATCTCTATCCCGAATGTAGATGGTCACGCCAGTGGTTGCGATTTCATGGGTGAATGAGAGCTCGTCGTGTAAGAAACGGACATACTCGTCAAAGTCCATCACCACGATGTCGAACGGGATGCCGAGGCCGATGAACTGTCTGGCAATCCCGACGTATGATTCGGTCCGGCTCTCCATGCGATCGAACACCACCAAAACATCGAGATTACTGCCGTCCCCGGCATCCTGGCGGGCTATGGAACCGAATATGATGACGATGCAGGAGGGGGCTGTTGCTTTGATGATCATTTCGATGGCCGTGTCCACCTTGTTGTAATCGAACATTCTGGTCGAGTCTGACTATTTCGATATTGATTATTATTATTGCGATTGAAGAGACCATGTCGGATTTAATGTATGCGGAACCATTCGCCTTCCCGATGTCCATCAGGATGGCGGAACCCGCCGACGTGCCCGCGATGCTGGCGATCTACGCGCAGTACATCGGAACCGCGATCACCTTCGAGACCGAGGTCCCGACGGAGGAGGATTTCCGCGGAAGGCTCGACGGCATCCTGGAGGAGCATCCGTGGATCGTCTGTGAGGAGGACGGCAGGATCCGCGGTTACGCCTATGCTCACAGGCTGAAGGACCGCGCCGCCTACGATTGGAGCACGGAGCTGTCCGTCTACGTCGACAGCGATTGCCTCGGTCGCGGAATCGGTCGCAGGCTGTATCAGACCCTGATCTCGATTCTGAGGATGCAGGGTGTGGTCCGCGTATTCGCGTGCGTCACCGTCCCCAACGGACCGAGCGAATCATTCCATCGGGCGATGGGATTCAGGACCGTCGGCAGATTCGAGAAGGCCGGATACAAGTCCGGGGAATGGCACGACGTGGAATGGCTCGAGATGGAGATCCGGGAATGTGACGGGTCCCCCGGGGAGATGATCCCTCTGCCGGATATGGACAGGTCGGAGATAGGGTTGTTTTTTTTGAAGCGTTTCCGAGTTTTTATCTCTGTTTCGACGAATGTCGATGCGAGATCGCGGAATGATGGGGCTATCCGGTCCTGAATGTAGTTCCAGATCACCACGGCAGCGGAAGCGGCGGCAGCGAATTAATATTCGGTGATGCACCGAGAATCGTGAGATCCGAGAGAAAACCTATCCAGTTTTGGCCGTTCTATCGCAAGACTCATTTCAGCGATGAGACGAAGGTTCAGGTCGAAGAAGTATGGAGGATGATGGATGAGGCGTACAACCCTCGCAATGATCCCGAATCGGATTATTACGGCGGTCACACCCTTTCTGAGAATCGTAAGCCCGTTAAGATGGACTACGGGAATACGAAGTACGCACTGGTGGAAATGCCCGCATATCTCAAAGGTCGCGATAGGATGTTTGCGAGGGGCGCGAATCTGATCGAGTTGGATTATGTCATCCTGAAGCTGCTACAGGGGGATCGTCTGCCCAATGGTGCTCATCCGCATAAACTCAGAGGTGACAAGAAAGGTCTCATGGAATGTCATATAGGCGGAAGAAACAGCGATTGGGCCCTAGTTTACCAGTATGATGACCGTGAACTTGTCCTATATGCCATAAACACAGGCACCCACAAGGAGTTCGGCGTGGATCGAATCCGTCCTTCGGGTCTGTCGCACCGCATCTTCGAGGATCGTTTTCGAGACGGAATCGATGCTGAAGCGCTTCCGATCGCTTGTAGATCCTGCCATCGGCCATGTCGTACCAGCGGTCGGATTCCTGGATGTCGATGCCCACACCGTCCCCGACGCGGTACATGTTCCCCAGCAGGATCTGGGCCCCCTTGTGCTGGTTCCTCGCCGCTTTCCCGAGCCAATCCACAGCCTTGTCGATATCCTTGGGAACGCCCGCGCCAGCCTTGTAGAACTGTCCGAGGACGAACTGCGCCTCCGGATTGCCGGCATCCGCCGACTTGGCTATCCACGAAGCGGACCTCTTCAGATCCCTCGGACGGTCCTTGCCGGTGAAGTTCAGCAGACCGAGCTCGTATGTCGCCCTGGCATCGCGGTCCGCCACGGATTCGAAGTATCTCTCCGCCTCGGAGACGTCCTTCGGGGTACCGAGACCCATCAGGTGCATCTTGCCCAGGAAGTAGCCGGCGTTCAGGTACCCCATGTCGTACGCTTTCGTGAACCACGACAGCGCGGCGGGATAGTCCTTGTCGATGCCCTGGCCCCTGGCGAACATGAGTCCGAGGCAGTAATGCGCCTCGGGGTTCCCGTTCCTGGCCTCGCGGATGAACACTGAGTACGCCTCGACATAGCCACGCTCGTCCCTGTTGCGGATGACGAACTTGGCCCACTCGAACGGGTCGTCCCCTTTGTTCTTCGCGCTCATATGAGCGACCGTAACGCCGTTGTGGTAGATAAAGGCGGTTCCGTTTTTCTCCTGAATCCCGGCCGAATCGCCGGAGAACCGTTCGCAACGTACCCGATCGCTCCGGACAGGGATCCGCGCCCATGGCCTCGTACAATCCGTCCATCATAGCGTCCCTCAGCAGGGGGATGCCGTCCGCGGCCGCATGGAGGAACAGCATCGCATCTCCGGATGTCCCGTGTCCGCAGGAGCATATCCATCTCATGTTGCGGATGTACGCGAGGGAATCGTCGCTCAATCTGTCGCTGTGGTAGCGTTCGAGATACAGGCATCCGCTGTAGATGTCGGAGAAGTTGGATCTCAGACGCTTGCAGACGGTGTGCTCCAAGTCATGGCCGAACACGTCCGCCCCGGATTCCATTATGGGCCTCACCGTCTCCTCTATGTCGTCGAAGGCGTCGGACAGGGAAGCGCAGACGTCCCTGAGCATGCGCTCGTCCTCCATCCCCGCACCGTACCGCCATCCGTCGAACAGGGGTATGTCGTGCTCCCTGGCGAAGGTCAGGTTCTGATCATTGTCCCGTATCGCGAACGGCACCACCCGGCCGTCGAACCTCTTCCTGAGCTCCAGGCGGAACTCTGGGTTCCTCTCCCGGATGGAGCCGGCGGAGACAGGATACTTCATGAATATCCATTCCGGCCTGTCGGTCGCTATGTCCTGCATGAAGTCGTACGAGATGTACGCTTCCGGAAGGCCGTACGCCTCGGCGATGGGGCGGAGGTCCTCGATCAGCTCGGCGGCTGTCCTTCTCGGCTTGAACGGATTGCAGAATAACATACGGTACAACCCCTGCGATGGATGTATCCACGAGTAGATAATGGTCTGCACAGTTCGTACCATTGATTCGAACCATCCCGGATGTCCCGTCGGCAGATATTCTGTCCGAAACCGCACGGATGAAAAACAGACAAGTACCTTTTTGGTACTTAATGATGCCTCGGAGTACCAGTTTAAGTCCGTTGGGCCGGCGATTCCCGTTATATAGTTGGTCTCCGAGTCGGGGCCGTGACAGACACAGGCTACACCAAGGATGTCATGGACCGCCTCTGGAGGCACAGATGGGCGGTCTTCCTCACGCTCACGATCGCCTACTTCTTCGTCTACTTCCATCGGCTGTCGGTCAGCATCGTCGGCTCCGACATCGTGGAGGAGGTCGGAGGCACCATCGGCACGCTGAGCAGCGCCTATTTCTGGACATATACCGCAATGCAGATCCCGTGCGGCCTGCTGACCGACCGTTTCGGTCCCCGCGCCGCATGCTCCACTTTCCTGGTCATCGCATCCGTTGGATCCCTGATCACCTTCGCGGGTAACGAGTTCTGGATGATGGTCCTCGGCAAGATGCTCATAGCCGCCGGAATGGCCGTCGTCTACGTTCCGCTGATGAAGCTGATATCCGTCTGGTTCCCCAAGAAGGACTTCGCCGTGCTGAGCGGAGTCGTCATCGCCGTGGGGAACGTCGGAGCGATCGCCGCCAGCGGTCCGCTGAGCGTCCTCGCCGACGCTGTGGGATGGAGGGACGTGTTCCTCATCCTCGGGGTAATCACGCTGCTCCTCGCGATGGTGTGCGTCATCGTGATAAGGGACCACCCGTCCCAGAGGGGCCTCCCGTCCACCGAGGACGTGGAGCGGTCCATGGGAGGGAAGGTCGAGGAATCCTCGTCGGCCAAGATCCCGGTGCTCCGCGGACTCCGCATCGTCTGGTCCGGGGGGAGGAGGTTCTGGCCCTGCGCCCTCGCGTACTTCCTGGTGTACGGGACCATCATGGTATTCCAGGGCACCTGGGCGGTCAAGTACTTCAACTCGGTCTACGACTTCGCTTTCTCAGCGGCATGGATGGTCACCGCCCTCGGAATCGGGAAGATCCTGAGCACCGTGGCCATCGGCGCCATGACCACCCGCGGGATCATCAGGTCCAAGAAGAAGGCCATGTTCCTGGGGACCCTGGCATTCGCCGCGATATGGGCGGTGATCTTCCTGCTCGCAGGGGATGTGGACAGCTACTGGTTCTGGTTCGTCATCAGCTTCCTGTTCGGGTTCTTCGGCGGGTTCATGACCCTGACCTTCGCATCCATCAAGGAATGGTATCCGATCGCCATAGCCGGCACCACCGTCTCCGCCGCGAACATATTCCTGTTCCTGGGGGCGAGCGTCGGGACCACCGTGTCCGGATGGATGATCGGCAGGTCCTACACCCTGGAGAACTTCAGCGCCGTCTGGGGGCTGATGCTGGCTTTCGCCGTCCTGGCGGTGATCCTGTTGGCACTGTTCAGGGAGAGGGGACCGGACGACCCGCTGTTCGGGGTCGAGATGGTCTCCGAGGCCGCAAAGGAGCGGTGAGAAACAGGGGGATATTTCACCCTTTCCTTCTGGGAAATTTGTTAAATACCTTCCGCGGATTCCGCGATAAGTCGCCAAGGGGCGACAGGATGACACGATGTCTGAGAGCAACGACCGCTATCAACTGAACAAAGAACTGGCCCAGATGCTGAAGGGCGGTGTGATCATGGATGTGACCACCCCCGAGCAGGCGAGGATCGCCGAGGAAGCCGGAGCCTGCGCGGTCATGGCCCTCGAGAGGATCCCCGCGGACATACGCGCCGCGGGCGGGGTTTCGAGGATGTCCGACCCCAAGATGATCAAGGGGATCCAGAACGCGGTATCCATCCCGGTCATGGCCAAGTGCAGGATCGGGCATTTCGTGGAGGCGCAGATCCTGGAGGCCATCGAGATCGACTATATCGACGAGAGCGAGGTGCTGTCCCCCGCCGACGATGTCCACCACATAGACAAGAAGGCGTTCAAGGTCCCGTTCGTCTGCGGTGCCAGGGACCTCGGCGAGGCGCTCAGGCGCATCGGAGAGGGAGCATCGATGATCAGGACCAAGGGCGAGCCGGGTACCGGCGACGTGGTCCAGGCCGTCTCCCACATGAGGGCCATGAACAGGCAGATCGCGGAGCTGAAGGCCATCAGCGACGACGAGGTCTACGAGTACGCTAAGAGGATCCAGGTCCCCGTGGACCTCGCTTTCTACGTGCACGAGAACGGGAGGCTCCCCGTCGTCAACTTCGCCGCCGGAGGTGTGGCGACGCCTGCGGACGCCGCGCTGATGATGCAGCTCGGGGCCGAGGGCGTGTTCGTCGGTTCCGGTATCTTCAAGTCCGGCAACCCCGAGAAGAGGGCCGCCGCAATCGTCAGGGCCGTCACCGACTACAACGACCCGAAGGTCCTGGCCGAGGTCTCCGAGGATCTCGGAGAGGCCATGGTCGGGATCAACAAGGACGAGATCGACAAGCTCGAGAACATCCGCATGGCGGAGCGCGGACAATGAGCCGCGTGGGCGTCCTGGCGGTCCAGGGGGCTTTCGCGGAGCACGAGGCCGTGCTCTCCCGTCTGGGGGCGGATTGGTTCGAGATCCGCAAGGCCGCCGACCTGGACAGGAACCCGGACGCCCTGATCATCCCCGGAGGGGAGAGCACCGTCATGGGGAAGCTCGTCCGCGACCTCGGGATGTTCGACCGCCTCCGCGGGATGGTATCCGACGGCATGCCCGTGCTGGGGACCTGTGCGGGCATGATCATGCTGGCACAGGAGGTCGAGGGAGGGGAGACACATCTCGCCACCATGCCCATCTCCGTGAAGCGCAACGCCTATGGCAGACAGCTCGGCAGCTTCTCCGCCAGGGCCGATTTCGCTGGCCTGGGGGAGATCCCGTTGGAGTTCATCAGGGCCCCTGCGGTGTCCTCCATCGGGGAGGGCGCGGAAGCGCTGTGCTCCCTCGACGGGGCGCCCGTCGCGGTCAGGAGCGGGAACCAGGTCGCCGTCGCGTTCCACCCGGAGCTCACCGGGGACGATACGGTCCATTCGTACTTCCTCGGCCTCGTTTGAGCGGGGTCGCGATCTTCTTCCGGATGCGGGGAGCCAGAAGCTGTTCCCCGCGTCCTTTTTAAGTAACGCGCGTATGGGGTGCGCTATGGAGCCGAACGGAAACGAGTGGCGTTTCGAACCCTCGCGCAGGTCGATGGACTGCGCCTCCCCAGAATTCGATACCGGCAGGGCATGCTCCCTGGCGGAGAAGGCGGCGGCCGAGGGCGATGCCGATGCTCGTTACATCCACGGCCTGTTCCTGTATCTCGGCGAGGGCGGCGCCATAGTCGACCGCTCCACCGCAGAGGAATTGTTCTCCCTCGCTGCGGCCCAGGGACATCAATCCGCATCGATAGTCTCCGCGGAGATCAAGCGCAATGCCGAGGATGTCCAGGAGAAGCTGATGAGGCTCAGGCTCCGCGGCGAGGAGCGCGACACCTCCGCATGCTCCAGATTGTTCGAACTGTACGACAACGGCTCGGAGTGCGTCAGGAAGAGCCATTCCGAGGCCGTCAGGTTCTACACCGTGTGCGCGGAGAACGGAGACATCGTGGCCCAGCGCACCGTCGGGTTCATGCACCTCAAGGGCAAGGGGATCCCGAAGAACTCCGACCTCGCTCTGAAATGGCTCAGGACAGCCGCCGACAACGGAGACGCCAACGCCATGTACCGCATGGGGCAGATCTACGATGAAGGTCTGGCTGACGTCAAGCCCGACATCAAGACCGCCGTCCAATGGTACGAGAAGGCGGCGCAGGCCGGGGACATGGATGCCCAGTTCGCGTTGGGATGTCTCTACTCCACGCCGAAGACCCGTTGGTCCAGCGACAAGAAGGCGGCCGAGATGTTCGAGAAGGCCGCCGAGCAGGGCCACGACGAGGCCCAGTACCAGATAGGCATGATGCTCGCCTACGGCCAGGGCATCTCCAGGGACCCGTCCCGCGCCCGCTACTGGCTGGAGAAGTCCTGCGAGAGCGGGTACCAGCAGGCCATGGTGGATTTCGCCAACATGTGCTTCGAGGGGAAGCTCCTCCCGCAGGATTACGAGAAGGCGGCCAAATGGTTCACCGTCGCAGCAAATCAATGCAACGGATACGCGCAGTACGCCCTCGGATGCATGTACGGCTCCGGGTACTACTACGAGCGCGACGACGAGACGTCGTTCAAATGGTTCAAGGACGCCGCCGAGATGAGCGAGGTCAACTCCCAGTACTGCCTCGGATGCATGTACTACGAGGGCAGGGGATGCGAGAAGGACCCCAAGAAGGCGGTCGTCTGGTTCGACCAGGCCGCCGACCAGGGGCACCCCGGTGCGAAGTCGTTCCTGGGGATGCTGAAGATCACCGGGGTCGGCACCGACAAGGACGTCGAGGGCGGCATGGCGCTGCTCAACGAGACGGCGGATGCCGGTTATTTCGAGGCCCAGTACTATCTGGGCAAGCTGTACTACGAGGGGGAGTACGTCCAGAGGAACATCCCCCGCGCCAAGCGCTTCCTCGCGGCGGCCGCGCGTCAGGGCGATCCCGATGCGGCTGCGCTGTTGGACAAGATAAAGACGGAGAAGGCCAGATGAAGAAGACCCTGGTTAACGAGGCCGATGCCGGCAACCCGTACGCCTGTCTCGCTCTCGCATACTTCATGCAGACCGGCAAGGAGCTGGACATCGACATCCCCGAGGCGGTCCGCTGGTACGAGCGCGCCGCCGATCTCGGGTGCGCCAGGGCGCATTGGGAATTGACGCGCATCTACACCGAGGGGCTGTTCGTCCCGTCGGATTCCGAGGTCGCGCTGGCGCACATGATGAGCTCCGCCGAGCTGGGCAACGCGGATGCGCAGATGGCGCTGGCCAACGAGTACCTCCAGGGGGACAGGGTCTCCTTCGACGCTTCCCAGGCCTTCGGATGGTTCCTCAAGGCCGCGGAGCAGGGGGTTTCCCTGGCGAAGTTCGATGTGGGCTACATGTACGCCCACGGCATCGGCGTCAGGCGCTCGGACACCGAGGCCGAGGTGTGGTTCTCGTCCGCCGCGATAACCGGTCACGCCGACATGTTCATGGACATCGGCTTGAGCTACGAGTACGGCCTGAACGGCATCAATCATAACGAGGTGGAGGCCGCCAGGTGGTACAAGTACGGCGTGGACATGGGTCACGAGAAGTGCATCCTGTGCTGGAATTCCGTCATGAAGAGCCTGGGAGGGGCCGCGAGGGAGCCCATCGCGGACAGGATGGGCAGGCTGGAGTCCACCGACTCCCAGCGCGAGACGGACGAGAGGGCCGGCGCGCTCTACACGGCCGACGAGCTGTTCGACGACGGCGACATGGAGGGGGCGTACGAATCCTACGTCCACGCCGCCAGGCTGGGGAGTCCGGAGGCGATGTTCGCCCAGGCCATGATGCGCCATCAGGGGATCGGGGTCCCGAGGGACGACAGGGATGCCATAAGGCTGCTGTCCAGGGCCGCCGACGCCGGATCCGAGGACGCGCAGTTCTATCTGGCCCGCACCTACGAGTCCAGCAGGTTCCCCACCGACGATTCGCAGATCGTCAAGCTGTATTCCGATGCCGCGTACAACGGTTTCCTCGCGGCGTACTACTACCTTTCCAAATACGTCGACCACCCCGAGGTCTACGCCCGCAGGACGCACACGAGGCGGTGAGATGTCGTTCGAATCCGTTCTGAAGGCTGCGCAGGACGGGGATCCCGACGCGCAGGTCGCGATGGGCTACCTGTTCTTCAAAGGGGACGGGGTCGGCCAGGACCGCAGGGAGGCCGCCAGATGGTTCGGACTCGCCTCCGACCAGGGGAATGCGGAGGCGATGTGCAATCTGGCCTACATCAAAGCCCACGGGTTCGGCGTGAAGTGCGACATCCCGGGCGCCATGGACCTCTATCTGAGGTCGGCCGAGCTCGGTTATCCGCAGGCCATGTTCAACCTGGGCTTCATGTACTCCGACGTGGAGGGTGTGGAGCAGGACTGGGAGAAGTCGGCCTATTGGTATCGCAAGGCCGCCGACGCCGGGAGCACCGTCGCCCTGTACCGTCTCGGGGTCATACTGCTGGAGGGTCGCGGCTGCGAGCCCGATCCGACGGAAGCGAAGGGGTGCTTCGAGCGCGCGTTCGAGGCGGGATTCCCCAAGGCCGGCGTCAGGCTGGCCTCGATGATGATCCAATCCGGCGGAAGTCTGGACAAGGCCGCGAAGATCCTCGTCAGAGCGGCGGACATGGGTTCCGAGGACGCCATGTGCGAGCTCGGGAAGATGTCCCTCTCGGGAGAGGGGATGGTCAGGAGCGAGAACAACGCCCGCAAGTGGCTGAAGAAGGCCGCGGTCAGGGGCAGCAGGGAGGCGGCCGAGCTGCTGGCCTCCATGGAGAAGTGACGATCATGAGGATGAACGAGTATCAGAAGGAGATCATATTCAGGCTGCTCAAGGGCATCAAGGACCGCAGCCCGTTCTATTCGAAGAAGTTCGCGGACATCGACCTGGCGTCCATGAGCACCCAGGAGGAGTTCGAGACCCTCCCGTTCACCGACAAGGGGGACCTGAGGGAAGCCTACCCTCTCGGATTGGCCGCCGTCCCCGACAAGGAGATCGTCAGGATCCACAGCTCCTCCGGTACCACCGGCACGCCGGTCGTCATCCCCTACACCGCCAGGGACGTGGAGGACTGGGCGGTCATGTTCGAGAGGTGCTACAGGATGGCCGGGATAACGGAGGACGACCGCATCCAGATCACCCCCGGATACGGCCTCTGGACCGCCGGCATAGGATTCCAGGCGGGATGCGAGAGGCTCGGCGCCATGGCGGTCCCCATGGGACCGGGGAACACCGAGAAGCAGCTCAAGATGATGGAGGATCTGGGGACCACGGTCCTGACCGCCACATCGTCCTATGCGCTCCTCCTCGCCGAGGAGATCAAGAAGCGCGGAATCAAGGACAGGCTGAAGCTCAGGAAGGGCGTCATCGGATCCGAGCGCTGGGGCGAGAAGATGCGCGCCGAGATCGCCGCCGACCTGGGCGTCGAGTTCTACGACATCTACGGCCTCACCGAGATCTACGGTCCCGGGATCGGGATCAGCTGCGACTACCGCAACGGGATCCACATGTGGGACGATTACCTGTATTTCGAGATCATCGACCCCAAGACCGGGAAGACCGTGCCCGACGGAACCGTGGGAGAGTTGGTTATCACCACGCTCAGGAAGGAGGGCGCTCCGCTCATCAGGTACAGGACCCACGACCTCACCAGGATCATCCCCGGGGAGTGCCCCTGCGGGTCCAGGTTCCCGAGGATCGACATCATCGTCGGAAGGACCGACGACATGGTCAAGGTGAAGGGATGCAACATGTTCCCAGCCCAGTTCGACGAGGTCCTCGCGACGATCGAGGGTGCTTCCAGCGAATACCAGGTGATGATCGACCACCTGATGGGGAAGGACGAGATCACCGTGTACTTCGAGACCACCGTCCCCGAGGAGAGCAGGAAGCCCCTGGAGGAGGAGCTGGTGGCGAAGCTGAAGTCCAAGGTCGGGGTCACCGTGATCCCGAAGGCGGTCTCCGTCGGGTATCTTCCGCGCAGCGAGAAGAAGACCAACAGGTTCTTCGACAACAGGTACTGAACATGGAGGAGCTGGATGTCCTGTCGGGGCTGTTCCGCGAGGCCGTGGGCCTCCTGGACGGCATCGGGGATGTGAGGGTCAAGGACACTTACGCAGGGGTGTACGACGCCGTGACCGATGCGGACGTCCGCATCGAGAGGCTCATCGTCGACGGCATAAGGTCCAGGTTCCCCGGGGATTCCATCATATCCGAGGAGACGTCCCCCGATTCGCCTCAGGGGAGAAGGACGTGGGCCATCGACCCCATAGACGGGACGGTCAACATGGTCCGCGGGATCCCGATCTACGGCATCCAGGGCGTGTTCATGATGGACGGCGTTCCTAAGGCATCGGCCATAACACTCCCCGCCTTCGGGGAATCGTACACGGCTTCGGAGGAAGGCGCGTTCCTCAACGGAACGAGGATACATACGGCGGAGCCGAGGCCCCTGAGGGAGTGCATCCTGTCCACCGGCGATTTCAGCCGCCGTTCGGAGCGCTACAGGGAGATGCAGGCTTCCCTCATGTCCGATTGCAGGGACTGCGTCGCGCGCTTCAAGATGTTCGGGGCCGCCTGTTCGGATTTCGCCTATCTCGCTTCCGGGAGGACGGACATCCACGTGAGGTTCGTCAACAAGATATGGGACTTCATGCCCGGGATGTACCTCGCCGAGAAGGCCGGGGCCGTCTACGACCGCGACCTGCTCGAGAAGGAGGGCATCCTGATGATGTGCTCCTGCGACGAGGTGCTGGAGGAGGCCCTGAGGGAGATAGCCCCCAGGATCAGTTCTTCATCTTCCCGCCGATGAGCGCCATGGATGCCAGCAGGCATTCCAGCTGGATCCTCTCGTTGCTGCCCTCGACTATCCTGAACTCGCACTCCCCGGTCCTGTCCATGAGGCGGACCTTCTCGTAATCGGAGATGTCCAGGTCGAAGATCCCGGAGTGGATCTGCTTGATGATGTCCTGACCGGACAGGCCGAACTCGGTCATCGTGTTCTCCAGGAGCTCCCTGGCGCCGATGTAGTTGCCGTCCAGGGCGGTGGTGACGATCCTCCCGATGACCTCCGGATTCGCCAGACCCGCGGTCTGGTAGATGAGGTCCAGGTCGATCCTCTTCCCGAGGGATGCGGCCACCTGCAGGGAGTTGACCGCCCTGCGCATGTCGCCCCTCGCGATCCCCACGAGTCCCTTCAGGGCGTCGTCGTCGATGTCCACGCTCTCGTTCGCGATAATCTTGCCCAGATAATCGGAGATCTCGGCGTCGGACAGCGGCTTGAACTTGAAAACGGCGCATCTGGACTGGATGGGGTCGATGATCTTCGAGGAATAGTTGCACGAGAGGATGAACCTGCAGATGCCGGAGTATTTCTCCATGGTGCGCCTGAGAGCGGCCTGGGCATCCGACGTCAGGGCATCCGCCTCGTCCATGAATATGATCTTGAACTCGGCTCCGCCGACGGGCGAGGTCCTTGCGAACTCCTTGATCTTGCCGCGGACCACGTCGATCCCCCTCTCGTCGGAGGCGTTGAGTTCTATGAAGTTCCCCTGCCAGTTGTCCCCGAACATCTCCCTCGCGAGGGCGAGCGAGCAGGTGGTCTTCCCGGTCCCGGCGGGTCCGGTGAACAGGAGATGGGGCATGCTGCCCGATCTGACGTATGCCTTCAGCCTGTCCGTGACATGCTTCTGCCCCGCGACGTCGTCGAGCGTTCTCGGCCTGTATTTCTCCGTCCAGATCTCGTTCATGGGAACCGACCCTCCATGCGTGCGTTTCTTAATAGAGTTGCGCAGGCATGAAAAATAGTTAGAATAATCTAAGGATTCGAAACGGTTTAATAAGTCTAACAATTCGCCCGGGTCCAATGAAGAAGAGCGGATACGGACTGCTGCTGGTGACCATAGCCATCAGCATGTTCCTCGACGGACTGGACGGGACCATCGTCAATGTTGCACTGCCGGAAATCGCCGAATCGTTCGGGATCGGCACAGGGGACACGTCGTGGGTCGTCACGATATACTTCCTGGTGATGGCCGGACTGATCCTGGTGTTCGGCAGGATCTGCGACATGGGCGCCATAAAGAAGGTGCTCGTGTGCGGATTGGGGATATTCACCATAGGGTCGCTGATGTGCGGATTGTCCCCCACGTTCTACATACTGCTCGCCAGCCGCGCGTTCCAGGGTATCGGGGCGGCGATGCTCGCATCCTCCGCCGTCATGCTCGCTGTGAAGTACCTTCCGAAGGAGAAGCTCGGGCTGGCGATGTCGCTGGTCGTACTGGGGACCTCCCTGGGGGTCGCCGTCGGACCCACACTCGGAGCGGTCCTGACGGAACTCATCTCCTGGCATTGGATCTTCTTCATCAACGTGCCCATCGGCGCCGCGGCCGTTCTCATAGCGCACCGCGCGGTCCAGCCGGACGAGGGTCTGGAGGAGGGCGACCTCGATCTCCCCGGTTCGGCGATGCTGTTCGCGGCCATAGTTCTCGGATTGTTCGCCATCGAGAGGATGCCATCCGAGGGGTTGAACGCCGTCGGGATCGCATCCATCGTCGGATGCGTCGCGCTGTTGGCGGGATTCCTCGCCTACGAGAAGGGCAGGACGAGCCCCGTGCTCAAGACGTCCCTGTTCCGCAACAGGAACTTCGACACCGCGATACTGGCGTACATAGCGGTGAACATGTGCCTCATGGGCGTGGTCTACCTGGTCCCGTTCTTCATGAGGAAGGCATTGGGATTCGACACGCTGGAGAGCGGGCTGTTCCTGTCCCTGCAGGCGATTTCCATGATCGCGTGCTGCCTGATCTCCGGGAGGAAGTCCGATGTGCTGGGGGACCGTCTGTTCGCGATGATCGCTTGCTTCCTCATGCTGGTGTTCACCGTGATGATGCTGTTCTGGGCACCGGACAGCAGCCTGGTCCTCATCGGCATATCCCTGCTCGTGGGCGGCGCCATCTGGGGGATCGGCGGGGGACCCATGGGCGCCAGGATAGTGGATTCCCTCCCCGAGGAGGACAGGGGTTCGGGATCGTCGATGATCTCGTTCATAATGTACTTCAGCTCGGCCCTGGGGACCGCTCTCATCGCGGGACTGTTCGGATTCGGCTCCGGAGCGGGTTCCGGTTCGATCTCCGACGTCCCGGTGGACACGTTCATGGACGGATTCACCTTCTGCATGGCGTTCAGCATCGTTCTGGCGCTGATCGCTATGGCGTCCTCGTGGATATTGAAGGTGGACAGGGGAGGCGGTCATGAGCGATGAGGGCAGGAGGCTGCTGAGGCTCATCTCCTCCGGTTCGCTCCTGGAGCTGAAGATGCTCAAGGCCGACCCGGTGAGGGCCGCCCCCCTCGAGAACGTGCGCATCACGTACAAGGACGTCCTCATCATCGACGCCATCTCCGAGACGGAGAACTGCACCGCATCGATGCTCGCCGACATCACATCACTCACCAAGCCCACCATATCCGTCCGCCTCAAGGGGCTGGAGCAGAAGGGGCTGATCCGCAGGGTCAGGTCCGAATCGGACCACCGTGTGTCCTATCTGGAGCTGGACCCGTGCGTGGCCGACGGGTACAGGTGGGAGGAGCAGATCCTGCAGGATATCGTCGACGGTCTGAGGGAGCGCTACGGCGACCGCAGGGTCGATGAGTTCATGGAGATGGTCTCCGATGCGGCTGCGACGATCGCTTCGTGCGATCCGCAACAGGGGGCGAGGGAACGATCGCGACGGCCGATATCGAAGGGAAGGAGCTGGCGCTCATCGTGGTGGACATGCAGAACAAGTTCACCGGGGGCGCCCTCCGCGCCCCGGCCGAACGCATCGTCCCGACCATCAACGGCGCCATGTCCGTGTTCAGGAAGGCCGACAGGCCGATAGTGCTGATCAAGATGGACGGCGAAGGGCACGGGACCGGAGGGATCGAGGATCCCGACGGATTCGTGACCGGACTCCGCATGGAGCCTTCCGACCCCATCGTCCACAAGACGGAGATGAACGCGTTCTGCGGGACAGGTCTGGGGAAGATGCTATGCGATCAAGGGGTCGACGGGGCCGTCATATGCGGTCTGGTGGCCAAATGGTGCGTCCATGCCACCTACTTCGGGGCGTACGACAACGGCATCTGCCCGTACCTCCTGAGGGGCGGCACCGCATCCTCCGATCCGAAGGATACCGCCATGGTCGAGGCCCTGTGCAAGACGGTCGGTCCCGAGGACATCGCCAGGAACCGCGCCTTCAGAGGGCTGGATTCTTTTACGTTCCGACCATACCCCGAGGCATGAAGGTCTACGAAGCCTACCGCATGGCGATCGAGCTGGGGATGTCCAAGGACCCCCGTCCGGAGGACGAGGTGGAACGCGTCCTGGATGAGGCGAGGGCGGAGTTCGAGAAGGCGGACGACGACGCGAAGGAACTGTTCGACACGGAGCGTCTCTGGAACCCCTACCAGGACTGCAGGTTCTCGTACGGTTCCGCGGAGGCGGAGGACATCGATGCGGAGACCCTCATGTGGGGCATCGACATCGGCACGGGCGAGGTCCTTCTTGCCGACCGTCTGAGGGAGAAGGGCCGCAGGATCGACGCCCTCGTGGCGCACCATCCCCTCGGATCATCCAAGGTCCTGTTCCCGCAGGTCATGTCCATGCAGGCCGACATGTACCATTCCTGCGGGGTGCCGATAAACGTCGCCGAGGGCATCATGGGCCCCAGGACGGATGAGGCGCTGAGGAACATCATGGGAGTGAACCACAACCAGGCCGTCGATGCCGCTCGTCTGCTGGGGATCCCGCTGTTCAACGTGCATTCCGCGGCGGACAACATGGTCCAGTGGTATCTGACGGAACTGTTCGAGAGGGAGCGTCCCAGGACCCTCGGCGATATCGTCTCCATATTGATGAAGGAGCCCGAGTACCGCGAGGCGGCCAAGAGCAATGCCCGTCCGAGGATCATGGTCGGGAAGAAGGACGCCAGGTGCGGGAAGGTCATGTGCAAGATGACCGGGGGGACCTCCGGTCCGAAGAGCATGTACGAGGCGCTGGCGAGGGCCGGGATCGGGACCGTCGTGGGGATGCATTTCCCGGACAGTCATTACGAGGCCGCCAGGGAGGCGAATGTCAATCTCGTCGTCTCCGGCCACATGCCTTCCGATTCACTGGGTGTAAACCTGATCTGCGACCAATGGGAGGAACACGGGATCTCGGTGATCCCGTGCTCCGGATTCATCCGGTGCTCCAGATCGGTTCATCGAATCTGACGGGGTTCGAGGCGAGCCCCGTCCCACTCCACCAGGGATAATTGTCGATCGTGGAGTCAGTCTCTGAGACATCCTATCGGTATCACGAACACCCCATCATCCCTGCGGTAGCCGTACTGCGTCGCAGTGAGCACGATCTTCAGGTCGGGAGGTCTTATCCAGACCTGTTGCTCGGTTTCGTTGTGCTCGCGTATGAGCCTCTCGATCTCGCACAGATGTTCCGCACCCTTGTCTATCTCGTTGGTTCCCAGCTTCATCTCTATGAGCGCGTATCTCCCGTCCTCCAGATGGAGGACGGCATCGGCTTCCAGATCGTATCTGTCGTGATAGTACGAGACGGTCCCGCGCTGGGCCGAGGAGTAGATTCTCAGATCCCTTATGCACAGCGACTCGAACAGGAATCCGAGCGTTCTGAAGTCCGTGTTGAAGAAACCCGGGCCGATGCCCAGAGCGGCCACCGCCAGTGAAGGGTCGACGAAGTTCTTCTTCTTCGATGAGCGTATTGCCGTCTTCGAGCGTATGGCGGGGCACCAGGCGTCTACATCCTCTATGATATACAGTCTCTCCAGAGCGCCGACGTAGTCGAAGAACGCCGTCTTGCCGATGCCACAGTTCGCCGATGCATCAGCGAATATCGTTCCTTCCTTGCTGAGCGTGCACATGTTCCTCGCGTATGATCTGAGGATGACATCCGCCCAGACGGGGTTGCGGTCGACGCCGTCGACAGATGAGACATCCTTGTGACATGTCTGATAGTAGAGGTCTTTCACGATCTCCAATCCCGCGCGTTCAGTTTCTTTCATCACGGCCGCAGGCCACCCACCGCGACATATCGCGTATATCAGTCCGTCCATCGAGAGTTCCGATACGCACCCGTCGAATCCGTCCGGATCGGCGAACAAGTCCTTCAGCGACACGGACCCATTGGATTCTCCGCTTTCGAAGAGGCTCATCGGATACATCTTCAGGGTGGATATCCTCAGCGTCCCGGTGTGGGGCGTCTCCGTATTCTTCGATGTGGATCCCGTCAGGATGTATGCTCCGCACAATTGTTCATCGTCGATGGATTTCCTAATGGCGCCCCAAAGTTTCGGAGCGTCCTGCCATTCGTCGAAGAGCCTGGGCTTCTCTCCTATCAGGAGTTTGGAGGGCATCGTATCCGCCACTTGGAGGTATTGATCGCGTTTGTCCTCGTCCTGGAACTCTATGATGCTCTTCGCCCTCTTCTTGGCGGTGGTCGTCTTGCCGCATCCTTTCGGCCCAACGATCAGTGTGGCACCGAAGCATTGCAACTTCAGATCCAGCAATTCATCCGCTATCCTGGATTTGTAGCTCATTCGTATCACCCTGTCCTCACCGAACTGTTTTGCGGTATCTTGCCGAACTGTTTTGCGGTATCTTGCCGAACTGTTTTGCGGTATATTAAAGTTAAGATTTGATGTAACGGTCACATTGTTAAAAATCAATACGGTCATTGCAATCAACACGCGTTGGTTGCAGTAAATCTCTACATGAGGTCGAGGCTTCAACAGAATAATTCGGCGGATTCACATGACAGGTCTCTGCAGTTCAACTTCACGGCAGGATAGGCATGCCGGGAAGGGTATGCGAGAATCGAGCGATCAGGCTACTTTCAGCGAGACGGAGTGCGCGAGTTCGAAGCTATCTGCGGGGTCCCGTCGATCGCGCGATGATTAGACTTCTCGGTTCGGTGTTTCTCCCGACCATCATGTTGATTTTGCAGGCAGTGTTTGGATCGGACTATCGTGATGGTTGCCGTGTGCGTGGTCATCGTTCTCGCGATAGCAGCTGTTGTTTACGAGACTCTCGCCGGATCCAGACGCAGGCATTGAATGCATCCCATTTGGTTTGCGGGACGGATGTAGTCTGATTCGTAGGACCATTCATTCGAGATGAGGTTCGAAGCCGAGGGGTCCAATCTCCTGATATCAAGGATGGTAAGAAGTCGGTGGCCTCTATGAAGAAATCCGAGTCCCGGCGGTTCGTATCATCAGAGCATCGTTCTTACGGGGACGATTCCCCATCCTTCATGTGTGTGATGACCGCGACGAAGGCAATCAGCAGTCCTGCGATGGAGATCAGATGACCGTTCCCGCCACCGATGGTGGCGTTCGATACGTCCTTCCCGGCGATGTCGGCG
>CAVIUM010000015.1:0-30238 GCA_963645865.1 Lachnospiraceae bacterium
TCCATTGATCAGACGAGGATGGAAACGTTCCAATTTGGTACTGACCTTCAATCACTGAACTGAATCATAGGTTTCTTAATCTTAGAATCGACTGGTGGACGCGGATGATCATCTACAGCAAGACGAAGGGAGAGTTCCTGGACGACATGGGCAACGGTGTCCTCGAAGGGGAACTGGAGAGCATCATCGAGGAGAAGATGGGGCGCCACACGCCTCCTTCCGAGATGAGGGCCTGGAGCAACTCCCTCTCCAGGATCGGACTCCTCCTGTCGAATTCCGATGTCCCCCATGACGCAGGGGTGGCCGTGGAGTATAACATCCCGTACACCTCCAAGAGGGTCGATTTCATCGTCTCCGGTCTGGACGCCGAGGGCAAGAATTCGGCCGTGGTCATCGAGCTGAAGCAGTGGGAGGAGGTCGAATCCGTCCCGGGTAAGGATGGCGTGGTCAGGACGTTCATCAACGGCGGGATCCACGAGATGACCCATCCCTCGTACCAGGTCTGGTCCTACGTGACCGCCATATCAGATTTCAACGCGGAGGTCCAGGATAGGAACATAGTCCTCCAACCCTGCGCGTATCTCCATAACTACATCCTCAGAGAGAACGACCCGCTGGTCGATCCGATGTACTCGAACTACACGGGTCTGGCGCCGGTGTTCACCAAGCAGGACGGCGGACGTCTCAAGGACCTCCTCTCGGACAGGGTCCGCAAGGGGGACGGGCTCAGGACCATCTCGCTGATAGACAGCGGACGCCTCAGACCGTCGAAGTCGCTGCAGGACGCCGTCGCATCGATGATGAAGGGGAACCGCGAGTTCACCATGATCGATGCGCAGAAGGTTGTCTATGAGGAGGTCCTGTACGCTTCCAGGCTTATATCTAAGGGTGGGAGAAAGAGGACGATCATCATCAAGGGAGGTCCAGGAACTGGAAAGACTGTAGTGGCCATGAATCTCCTTGCTTCCATCATCAACGATGGGATGGCTGCCGTGTACGTGTCCAAGAACCAAGCTCCCCGCTACGTCTACGCGGCGAAGCTCAAGGGCACGAAGAAGATGAGCAGGATAGATGCGCTGTTCAGGGGGTCCGGAGGATTCACCGAGGCCGGATCGAACGTGTACGACGTCCTGCTCGTGGACGAAGCCCACAGGCTGAACGAGAAGAGCGGATTGTATTCCAACCTGGGCGAGAACCAGGTGAAGGAGATCATCAACGCCTCCAGGCTCTCCGTGTTCTTCATCGATGAGGAGCAGAGGGTGACGCTCAAGGACATCGGGACCGTCGACGAGATCAAGGGATTCGCGTCGGAGTTCGATTCCGAGGTCACGGAGCTCGAGCTGGATTCGCAGTTCAGATGCTTCGGGTCCGACGGGTACATCCAGTGGCTCGACAACGCCCTGCAGCTCAGGGAGACCGCGAACCTGGAGTTCGAGGACGAGTTCGAGTACGATTTCCGCGTCTTCGACGACCCCCGCGAGATGAGGGCCGAGATCGAGCGTCTGAACGAGGTCGACAACAAGTCCCGCATCGTGGCGGGATACTGCTGGAACTGGATCTCCGGAGGGAAGAACGACTCCTCGATCCACGACATCGTCATACCGGAGTACGATTTCGAGATGAGCTGGAACCTGGGCGATACGAACACCTGGGCCATAGATCCCGAATCGGTGAAGGAGGCCGGCTGCATCCATACATGCCAGGGCCTGGAATTCGACTATGTGGGCGTGATCGTGGGTCCGGACATCAGGTACGAGGGCGGACGGGTGGTCACCGACTACAAGAAGAGGGCCAAGACCGACCAGTCGCTCAAGGGTCTGAAATCCAGATACAAGGACGAGGACGAGAGATGCGCCATCGCCGACAGGATAATCAAGGACACCTACAGGGTGCTGATGTCCAGGGGGATGAAAGGGTGTTTCGTCTATTGCACGGACAAGGGTATGGCGGAGCATCTGAGGACGATGTCCGACCGCAGCCGCAGGCTGTGAATCTCTTATCGCAGCCCGACGTCGTTGACCCGGGTTGCGATTCCTTCCAAAGAATTCGCGATGCGCATTCCGCGCTCCGTCAGTGACACCATACCGTCATCCGACCGGATCGACCCGTGCAGCGCGATGACCTCAAGATTCTGCCCCATTCCGATCCCGCCGTACCCATATGACTCCAGAGTATCTTCGATCTCCTCCACGGACATCGGCCCGTCTCTCAGCAACAACAGCAGAGCGATCTCGTACAGCGGCAGCGGAACCTTCTTCGCATCCACCTCCAGCGCCTGCCTGCATTGAAGATACGCATCCAAGTCCCCCTCTTCCATGATGATGGTCTCTGCCGTCCTCACGAACTCCGTGTACAGGAACCTCCCGTCCTCGGAGACGATCATCCCCGCCTCCTCCATCGCCCGCACGTCCTCCTCGGCGGAACCCTTCTCCGGACATGCCGAAACCAACTCATCGAAGGTCCTCCGACCCTTCGCCAATTCCCCTATCACCGCCCTGAAGTTGGGGCGGGACGGAAGCTCCGCTGGACCATCAGCGTCACATTTCTGTTTCATCGTGTATTCCTCCACCCCCGGGGGATTCTCTCCAATCCCGTCGGGAGGGTCGCTGATGCGGCGCCGGAGCCCAGCATGGGCGGTCCTCTCCATGGACACATTCCGGTCCCGCTATCCCCCGAGATGGAGCCTGCGTATATGGCCGTGACCCGTGCTCCGTCGGGAACCGTGTCAGAAGGATGCGTCGTCTCTGCGACGCGATATGAGCAAAAAGGGAATGAGGGGGATGGCCCCCTCGGTTTTCAGGCCGTCGAGTCTGCGAGATAGAGCCCGTAGTTCCCGTCCTTGTAGGCCTTGTTCTGGTAGTAGATCACGCCGTTCTTGATGGCGTAATCGGTCGAGATGTAACCCACTCCGTATTCGTTGGATTCCAGGGTGGTCTCGCATCCGTAGTAGGTCTTCCCGTCCTCGGTGAGGCTGAACACCGCCACCTTCGATCTGTATGCGGAGCTCACCGAATGGGCGCTGCTGCTGTAGTCGTCCAGGGCGACGGCGGCGATCGCATGCCCGGGGATGAGGAACACTCCCGCATCGTAATCCGCGGCGACGAACAGTGCCGCACACAGAATCGAGGTGTCCTCGCAGTCCCCGCTCCCGTTGTAGATCGTCTCCATCGGGAACGCATAGTACTCGGATTGTCCGTAGAGTGTCTGGTCGTACGTGTAGGTGAAGCACTCCTGCACGAAGGCGAGGATGAACTCCGCGTATCCCTGTCCGGATGCGACGGTTCCGAAGTTCTTCAGATACAGGCTCTCGAGGTTGCTCTCGATGTCCTTCACCGTGGAGTTCACCACGATGAAGTCGGGGATCACGCTGTAATCGCCCTTGTTGTATCCCGCCCTCTTCTGGAGGCTGGCGCCGTTCGTTCCCGAATACTGATCGTATTCCGAATAGGAGTAGGAGACCGTGAACGTCAGATCCGTGTCCAGGTACTCCCAGGAGTAGGTCTTGGAGACCGTGCCGTTCACTGTGAACGTCAACGTGTACTCGGTCTGGTTCCACGGGTTCCACATGCCGGATCCGGACGAGCTCTGGCAGATGACGCCGAAGATGTACGTTCCGTACGTTCCATCGGACAACGTCCAGGTGGCCGTGGCATCCGTCTTGGTAACGGAGTTCTGGTACTTGTTGAAGTAGCTGCTACCGTCCTTGTAGACGTACCAGGTGAATTTGGAATACTTGCTGGCCTCGGAATCGACCATGGTGACCTTCACGGTGGTCTTCCCGTCGTCGTTCGTGCCGTATTCGACCGTGAACAGGTCCGAATTCTTCGAAGTGTACGTGATGGGATCCGTCACGACCGTCGGATCCGTGTCCGATGAATCGTCCGAGTCGTCGGAATCGTCCGGGGTCGAAGGGGTGACGGGGTCGGTGTCGCTCGGTCCGTTGGAGCTGAATTCCGATCCGTTGTTCATCCCGTTGACGGCGATGACTGCCGCCACCGCCAGGACGATAACGACGAGCACGGCGACCGCGACGGTCCTCGATTTCGGGCCGCCCTTGACCGCGTAGGACGGTCCCATGTTGGTACCGCACCACGGGCATATGCGGGTGCCCTCCTCGTTGTCCTTTCCGCAGTTGCTGCAGCGCATGGCTGGATGTTCGGACCAACCTAGATAAGGATTGTGAACGGATGCTTCGGATTCGCGCAAGGACGTGCGAACCCCCTATATACGCGCCCGCTCTCGCCCGTACGAAGATGAGCATCGACGACATCCTATCCCTCACCAACGTGTTCTCGGACCTGGTGATGCTAATCGTGGTCCTGGACATCGTCGCGCTTTGCATCATGCTCTTCCTGGAGAGGTGCGACCCCCGCGTGTTCGTGGCGTGGGTCATACTCATGGGGCTCCTGCCGCCGGTGGGGTTCATCCTGTACCTGTACCTGGGGGCGACGATCTACAACAGGCGCCGCTTCACCCCCAAGAACGTCACCGACAGGCAGCTGATGGAGGCGACGGAATACCAGAAGGGGATGCTCGACGAGGACGCTTCGCTCCACCCGGAGTTCGCGGACGAGTTCCGTCTCGCGCAGTCGATGCAGAACGCCGGCGCCTGGTCGTATTCGAGGAACAACGACATCTCGCTGTACACCGAGGGGGACCCGCTGTTCAGGGACATGATGGCCGACATCCGCGGAGCGAAGAAGTCCGTGCTGATCGAGTACTACATCATCCGCAACGACCGCGACGGGAACGAGTTCGTCAAGCTCCTGACCCAGAAGGTCAAGGAAGGCGTCGAGGTGCGTCTCCTCACGGACGCCTTCGGCATAGGGAAGGGTCCGAAGGAGGGCATATTCAGATTCAGGAACGCCGGCGGCCATTACGCCACGTTCCATTCCACGGCCACCCTCCTGCTGAGCCCCAAGAAGAACAACCGCAACCACAGGAAGATCGCCGTCATAGACGGGAAGACCGCCTACTGCGGCGGGTTCAACATCGGGGACGAGTACAGGGGGGAGGGCCCTCTGGGACACTGGAGGGACGCTACGATCAAGGTGGTCGGCGCCGGCGTCGTCCCGATGCTCGTCAGGTTCTGCGCCGACTGGCAGTACTGCGCCGGGAAGGACCGCCTCAGGCCCATCGATCAATACGTCGACACATCGGTCATCACCAACGGGGGCCACGACAGGATGCAGCTCGTGTCCGGGGGACCGGACACCATGCCCAACAACCCCGTCCAGATGCAGTACCTGTCCATGATCGTCAACGCCAAGGAGCGCCTGTACATCACCACCCCGTACCTGGCGCCGGACGATTCGATGATGGTCGCCCTGGCCAACGCCGCCAGGTCGGGGGTGGACGTGAGGATCCTGATCCCGGACAAGAAGGACCACATATTCCTGTACTGGAACAACCTGACCTGCGCCAACCAGCTCATGAAATCCGGCGTGAGGATCTGGAGGTACAACGACGGCTTCGTCCACGAGAAGATGATCCTCATGGACGACGTGTGCTGCTCCGTGGGTTCCGCGAACCTGGACCACAGGTCGCTCACATTGAATTTCGAGACCAACGCGATGATGTACTCGCCGAGGGTCAACGCGCAGGCGGCGGAGCAGTTCCTCGCCGACCTGGAGAGGAGCACCGAGTACTCCTGCGAGGAGTACGACGGGAGGTCGGCGATGATGAGGCTGAGGATGGCGGTATCGTGGCAGATGAAGCTCCTCGCTTGATCTACGACGTCGCCGTGGTCGGGTCCGGGCCTTCCGGGATGTCCGCCGCGATGCGCCTGTCCGGATCGGGATTGAGGACCATTGTCATCGAGAGGCTGTCGGAGACGGCTTTCCCGAGGTATCATCGCGTCTGCGGGGAGGCGGTCAGCGACAGGATGTTCGACCGCCTGGGATGGAGACCCTCGTCGATATCCGCCAGGGCGGAATCGATCCGCATAGCCCTGCCGGACGGCAGGGGTGTGGACATACCCGTCTCCGGCGTCATCGTGGACCGTCCGTCCATGCTCGCCGAGATGAGGTCGGGGTGCGATGCCGACTTCGTCACGGGGACCGTGACGCATATCGGGGATACGGGGGAGGGATACGTCCTGACCCTGTCGGACGGGACCGAGATCCGTTCGACCTGGCTCATAGGCGCCGACGGCGCCCATTCCGCCGTCAGGCGGGAGATATTCAAGAAGGGATTCACCGACCGCATCCAGGTGGTCAACTGCGTCGCCGGAGGCGACGGAGGGACCGTCCTGGGGTTCTCGGTCGGGTCCGGATACGAGGGGGGATACGGATGGCGCTTCCCGTCCGCTCCCGGGAAGGTGTCCATCGGTTTCCCGAAGGGATGGACCGACCCGAAGGGGATCGAGGGGCTCGAATCGTGGGGCGCCCGCGACCTGCCGTTCGGAGTCTTGGATGAGGTGGTGAAAGGAAGGTGCATCCTCGCCGGCGATGCCGCATGTCTCGCCAATCCGCTCTGCTACGGAGGGATCGGGGCCGCTCTCCTATCGGGCCGCAGGGCCGCCGAAGCGGTCATCGCCGGAAGACCGGAACAATACCAGAAGTGGATCTCCCGCGATGTCATGTTCGACCGCAGGTTCATGGAGGCCCACCGGATCTTCTCGCAGTGGACCGACGAGGAGGTGGAGGATGCGCTGGCCCCATTGGTCGGAAGGTACTCCGTCCCCCGCGGTTTCCTCGCCATGCTCCGCAGGCCGCACTGGGCCAAGGTGTACTTCGCGGTATACATGGCGTTCCGTCACGGATGGTGATTCGGGATTATCCATCCAATTGCTGGATGATAGAACATATTATATACCATAGGATACAAATAACAATCCATGGCCACTCATTCCACACAAGAGGGCCACCTGTCATGCGTCAGATGCTCCTACGAGTGGATGCCACGCAAGGAGCAGCTGCCCAAGAGGTGCCCCAAATGCAGGTCCGTCAAGTGGAACGAGTCCCATCTCCGCGTATCGTGCAGGAGGTGCGGACATGTCTGGAATTCCCACGACGGAAACCCCACGAGATGCCCCAGTTGCGGCTCTTACAAATGGAACGAACCCCTGAACACGTTCACCTGCAGGAGATGCGGGAACGTGTGGACCGCCAAGGGAGGGAAGGTGCCGAGGAGATGCCCCGGATGCTACTCCCGCTCATGGAACCGGGAGCCCGAACCGGAACCCGGCAAGAAGGTCGAGATCGGGGCGGAGATCGAGACCAAGATCCTCGAGGCGTACCGCGCCGGCAAGGGATGCGTCGACATCGCGATATCCATGGGGCTGCCCTTCGGAGTCGTGAGGGGCGTCGTCCACGAGCAGATCGGAGCCGTCCCCAAGGCGTGATATCATGAGAGCGCTCGTCGTCGTGGACTACCAGAACGATTTCGTGGACGGTACGCTGGGAAGCGCAGCGGCAGCGGCGATCGAGGGCGCCGTATGCGCCCGCATGGAGGACTACATCGGCACCGGGGATCCCGTCTTCGTCACGATGGATTCCCACGGAGCCGATTACCTCAGGACACGCGAGGGTGTGATGCTCCCGGTGGAGCATTGCATCAAGGGCACCGAGGGGTGGAAGCTCCACGGGCGCGTGTGCGACATCGTCCGCATGGGCAAGTGCACCGTGATCGAGAAGGACACCTTCGGATGCTCCAAGCTGCTGGAGGTCCTGCGCCCGTTCGATTCCATAGAGATCTGCGGCGTGGCGACGAACATCTGCGTCCTCGCGAACGCCGTGATGGCCCGTACCGCGAACCCCCAGGCCCGCGTGTTCGTGCGCAGGGACTGCGTCGCGTCGTACGATGACAGGTTGGGGGAGGAGACCCTCGACGTCCTCGGGGGCCTCCAGATAGAAGTGGTATGATCATTCGGGCAGGTTGTCCCTGACCTTCTCTATGCGACGGACCGCCTCGATGTACCTGGTGTGCTCGATGTCGGCCGCCTTCTTGCAGTCCAGGTACTGCTGGTGACATTGCTGGGCTTCCTCGCGGAGCCTGTCCGCTTCCGAATAGAGCTGATGCATCTTCTCGTGGGCCGCGTTCGAGCTGTTCGACGCCTTCTCGGCCTTCTGATGCCATTGGTTGGCCTGCGTCTTCGCTTCGCCGATGTCCCCGAGGCCTCCGGACGCGCGCATCCTCGCCACCCTGTCGTTCCACTCGTCGCGCTTGGCGCGGCATTCCTTGGCGGTGAGGTTGTAGTCGTCCCTGCGCTCCTTGTACACGGCGGCCTCCGACGAGAGGCTCCTGGCCTTCCTCTGCAGAGCGTCCCTCTTGTCCGCCAGGGTCTGGGCGCTCTCGTGGTACGCGTCCCTCTGCTTCTTGTGGTTCTGAGCCTCCCTGTTCAGGTCGGCGATGATCTCGTCGAGCCTGCGGGCGTCCTCCTCGATCTGCTCGGAGATCATGCCTTCAGCCTCAGGAGCTCGAACTCGGTCATGTTGCCCTCGCGGTCCTCGATGTTCTCGTGGAGGAGGTGGAGATTGAACATCTCGCCGGCGTTCCTCCTGCAGATCACCGCGGTATCCTCGGACAATCTGCCGTCGGAGAGCATCTCCGCCGCCACGGCGGTGTCGGAGACCTCGATCCTGTCCGCACCCGGGAACAGCATCTCCAGATGGTCCTTCGTCTGCAGCAGGGCCTGGATGTGGGAGGCGACGTGCTTTATCTCCACACCGTCCCTCAGAACGAACGCGCAGTGGTGTATCGGCAGCCAGAGGGCGCGCAGGATCTCTATATCGTCCCTCCCCTCCAGCGTCTCCACCGTCTCGATGACCGGTCCGGCGGTTATGTTCGACGATGCCACCACCCCGTATTCCGCTTCGCCGGAATCCAGCGCGGCGACCGTGTTCCTGGAATCCTCCATGGGCAGGAGTTCGTACGAATCCCATCCCATCGCCCCGGAGAGCTCCTTCGCGGCCTGTTCGGAGTTGGAGCCGGGGATGCCCATGTAGGACACTTTTATGGCCATGGGCCATCGAATCCGGGTGCCGTATTTAGGGATGGCGACAGAAACGGATATGGTCCGGATGCCATTCGCATGCCATGGACGAGAGCTACGGGAAGTGCCGCACCTGCAGGCTGTGCAGGCATGCCGGGGACATGTGGGTGTGCGTGCCGGAATCCAGGTCCGTCGGACCGGACGACGGATGTCCGAGGTACCGGCCGGGATGCTGCGAGAACTGCTCCTCGTGGTCGTCCGGGATGTGCTCCCTCAGGGACGAGCAGCGCGACTCGCTCGACGTCTGCTCCGATTACGATCCGGCGGGATCGTTCCGACGTCCTGTCCTTCCTGTTGGAGAGCACGTTCTTGATGCTCGCCTTCGCTTTGGCGTCTCCGAGGATGACCTTCTTCGCCGATTCCGGGATGCCGTGGTAGACGATGTTGTCGCACAGGGACACGTTCCCCTTCATCGCCGGCCTGACCTTGGAGTAGGAGCCCTGCAAAGAGCCGACGGCCTCGCTGACGAGCGACGATATCCCGTAGATGTCGGAGTCGATCAGCTTCCTGGCATTGACGTACCCGGAATCGGGGAGCAGCGGGTTGTATGTGCCGTCCATGAAATCCTGGTCCAGGTCGTCTATCGCATCCATGAGGTACACGCACGCGGTCAATTGGATGAAGACGTCGTCCAGGTCGTCGGAGTGGGAGTCGCCGGCGATGTCCCTCAGAGGGCCCGCCAACCCCCTCCCGAACGTCCTGCCCATGAGCAGCGCGTCCCTGCACCCCCGCGTCTCCAGTTCTCTGAGCGCCGCGAACCCCTCGCCGACCAGGCGGTCGTACTCCGGATATTCGCTCACGGCCTTCTCGATCGCGCGACCGAGCGTGAAGGAGATCACCTTGGTCTTCGCCGACGGGAGGTCGGTCTCGTCGTCGTACAGCTCCCATTTGGTCAGAATCAGGGTGTATGCGGCCATCCTCCGCATGAGCTCGGAGTCCGCCTTCGGCGAGTCGAGGACGCAGATCCTCCTCCTGGTGCCCTCGAACTGCAGGCAATCCCCGATCAGCCCCTCGAGGAGGATGGTGTTGAACGTCATGTCGTAGTTCACGGTCAGCGCCCCGGTGAGGCCGAATCCGTCCTTCAGCTGGTGGCATCCCTCGCAGTAGTACCTGCGGTAGAGCGAGTTGTCCGAAGGGGACAGCTTGCCGTAGGACGGGACCGTGTATCCGAACATCGTCCGGCCATCGGGGAGACGGGTTTAAAGGATTCGCGGGGCCGGTCTAACTAATGAAGACCATCCTGTAATACTGACTGCACCGGTTCCGTTATTATAGGTGGGCTCGTACTGCGTATTTTTCGATTGCATGACGTCCGAAGTGCTCATAATGAACGAGAGGGGGATAGCGGTCGCGGCGGACAGCGCCGCATTCTCCAACGGGAAGATCTTCAAGGCGAACAAGCTCTTCGAACTCACCCCGAACCAGCCGATCGGTGTGATGATCTACGGGGCGAACACCATCTCCACCGTCCCTTTCGACATCTTCGTCGGGGAGTACCGCTCGCAGCTCGGGGACCGCAGGTTCGACAGGCTGTCGGACTGCGCGGCGGATTTCATGAGGTTCATCGAGAACGGCGGGGCCGCGTCGTTAGAAGGGAATCCCATCATCACGCAGGGGTACAGGGATGCCTTCGTCTTCCAGGCGCTGGACAAGTTCCTAAAGGCGTACAAGGAGGAGATCGAAGTCCTGATCGACGAGAGGCATCGTGCTGGAACAATGTGCGACTTCGATTCCGTGGCTAGAGAGGTTTTGGACAGGGAGTTGAGTAATGCTGAGGGGGAAACTGATGAGGCGGAGATTGAAAGGACGGTTAAATGGGTCGAGGGGGCTGTCAGACACGGCAATATGCATCCTTATCTCGTTCAATCCGGACTGTGGGCCGAAGATGAATTCAGGAATAAGGTTCTGAGAAGCTTCGCATATAATATTATGTCCTGTGAATCGGTCGGATTGGACACAGGCATCATCTTTATGGGCTATGGTGACAGGGAGTACCTTCCTTCTTTCGAGGAGTATACGGTGTTTGGTATTTCTCCTCAAGGTCTCAGTAGCGTCAAGGCCAGATGTTCGACCATAAATTCAGAGAAACGTTCATCTGTCTCCACATTCGCCCAGGATGATGTGATTCAAGCTTTTCTCCATGGTGCGAATCCCCGCATTTTGAACGATATGGAGTACCGTCTGACCGTGATGATGGGGAAGTTTATGGGCGAGGTCTTGAAAGTGGTTCCAGAAAAAGAGAAAGGGAGGATAAGGGAGCTCGGCATCAGGTTCATACCGTCCTGGTTTCAAGGATTCTACCGGGGTCTTGATAACGAATACCGCGAGCCTGTGGAGCAAGCGATCGGGCGGTTGTCGAAGGGTGAGATGGCGACATTGGTAGAGGCGCTCGTAGGCTCCACATCCATCAGGCGTCATGTATCGAACGATCAGGAGACGGTAGGTGGGCCGATAGATGTCGCTGTCATTTCGCGTGACGATGGATTCATCTGGGTCAAAAGGAAGCAATATTTTAATATTGAATATCAATTTGCTATTAATGGTGGGAATGGGGAGGTGTGCAGGTGACAGTCAGTTCAAGAGTGCCCGGGCAGATTCTTTCTAGGGACAGCGTTCGCAACCGTCCTTTCCCGGAATCCGATAAGATGATAGACGACCTGATCCGCGAGGTCTCAGAGGTCGTGGACATCATCCTTGAGCGCAGGAAGGCCCAAGCCGTTGCGGAGAGTATCGAACTCAAGGCCGGTTCAGAGAACCAAAAATGATGTACCGGGCCGTGACAATAATCGGTATTGGATGTCAACATGTCATCAGTCTTGTGGTGAACGGGGTGTATCAATGACAGTTGGGCCAGATGTTCCCGGGGAGTTAATCTCGAGAGACAGCATTCGCCACCGTCCGTTCCGGGGATCCAAGAGGCTGCGCGATGATATCCTCCGCGAGACTTCGGAGGTCGTGAACATCATCCTCGAACGCAGGAAGGTCCAGGCGATGGCTGCGGGGAACACCGATTCCGAGGTCGCGGTTTCTGATATTCAGGCTGATACATCTGGACAGAAGGGCGAGGGGTCTGTTTCCTGATGATTCTCCCGTCCTTGTTCAAGGGCGGATATGAATGGATGCCGATCGTAGGCAAGCGCGCCCATTCTTTCAGAGGATGCGGAATCGGTACGTCCCTTCGAGGGATGGGAGGAGATTAGGGACGAGGCACCGGAGGAGACGACAGGGTCTTCAAGAGGGCCAAGAAGATAAGTGACAAGGAGCGCAGGTATCAGGGGTCGCATCTCCTAGATCGGACGGTACCCTGGTCCGATCGCCGACTCGATTCGAGGAGTGTGCTGGCACGCCCAGGCCCCCTAAAAAATCATTAAATACGTTCAATGGTTCCATCGCCGTACCGAGCCAGCAGTGGTAGGTGGATTGTGACATGGTGTACGAATCGGAATCGGTAGACAAACTGACAGCACTTTACGAGAGCCAGTCTCCGGCGGCATTCATCGCGTTCGCGATGGAGGGACTCCCCGCTGACCACACCCACGACGAGCGCTTCGACAAGGCCGCCGATGAGGATCACTACGGCGACTCCAAGTGCGATTACTGCTGCTGCGGCGACAACGGATACTGCAACTCCGTCGGTTGGCACGCCTGCGTCGTCGGAACCATCGTGGTCTGCTGCGCCTGCTGCTGCTACGTCACCAACGGATTCAACGGCGTCTGGACGTACTGGCCCTTCTGAGTCGGCCACGGCCGGCCATGAAGCCATACATATCGGTCGTCGTCAAGCCGACCCTCCATTGCAACGAATCCTGTAGCCACTGCTATCACACCCCGGACGAGCGCGTTCCCGGGGAGATCACCCTGGAGACGGTCGACCGTCTCATGAGGATGGTCTCCGAGGAGTACGAGTCCGCCTGGTTCATCTGGCACGGCGGAGAGCCGATGACCCTCCCCATGTCCTTCTACAAATCGGTCATCGAGATCCAGGAGAAGTATTTCGGACGCAACCGGATGCGCTTCGGGAACACCATCCAGACCAACGGCACCCTGCTGAACCGCAGGTTCATGGCCTACTGCAGGGAGAAGGCGATAAACGTCGGGGTCTCCAGCGAGGGGCCGTACAACTCCGTCCTCAGGGAGCTGGATCCCGGCAAGGCGATATCGCTCCTGTCCGCCAAGGAGAACAAGTACTCCGTCAGCTCGACGATCTCCAGGGAGACCGCCTCCAAGCAGAGGGAGCTCTACGAGTACTACAGGGACAAGGGCACCAACCTGTCGCTGTCCCCGGTGATCCCGGCGGGATGCGCCAGGTGCAACGGCACCGTCCCGGACGCCGATGAATTCATCAGAGGGAGCATAGAGGCCTTCGACGCCTGGTTCCGCGATGCCGATTCGAGGATCCCGCTGATCCCCCACTACCTGTACATCCTGAACTATCTGGGCGATCCGACGCCCTCGGACTGCGCCCACACCTCGTGCCTGACCAAATGGCTGTGCGTGAATCCCGACGGTTCGATCTATCCGTGCGCGAAGGCGTGTCCCCGGGAGTTCCTGATGGGGAACATCAACGACCTGGAGCACATCTCGGACGCGTTCCGCTCCGAGGGGTTCCGCAGGATCCTGGCAGGCTCCGTGGCCCGCAGGGAGAAGTGCGCCTCCTGCCCCGTCTACAGGTACTGCAACGGCGGGTGCAGCATGGACGCCTACCACGAGTGCGGGCTGGAGAACAACGGCGGGGATTCATGCAGGATCTTCCGCGAGGTGTTCGGGCACGTGTCCTCCAGCGTCCAGGCCGTCCTGGACGGGGAGGAGGACGTCTCCCAACTGAATCCCTTCGTCCGCGACGCGATCGTCGGGAAGCTCGTCAACCCCCGCACCGTATCCCAGTGATCTCAGGATCCGATGCTGTCCTTGTCGTAGGGCGTCTCCTGATAGACGCAGTAGTTCAGCCAGTTCGTGAAGAACATGGTCGCGTGGCATCTCCACCTGACCACGGGGTCCTTCTGCGGGTCGTCGTCCTCGAAGTAATGGTCGGGGACGTGCGGGTTCTTGCCTGCCTTGAGGTCCCTCTCGTACTCGTACGCCAGCGTGCCGCGGTCGTACTCGAAGTGGCCGGTGATGAACGTCTCGTTCCTCTCGGACACCACGATCCCCACGCCCGTCTCCGGGGAATCGGCTATTATGTGCAGATGGGGGTTGGTGGCGATGTCCTCCGCCTTGACCTCGGTGTGCCTGGACTGGGGCATGAAGAACCTGTCGTCGAATCCCCTCAGGAGGGGCTCGTTGGCGGCGAGGATGCGCTGTTCGAAGATCCCGGAGATCTTCGATCCGAGGGGGTACTTGGGGATGCCGTACTGGTGGTACAGCCCGGCCTGGGAGCCCCAGCAGATGTACAGGGTGGCGCAGGCGTTGGTCCTGGTCCAGTCCATGATCTCGCAGAGCTCGGGCCAATAGTCCACCTCCTCGAAGGGGATGTTCTCGACCGGCGCCCCGGTGATTATCACCCCGTCGAACTTCCTGTTCCTCACCTTGTCGAAGGTGGTGTAGAACCTGTTCAGGTACTCGTCGGAGGTGTTCTTGGACACGTGGGTGGCCATCTGCAGGAACTCGATGTTGGTCTGCAGGGGGCTGTTGCTCAGGCATCTCAGCAGCTGCGTCTCCGTCTCGACCTTGGTGGGCATCAGATTGACGATGAGGATGTCCAGAGGACGGATGTCCTGGGTGTCGGCCCTGGTCTCGGTCATCACGAAGATGTTCTCGGATTCCAGGATGGATGCCGCGGGCAGGTCGTTGGGGATCTTGACGGGCATGCTATCACTCGTCGTAGATGCCGAGGCTCATGTATTTCTCCCCGCCGTCCGGGAGGATGGCGAGGATCTTCTTGCCGGGGTGCTCCTTGGCGGCGCGGATGGCCGCGAAAACGTTGGCCCCAGCCGAGATGCCGGCGAAGATTCCCTCCTTCCTGGCGAGTTCGACGGTGGTCCTGATCGCGTCGTCGCCGGAGACGGTCTCCACCCCGCCGATGACGGACATGTCCAGGTTCCCGGGGACGAAGTTGGCGCCGAGGCCCTGGATCTTGTGGGGTCCGGCCATCCCTCCGGTGACGAGGGGGCTCTCCAGGGGCTCGATGGCGATGACCTTCGCCTTGGACCCGGCGTCGAGGAAGGCGCGAGCGATGCCGCTGACGGTCCCTCCGGTACCGAATCCGGCGTAGACCAGGTCGATGTCCGGGATGTCCCTGAGGATCTCCCTCCCGGTGCTGGTGCGGTGGGCGGCGGCGTTGGCGGGGTTGTCGAACTGTCCGCACATGAATCCATCCCTCTCCTCGGCGATCTTCTCGGCCACATCCACGGCGCCCTGCATCCCTTTGGAGCCGGGCGAGAGGACGACCTCCGCACCGTACGCCTTCATCAGGGAGATGCGCTCCGGCGTCATGGAATCGGGCATGACGATCACCGCGCGGTATCCGCGGGCGGCGGCGATCATCGCCAGGGAAATGCCCATGTTGCCCGAGGTGGGCTCCACGATCGTCCCGCCTTCCTTCAGCAGTCCGCGGGCCACGGCGTCGTCGATGATCGACAGGGCCGGTCTGTCCTTCACGGATCCGCCCGGGTTGCACCTCTCCGTCTTGACGTACACGTGGGTTCCGGGGGGTGCCATCCTGTTCAGGCGGACGATGGGCGTGTCGCCGATCGTCTCCGTGATACTGTTGTAGACTGCCATGTTACTGATACCCGATTAAATGGGTCGGATATATCTATTGTTCATTTCAGTATTCGACGCCCCGTCTCGCGGGCACGCCCTCGTCCATGGGGTGCTTGACCAGTCTCATCTCGGTGACCAGGTCCGCATAGTCGATGATCTCCTGCGGGGCACCGCGCCCGGTCATGACGACCTCGGTGTGCGGCGCGCGCTTCTCGAGCATGGAGATCACCTCCTGAGGGGTCACATGGCCGAACCTCAGGGAGTTGACGATCTCGTCGAGGATCACCAGGTCGTAGTTCCCGGAGGTGAGAACCTCCTCGGAGAAAGCCATCGCCTTGCGGGTGAGCTCCATGTCGGTCTCCTTCGAGACCCTCTCGCCGCACATGTGGTCCGCTCCCATGGGGACTATGGCGAACGTCCCGAGCCTCGCGGCCGCGATCTGCTCCCCGTACCCCCCGTCGGGCTTCAGGAACTGCACCATGATGACGTTCAGGCCGTTCCCGGTGGCGCGCAGCGCCAATCCCAGCGCCGCTGTGGTCTTCCCCTTCCCGTTCCCCGTGTAGACATGCACGAGTCCGAGTTCCCGCTTCACTTCCTCAGGACATCCGTCCATCGTATCCTCCTTCGTACGAATCGGCCTGGGGCTAATTAATTTGCCTTAAAACCGGGGGGCCCGGCCGTCAGGCTTTATATACCGTGCTCGGGGGGTCGGGCACCATGGATTCCTATTCGATCGAAGGGTTCCGCGGGAACATCGCGGAATTCGAGAAGGCCGAGGCCAGCTTCTTCTCCGGAGGGATGTCGGCCAAGGATTACAAGGGCATCTCCGGACGCTTCGGCAGCTATGCGCAGAAGGGCGGACAGCTCGGGATGATCAGGCTCCGCATGTGCGGGGGCCACCTCGACAAGGACAAGCTGGATTTCATCCTGGACAAGGTCGACGAGTACGGCATCCGCAGGATCCACACGACCACATGCGAGACCGTGCAGCTGCACAACCTGAAGGGCGACGAGATAACCAGGATCATGACGGAGGCGCTGGACCACGGCATCGTGACCCAGGGCGGCGGAGGGGACAATCCGCGCAACGTGTCGGCATCGTCACTCGCGGGCGTGGACCCGGACGAGTATTTCGACGTCTACCCGTACGCGAAGGCCGCCGAGACGTACCTGCTTAGCATCATGGGCTCCGTGAAACTGCCCCGCAAGCTGAAGGTCACCTTCTCCGGGTCCCCGTCCAACGAGACCCACGCCACGTTCAGGGATCTGGGATTCGTGGCGACCCCGGAGGGCAGGTTCGACGTATGGAGCGCCGGAGGTCTGGGCAACAACCCCCGCATGGGCTGTCTCGTGAAATCTGGCGTGGAGCCTTCGCACGTCCTTTACTGCGTCCGCGCCATGGTGGACACGTTCCTGCAGCACGGGAACTACGAGAACAGGGCCAGGGCCCGCACCAGGTACATGAAGGACGACATGGGCGAGGACGCCTACAGGGAGGCTTTCCTTTCCAACCTGGACCGTCTGGAGGCCGAAGGGGGTCTGGACATCCATCCCGAAACCGAGGTATTCCCGACGAAGGCCCCCGTGCCCGTCTCGGGGGAGCGCATCTTCCCCCAGAAGCAGGCCGGCCTGTACTACGTCGCATACCATCCCGTCGGAGGGGACGTGGAGCCCGAGATGCTCGGGAGGATCCGCGACGCCATCGCGGACATCGACGGTGCGGAGCTCCGCATCTCGCCCGATTCGACGGTGTACGTGATCAATCTGGACGGGAACGAGGCCCTGAAGGTGAGGGATGCGACGGAAGGAGGAGCATCCACGCTCTTCGAGACATCCGTCTCCTGCATCGGAGGGACGATCTGCCAGGTCGGAGTCAGGGACTCCAACGGACTCCTGAAGAGGATGATTTCCGCGGTGAAGGAGGCCGGCATCCCCGACGGGTGCCTGCCGAGGTTCCGCATCTCCGGATGCACCTCGTCCTGCGGATGCCATCAGGTCGGTGCCATAGGGCTCCAGGGAGCCGCCAAGACCGTCGACGGTAACAACGTCGCGGTGTTCAAGATGACCGTGAACGGATGCGGTCTCCAGGGCAAGGAGAGGTTCGGGACGGACGCCGGGACCATCCCGGAGGAAGTCATCCCGCAGATGGTCGTCGAGATCGGCAAGGCCGTCCAGAACAGCGGGATAACGTTCCACGCATGGTTCTCCGACACGGACGGGTTCGAGTCCATCGTGTCGAAGTACCGTGTCTGAGAAGAAACAGGGATGGGGCCCCGGCCCCACCCCATTCAGTGTTTGGAATCGTCGGATCTGATCTTCCGGCGCATGATCTTCCCCGAGGTGGATTTCGGGAGGGACTCCACGAACTCCACGGCGCGGGGGTACTTGTACGGGGCGGTGCCCTTCTTCACGTAGTCCTGGAGCTCCTTCGCCAGGGCGTCGTCCCCGGTGTATCCGGCGCGGAGGACGATGGTCGCCTTGACCAGCTGCCCCCTCACGGGGTCCGGGACCCCGGTGATGGCGCACTCCAGCACCGCGGGGTGGTGCATCAGGATGCTCTCGATCTCGAACGGGCTGATCCTGTATCCGGAGGATTTGATCAGGTCGTCGTTCCTCCCGACGTACCAGAAGTATCCGTCCTCGTCCTTCCAGGCCACGTCGCCGGTGTGGTGCACGTGCTCCTCCAGCAGCTCCCTGTTGCCCTTCTCGTTCTTCAGGTAGCCGACGGTGATCCCGGGCTCCCTCTTCGCCACTTTTACGACGATCTCCCCGTCCACTCCGGGCGGGACGCTGTCGCCGTTCTCATCGACGAGATCTACATCGAACAGCGGCGACGGTATCCCCATGGACCCGGGCTTGGGCTCGTATCCGTCCCAAGTCCCCACGATGGGGGGCGTCTCGGTCTGTCCGAAGGCCTCCATGAGCTTCAGGCCGGTCTTCTCCAGCCACATCTGGTAGGTGTTGGGGCTCAGGGCCTCCCCGGCGATGCCGGTGTGCTTAAGTGACGACAGGTCATGCCCCTCCACCCCGGCGTTCAGGAACATCCTGAACATGGTCGGGGGGCTGCAGAGCGTGGTGATCCTGTACTTCTCCACCTTGTCCATGATGTCGGAAGGCTCGAACTTGTCGAACTCGTAGACGAAGATCCCCGCCTCCATCATCCACGGGGCGTACAGCTTCCCCCAGGCGCACTTGATCCATCCGGTGTCCGCGATGGTGAAGTGCAGGCCGTCGGGATCCACGCAGTACCAGTTCTTGGCGGTCAGGATGTGGCCGAGCGGGTACGAGTAGTCGTGGAGGACCATCTTCGGGTCCCCGGCGGTGCCGGATGTGAAGTACATCAGCATGGTGTCCTTCGACTTGTTGGGGACGCGGGTCCACTCCTCCGGAGCCTCCTCCACCCCTTCCGCGAGGTCGATCCACCCCTCCCTCTGACCGCTGACCATGAACTTCAGCTTCAGGGACGGGATGTCCTCCGCGATGTCCACCTGCTCCGCGATGTCGCACCTCCCGGTGCACACGCACGCTTTGATCATCGCCGCGTTCACGCGGTACTCGATGTCGTGCTTCCTGAGCATGAAGGTCGCCGGGACCATGACGGCGCCGATCTTGTGCAGCGCCATGGACAGGTACCAGAACTCGATGCTGTGCCTGACGATCACCAGCACGTAGTCCCCCTTGGCGATGCCCATGGACACCAGGTAGTTCGCGGCCTTGTCGGACATGCGCTTGATCTCCCCGAAGGTCATCATGCGCTCGGAGCCGTCGACGCTGCACCACTGCAGCGCCCTCCTGTCCGGTTCGGCGAGGGCGATCCTGTCCACCACGTCGTAGGCGAAGTTGAACCCCTCGGGCACCTCGATGTGCGCCTTCACGGTCCTGCCGGAGGCGTCGGTCTCCTCCCTGAGGTACTCCTTCCAGATGCCGATCACTCGCCATCACCCTTTCTCATGACGATGGCGAGGAAGGTGCATCCCTCCCTGGAGGTGGCGATCATGCCGTGCCCCTTCCCCGAATCGTAGTAGAGCGAGTCCCCGGGACCGACCTCCTCGATCCTCCCCTCGTGGGAGAACCTCAGCGTTCCGGAGATGATGTAGTCGTACTCCTGCCCGACGTGGCGGGACAGGGCGATCTCCTTGTCCTGCTCCTCGGGGATGAACGGCGCGTGGACCAGGAACGGCTCGGAGATCTTGTTCTTGAAGGTGGGCGCCAGGTGGTAGTACGTGAATCCGGCGCGCCTCTTGATCGGGAGCCCCTCCCCGGACCTCACTATGGAGAAGTCGGACAGGCGGGGGTTGCTGCCGGTGATGATCTCGATCATGTCGACGCCGAGCTTCTCGGCGCATTTGTACAGGAACGTGAACCCGAAGTCGGTGGTGCCGGATTCCAGTTCGGCGTACTCCTCCTGCGAGACCCCTGTGGCCTCTGCCATCTCCGCCTGCGTGAATCCGCACATGTCGCGGAGGGCGCGTATCCTCTCGGCGATCTCGGGGATCCTGGGGGTTGAATTCATGGACGGACGATGCGAACCGTTCGATATGAAACATGCGGAATGCGCGCGCGTTAAGGATATGAAGGAGGTCACGTTGCGCCCGTCTATGATAGGTTCCAAGGGCGGAGCGGGGTTCGTTCCGACGAAGCTCACGCTGCTCTCCATGCTGTTGGCATCCATGCTGATGCTCATGGGAGGCGCGGCCGTGGCGCCCGCGCTGCCCTTGATAAACGCGGCGTTCCCGGACAGGGAGTTCGCCGTGTCCCTGGTGATCACCCTGCCGTCCCTGGCGGTCGGATGCACCGGATTCCTAATCGGAGGCATCGCCGACAGGTTCGGGAAGGTCAGGACCCTCTCGGCGTCCCTGGTCCTGTTCACCATCTGCGGGGTCGCCAGCTTCTTCCTGGACGATCTGACGGTCATCCTGGTCATGAGGTTCTTCGTCGGAGTGGGGATCGCCGGGATCTCCATGGCCGTCACCGCCCTCATGGCCGAATACTACGCCGGCGCCGCCAGGATCAAGGTCCTCAGCTACCAGTCGGCCGCCATGGGCCTGGGGGTGCTCATACTGGAGTACACCGGGGGTTCCCTGGCGGCGTTCAGCTGGCACGAGCCGTTCCTGGTCTACCTGATCGGCATCCCGATCCTCCTGCTGTGCATCCTGTCCATGAGGGAGCCGTCCCGCGACCCGGCCATCGCGGAGGGGATCCCGGAGGAGAAGGCCCGTCCGGCCAACAGGAGGCTCATCGCCGTGTGCTATGCGGCCATCTTCGTCTGCCAGACCATCTCCTTCCTGCTCCCGACCAAGATCCCCACGTTCCTGGAGGATCCTGAGCTGCCGGGCCACATCACGGCATCGATGGTGGGCCTGTTCCTCGGAGCGCACGGCGTGACGAACTCCGTCGTCTCCCTGATGTACAGGCGCATCGTGTCTGTCATACGTCCGTTCATGGTCATGTCCCTCGGATTCCTCGTGATGGGCGTCGCCATGATCCTGCTGATGCTGTTCCCGACGGTGTCCGTCGCGTTGCTGATGATGGTCATGGTCGGTGTCGGGATCGGACTCATCTGTCCCGCCCTGTCGAACACCCTGGCCGGCGAGGCCACATCCACCACGTCCGGGAAGATCATGGGAGGCTACTCCACGTTCCTGAACTTCGGACAGTTCGCCATATCCCTCGTGAGCGTGCCGCTCCTGGCGGCCGTCGGGGGGAGCATCCCGTCCATGTTCGCCGTCATGGGATGCGTGGCGCTGGTCGTCGGCATCCTGTTCCTGATCAACTGCGTGAAGGACCGCAGGTTCCGCGCGGACGGGCTCGGTGCATGATTAATACGCTCAATGCATGACACTGTAGGGCGCACGGAGGGGAGCAGATGGACGATTACACATCCACGGAGAAGAAGCTGGTCCTGCTGGCCTGCTGTCTCTCCGGGTTCATCAACCCCCTTCTGAGCACCATGATGAACCTCTCCCTGGTCAGCATCTCGGAGGAGTTCGCGGTAGGTTCGCATCAATTGGGATACGTCAACACGGCGTTCCTTCTCGCATCCGTCGTTTTCATGGTCCCGCTGTCCAAGGCGGCGGACATCATCGGCAAGCGGAAGATGTACCTCGTCGGGTTGCTGGTCATCGTGGTCGCGTGCATCCTTGCGTGTTTCTCGCCGTCGTTCTGGTGGCTGATCGGATGCAGGGTGATGCTGGGCGCCGGTGCCGCCGCCATAGTATCGACGAGCATCTCGATGATCGCCGACGTATACAGGGAGCACAGGGGAGGCGCCATCGGCATCCAGACCACCTGCGTCTACATCGGACTCGCGGCCGGACCCCCTCTCGGAGGGGCGCTGAACGACCTGATCGGATGGCACGCGCTGTTCCTCCTGGTCATACCGCTCGCAGCGGCCTCATTCATCTGCCTGTCGATGTTCAAGCACGAGATCGCCCCCAACAGGGGACGTCCCTTCGATTCCACCGGGGCGGTCCTGTACGGGATCGGCATAGTATTGGCGATGGGAGGCGTGATCAACCTGCCCCAGACGTGGGCGTTCGCCATGCTCGTCGCGGGAGCGGCGGTCCTGGCGCTGTTCGTGAGGTGGGAGCTGAAGGTCGAGGACCATCTGCTCAACATCCGCCTGTTCAGGTCCAGGGTTTTCTCCGGCTCCTGTCTGGCGGCGTTCCTCAACTACGCCGCATCCTACTCGATCTCATACTTCATGGCGCTGTACCTGCAGAGCATCGGCGCCCTCACCGCCACCGAGGCGGGCACGCTGATGCTGGTCCAGGCCGGCATGCAGGCCCTTCTGACCACCCATTTCGGAAGGCTCTCGGACAGGATGGAGGACAAGCGCATCCTCCCCACGCTGGGGATGGCGATCGTCTCCGTCGGGGTGGCCACCTTCCTGTTCTACGGGACCGAGATGAACATCGTCCTCGTTATGGCGACGATGATCATCGTCGGCAGCGGGATGGGGATGTTCGCGGCTCCCAACACATCCGTCATAATGGGTTCCGTGGGGAGGGACGAGACCAGCGAGGCTTCCGGGATGGTATCGGTCATGCGCCAGACCGGAATGATGGTGAGCATGGGGATCGCCATGCTCCTGATCTCCGTGGTCATGGGCGGTGCGGACCATCTCGTCCCGGAGAACTACGGAGTCTTCGTCGATGTGATGCACTACGCCTTCGCCGTCTACCTCGGGATGTGCCTCGTCGGCATGCTCGCCTCCCTCCTGAGGGGGAAGTCGGTCACGGCGGATGTCTAAGCACGCCTAATCAAATGGCGGATAATCTAAATCACTGAGACCATGCAACGTATTATCCTTTTTGTGATAATATTAGGTATTTCTAATCGGAAAGGCATATAATCGCACCAAGCGTGGTCGACTTTATGTCGGAATTGGCTGAAGACAACTTCGAATTTCAGAAAATCATCGTTGTCCTCGGGTTCACCCTGCTGATAATCAAGTACGCCGCCTATTGGCTCACAGGGTCCGTCGCCATCTTCACCGACGCCACCGAATCCATCGTGAACGTGGTGGCCGCATGCGTTGGTATTTACGCTCTCTATCTGTCCGCCAAACCTGCGGACAAGGACCACCCGTTCGGACACGGGAAGATCGAGGTCATCTCTTCAGCCACGGAAGGCACCATGATCATCGCGGCCGGCATCGCGATCCTGTACGAGACCGTCATGTCCTTCATCAACCCCCAGGAGATCACCGACAAGCTGGACATCGGTCTGATCCTCATCGCCCTGGCCGCCTTCGCCAACTTCGCGGTGGGACGCGCGGCCATCAGGAAGGGGACGAAGAACCGCTCCCCCGCGCTGGTCGCCAGCGGGAAGCACCTCTGCTCCGACACCTATTCCTCCGTCGGTATCCTCATCGGACTTTTCGTCGTCTACATCGCCCAGGGCATGGGATACGACGCCAGGTGGCTGGATTCATCCATCGCGGCCGTCTTCGGCGTGATCATCATCTGCACCGGCATCGGGGTCATGAAGAGGGCCTTCGACGAGACCATGGACGCCGCCGACACCGAGCTCCTCGAGGAGATCACCGAGACCATCAACGAGTACCGCCACGACGATTGGATCGACGTGTTCAACCTCCGTCTGATCAAGTACGGACCGACCATCTACGTGGACATGAAGGTGGTCCTCCCCCGCAAGATGACCGTGGAGGACGAGAGCATAGAGGGCACCGAGATGATCGAGGCCATCCGCGCCAAGTACGGGGATGCGGTGGAGATGTCGTTCAACCCGGTACCGTGCAAGCCGTTCAACTGCAGATACTGCAAGAGGGACTGCCAGTACCGCAGCTGCAACTTCGAGAAGGAGATCGATTGGAACGCCGACCGCCTGAGCGTCCCCGGTTCCCACGACCCCTGCGGGTTCGTCACGCTGGACGAAGAGACTACCTTATAAGCCCGTTCGGGAATCCCGTGCTCATGGAAGACGAAACCCCGAAGCAGGTATCGGAAGCTGGACTGGACGCATGGTACGCCGGACTCACACCCCAGGACCGCGTCAGGACCCGCAGGTACCTGGATGGGATCTGCACGTCATCGGAGGTCGCGTTCCTCAACGACCTCATGACGAGGGCAGCGGAGGACAGCAACTACAAGCTCGCCGTCACCGCCGGCCGCTATCTCGACGGGATGGAGCTGAGCGACATCGACCGCTTCGACTCCACCGAGCACCTCATCGAGGGGCTTTTCGGATCCGACGATTACGCGGAGGCCAAGGCCATGTGCCTCAGGAACCTCGACCTCTATCCGAAGGTCGGCGCCGTCATCGAGGAGAGGAACGGGGGCGTCCCGAAGGCGCTGTCCTGCAGGAACAGGCTCATCGACATCCTGGTCGGAGTCGAGGGCTCCTACGATGAAGCGTTCGCCATGCTGGACAGGTACTTCCAGATGGGTCTCATCGATGAGGAGGAACTCGCCTACCGCAAGCAGAGCCTGAAGGTCCACCGCATGCAGAGGTCCTTCGACAACATCTTCAGCTATCAGAAGAAGGCCGAATGAGGCTCTTCCAGGGGATCAACGGTACGACGTCGATCGCGGGCTCCTCGTAAGGATGGATCCCCGCGATCCTCGTCACCACCTTCTCCAGATCCTCTTTATGGACGGCGAACTCGATCCTGACCTCCTCGGAGGTCTCGATCTCGCCGACCTTCCCTTGGAACGGGTGGGACCCCTCCAACGGCCTCCATGTGCCGTTGACGGTCCACCAGCAGAAGCACCTGTCGTATCCGGGATACAGGGGCTGCATGACCTCGTTCACGGAATCCATGAAAGCCTGTTCGGTGCCGACCGGTATGTTCACCGAAATGCGGTACGCCTCGTCCATGGGACGGTATCGCGGCACCGGTATCAAGTCTTGTTCCGGGCGACCTTGAACGGGAGCTTGATCGGGAATCCCTGGTATTCCGCCAAGGGGCTTTCCTTGACGTTCTCCAGGTACTTCGGACGGTAGTTCCCGGGTCCGCCGTTGGCATCCACTTCCTTGATGATGGAGTCTATGAGCTCCAGCCTCTCGGGGATCATGGGGATCATCTTCTTCTCGCCCTTCTTCAGGAAGGAGGTGCTGAGGACGGTCGCGATCATCGATATCGGCGGTACGACGTAGATGAACCCGGCGAAGATCCCGGTGGCCTTCTTCAGGTCGTTGATGCTGTTGATCTTCTCGATGAGGATGTCCTTGGGGACGTTCCTGAGCTTCCCTCTCAGGGAGCGGTACATCAGCTTCTGTCCGCCGATGACGACGTCCACGCTCCATTGGACCTGGCCGAACACCGGTGCGGCCTGACCGCATGCCTTGGTGGTCTTGTTCAGGATGGCCTTCCTGAAATCCTCGGCCGTGTTGCCGGGGAACTCGGTCCAGTTGTATCCCGTGGTGTATTTGGAATGCGCATCGCTGCCGGAGGTCTCCGCCCATCTGCCGGGGTAGCGGTCCATGACGAGGCGGGCGAACATGTTGGTGTAATTGTCCGGATGTCCGCCGTTGATGACCTCGAACCCGTCGATGTCGATGTCCAGGATCCTCTCCTTCAATCCGGGGACGTGATAGCTGAACGGATGGGGCGCTATGACCAATCCGTCCTGTTCGCGGATCTTATCGATGGTCTCCTCGACGGATAGCATATCGGGTACGCGCTCGTTCAGGAAAAGGCCGATGATCTCGCCGTCGCGGGTGGTTACCTCCTCCCCGACGACGACCTCGATGTCGTCGTACTTCTGTTTGGCGTACTTCTCGGCGATGAACGCTCCGTGCGTCTCGTCGTGGTCCGTTATGCAGACCACGTCCATCCCGTTGTCGCGGGCGCGGTCGACCTGCCGCTCCGGTTGGGCCACCGACTCGGGGAACTTGATCGCCCCGAGCTTCTGGAAACCCGAATATTCGGTATGCAGGTGAGTGTCCGCTCTTCCCATTGTCCCACCGGATTGGGACGGCACGTATAACGATATCGGATAGCCCCCAGATTCGGGTCGGGTCAAGGACAATCGGGGAAATAGGAACGACCGGATGAAATCATCATCGGATTAATCCGACGATTCGATTTAATAATCTAATAATTACTAGCTTTAACATTGTTATAATTCGATTTATGATAATTGGAGGCTACAACTTCCCATCACAGCCATTGATTAATTCCGATTCAGAGAAAAACGATATCTATCACCACCCCGTGGCGAATCCCGGAGGACGACAATGGAAGACAACAACGTATGCTGTCAGAGGATGCCGCTCATCAACGATGACGCGCCCGCCTTCCGTGCGAACACCACCCAGGGGGAGATCAACTTCCCCGCGGACTACAAAGGGAAATGGGTCATCCTGTTCTCGCATCCCGCGGATTTCACGCCGGTCTGCACGACCGAGTTCATGACATTCGCGTCGATGATCGACGAGTTCAAGGCTCTGAACACCGAGCTCATCGGACTGTCCATCGATTCCCTCTACGCCCACATCGCCTGGCTGAGGAAGATCCAGACCATGACCTGGAAAGGGATCAGGAAGCCCGAGGTGACCTTCCCGGTCATCGAGGACATCAGCATGACCGTGGCGAACAAGTACGGCATGGTCCAGCCCAACGTCTCCACGACGCAGGCTGTCCGTTCCGTGTTCTTCATCGATCCCAACGCCAAGATCCGCGCGATAATCTACTATCCGCAGTCCCTCGGCAGGAACTTCGATGAGATCAAGAGGGTCATCATCGCCCTCCAGACAGCGGACGAGCAGGGGGTCGCCACTCCCGCCAACTGGAGGCCCGGCGACGACGTCATCATGCCCGCCCCCGGATCCTGCGGCACCGCCAAGGACCGTGTGGAGACCAAGACCGAGGGCGTCAGGTGCCTCGACTGGTTCCTGTGCTTCAAGCCCGACGCCAACGCGAAACCCCACGCGAAGAGGGGCAGGAAGCCGAAGAACGGTGCCGAGACCGGGAAGGCCGCCCCGAAAGCCACCCCCAAGAAGAGGGTGACGAAGAAAGCGGAGTGAATGTAAACAGCCGGGGCTCGAGCCCCGGCATTAAAGCCCGGACCGGAGGTCAATCCTCGGGACGAGCCGGGGAATCCGGGACCTGGTCGAACGTCACGGGGTAATCGACCCCGGTCAGCTTCTTGAGACCGATCTTGACCAGTGTCTGGAAGTACGCCGTCTCCAGATCGAAGTCCACCATGCTGGATTGGATGCAGATGTCGAACGTCACGGGGATGATCGACGTCAGCGCCACCTTGCCTCCCCCGCCCAAGCACAGTTTCACCGCGAAATCGAGGAACCCCCTCGCGCTCATCTCGGGGTTCTGTCTGACTACTTCGAGTGCCACATCCTTCTCCGCTACGCCATTCGCATACCGCAGCGACCTCTGCGGCGTCATTCTCTGGCCCTGCGGTCAAGCAACGGCCTCCACATCGTCTGTGTGCTCTCCGACATCGGGATCTTCTCTTCGACCATCTTCGAGCCCCACAACACAGCATCCGGACATCCCGAAGGGGCCGATTTCAAAGACCTGGACGTTTCTGGCAGGGGAGATCACAGTAGCACGAATCAATCGGAAATCATCACTGATGAACCGCCAACTCTCTGCTCACCTGGCCCGCTCGATTCTCATGGAGGTCGCCGATCCATGATCCCCGTCGATATAAGGGGCGCACCCGGAGCAGGCAGTCCGCCCCGGCATGCGCGTTCACGGGGATCGGCCCTTCAGACCGCCGAGGGCCTCCCATAACCTGTCGAGGATCCTCGAGGACGCCTCTGTGTCGAAGGCGTTGGTCAGGCCCGCCTGCTCCACCGCAGGGACGTAGCCGTACACCCCTCTCTGGTATGTCAGTGCGAGGTAGTGCTCCCTGGCCTCATCGTAGTCTTCGATGGCTTCCAGGTACAGCTCGATGGCGTTGATCCCTGACGTGCCGTAGCTGGCGTAGTAGTTGGGATTGCTGAATAGATGCGGTACGTCGGCCCAGAAGTACCTCTCGTCGTAGGAGAGATTGAGAGTGCATCCTGTGGAGTCCAGGATCTCCCCGAACCTGTCCAGGGCCTGATCGACGGTGAGCGAACCGGTCTCGGACTCGGTCTCGTACGCCCATACCTCGAACGCGGTGAGGACCCCGGAAAACGAGATGTTCCACAGCAGGTCAGATAGGAAGAGGTAGGTCGTGGCGCGGTCCGACCCGTTTCCGACCAGGCCTGAGGCGCAGTAGAGCGCTTGGAGCCCTTGGGAATGTATCTCCTTAACGTCGTAGTTCTTGGAGCAGTCGTCGACCAGGCAGTTGTTGGCCGCGTGGCCGAACTCATGGATCAGGGATGATGCGTTTTCCCCGGGGTTCGTGTACCCGTTGTATATCAGGGCGCTGCTCCTTGTGTAGAGACTGGCCGCGTAGGCTGTGATGAGGCGCCCGTGCTGATCGCAGTTGTAGATCAGCCCGTACTCGTCCATGTAGTCCAGGAACCTGGCGAAATCGGAGTCCACGGAATCGATGAAAGGAGCTATGGCATCGATGAGCCCCTCGGAATCGAGACCGGCGAACCATGCGGTCTCATCAGCCAGCTTCTCATACGTGTATCCCATCATCCCCATCAGACTGTTGTACATGCGGTCGGCCTTGCCTGCGAAGGCGACGATACTCTCGGCCTCGGACGATGTGTACTCCCTCCCGTATTTGACCTTGTAGCTGTACTCGAGGTAATCCCCGTATCCGACCTGGACCGCGTAATCGTTCCTGACGCCGACCAGCTCGACGTAGACCGCGGCGGCATCGCCGTACATCGCCTCGCGGATCTCGGCCGTGAGGGCACTCTTCTCCTCGTCGGTGAGCGTGGTGCTCTCAGCGACTGATGCCAGCGTCCATGTGCGCCCGTTGGAATCGGCGACCGAGTACTCGGTGTCGAGGATGTCGTAGTATTCCGCCACCAGCGCGATCTCCCTCTGCTTGAGTGCGGCCTTGGCCTCTTCGAACAGGGCGTCGTGGTCGCGGTAGAGGTCCAGATCCTCGCCTATGGACCTCAGAGCCGCTTCGACGGTGCCGGCGCAGGGTCCGGACAGGGCGTCCTTTATGATGCTCCGGAAGTCACTGTACATGACCGAGAGGAGATTGTACCAGGCCAGGTACTCGTCCTCCACATCATAGCCCATGTTATAGTCGAGCCGCAACCATTCGAACTTGTCCATATATGCATTATGCTTCCACATGGAAGCCTGCAGCTCGTCCGCCATGGCATCGACGTCCAGCGAGCTGTCGAAAAGGGCCGCCTCGAGGGAGGCCTTGTTCTCGGCGAACTGCGCCTCGACCTCTGCGGCTGTGGGATAATCCTTGTCGCCGTCCTGTATCGGGTCCGGGAACGCGCTGGCAGCGGGGCGGTGGCTGTCTTCGGGAGACATCGCATATGCGACGGCCAGGACCGCGATTATGACGATGACGACGACGGCCGTCATCGCCTTGTTCTTCCGCTTCATGGATGACGCATCCACATATGGACTTTAAACCTTGAATCCTCGGTGAAATCATCGGCCGAGGCCCTGACGCATTTCTGATTCCAGGCGGAAGTCCCCGCCCGGGCGCATCCGCCGATGTCGGATCGGCCGTTTTATCGGACCCGGGGCCGGAATCCGGTCCGGAGCATAGGGTTCTTTATATATCACATCGCCATATATGGGTAGATGGATTTGAATATATATCGATTAATCGATTATAATTCAAATCCAACCGCCGAGATATACGAACGCGAAGAGGAGACGCAATCCGAGTCCATCGATGCCGAAGAGGCGCAGAAGAGGTACTCCCCCCGCTTGTCGAGGGCAGGGGAGGCCATCCGGAAGTGTGTCGGATGACGGGTGAGAGCAGAGATAACGGAACAGATAAAGTCGGACGGAAGGAGAGCGAGGCGCGGGAAGAGGGGGAAGTACGCCCGCAAGAGGACCCAGGGACAGGATCTCCCCGTCAAGGAAGCACGATGTCAGGTTCATACCGGAGCATGTGAAGGACCTTGCCGGTCTGTCGATAGGTTACGCGCTCATGGACAAGGGGTATGATTCGGAGCCCCTGCACA
>CAVIUM010000016.1:0-29859 GCA_963645865.1 Lachnospiraceae bacterium
ACCTGGAGCAGAACTTGTCGCCCAGCTCGGGGATCCTCTCGTCCCTGACCTTGACGCGGACGAGCCTGCATCCGTTCTCGGACTCGGTGATCATGACGGAATCCACATATCCTTTCTCGCCGGGGCGCACGGTGACGGACGTCTCCCTGCGCTTCTGGGGCGTGAGGAAGTCGGTGTCCTCCTCCAGGAACCTGGGCGGGGACGTCTTACCGATGAGGACGTCGGATCCGTGGACCTCGCTCTCGGGGGAGATGAGACCGTCCTCGCTGAGCTCGGCGTAGGCCAGGTCGGCCCTGGCGCCCATTATGTCGGGCGAGGGGATCTCGAAGTGGTCCTCCTGTCCTCCGGGGTAGCGGCGCTCCTCGGCGCGGTAGGACCTCATGAAGGTGGACCTTCCCAGACCCCTCTGGACGGAGCTCTTGTTCATGATCAGCGCATCCTCGATGTTGTACCCGTGGTACGAGAGGACGGCGATGCAGAAGTTCTGTCCGGCGGGCCTGTGCTTGTATTTGATGTACTGCATGGTCTGGGTCTGGACCATGGGGACCTGGGGGTACTGCATCAGGTGGCCCCTGGTGTCGGGCCTGATCCTGTAGTTCGATGTGGGCACTCCCAGGGCCTGCTTACCCATTCCCGCTCCCATGGTGATACGGGGCGCGGAGTTGTGCTCCGGATACGGGACGATACCGGCGGCGACTCCGATGATGACCATCGGGTCGACCTCCATGTGGGTGTATGCGGGCGCGATCTTGGACGGGACGTTGAACTCCTGTCCGCACCACCTGCATTTGAGCACCGCGTCGCCCTCCTTGCCGGGGTTCATCCAGTCGGCGTCGACCTTGGACAGAGCGTGGCTGCAGCAGGGGCACCTCTTGGGCAGGTCGTAGGGTTCGACGAGCACGAGCGCGTCCTCCTCCTCCTCGGCGTCGAGCCACTCGATGATGCCCTCGCGGAAGAGGTCGTTCCACCTGATGCGGTCGTCGCGGATGCCCTCGATGTGCTTCCTTGTGAGCGCGAGCCTGCCGTTCTTGACGATGAGCAGGGGCCTCCTGAGGCGTCCCTCGTCGCAGTTGATGACGATCTCGCCCATCTCCTCGTCGTAGCGGATGTTGATCTCGTTGGAGATCAGGCCGCAGCGCCTGCGCTCCCTGATGTCCGAGACGAGCTTGGACGGGTCGGCGTGCATGCCGACGAGGTCCCCGTTGACGTAGACCCTGGCACCGGCTCCGGACTTGACCGTCTCCAGATCGAGCTCCCTGAGCATCCACTTGACGTCGGCGTCGGGGAATCCCTCGGAGACGTCGATGATCAGCGCGGCGTTCTTCACGAGACCGCAGTTCTGACCCTCGGGGGTCTCGGACGGGCACAGCCTGCCCCACTGGGTGGGGTGCAGGTCACGGGCCTCGAAGTGGGGCTGGCTCCTGGTCAGGGAGGACGTGATCCTCCTGAGGTGGGACATGGCGGACAGGTTCGAGGTCCTGTCCAGAAGCTGGGAGACACCGGCGCGTCCCCCGACCCAGTTCCCTGTGGCCAGGGCGTGGAGCAGCTTGTGTGTGAGCAGGTCCGGGCGGATGGAGGAGGCGATGTTCATCTCGGCCTTCTTCCTTCCCCAGTTCCTCTCGAGCTGGTACTTCAGGTCCTTCATGAGGCTGCTGAAGCTGGTCCTGAACAGATCCTCCATGAGGTCGCCGGACAGCTTGAGCCTCTTGTTGGCGTAGTGGTCCTTGTCGTCCTCCTTCCTCTTGCCGAGGCTCATCTCCAGGACGGAGCGGGCGATGCGGCCGAGGAAGATGGCCTTCTTCATGCGGTCCTCCTGGGAGTCTCCCAGGTGGGGCAGCAGGGACCTGTCGAGGATGCTCTCGACCTTCTTGGTCCTGTACTCCTTTGCCTGACCGGCGGCGAAGTTCCTCTCGAGGAACAGGATCGCATCCTCCTGGGTGTGGTAACCGTTGGGCGCGTAGGTCTTCTTGTCGAAGGAGGCCTCGATGTTGGCGTAGACGATGTTCGCCATGGCCTCGTCGGAGACGATGGTCTCGTAGATCTCCTCGTCGGACTCCATCCCCAGCGCCTTCATCAGGGCGACGAGGGGGATGCTGCCGGAAGCGACGGGCACGGACACCATGACCATCCCGTCCTTCTTCTTCTCGACGAGGGTGAGCGCGCGGTATCCCTCCCTCTGGGAGAACACCTTGGCGACCTCGACGGCGGCGCCGTACTTCTCGTTGTACTCGACCATGACCCTGTTGGGGGCCAGGTCCTCGAGCGTGATCAGGACCCTCTCGGTCCCTCCGATGATGAAGTATCCCCCGGGCTCCCTGGGATCCTCCTTCTGCTTGATGAGCTCCTCCTCGTACTCGATGTCGGAGTACGGGCGCTCGGCCCTCTTCTCCATCACCTGGCGGTTCAGGTTGCAGCCGGAGGACTTGACCATCATGGGGAGGTCGCCGACGTGGATCCATCTCTCGTTCTCGGGGATGTCCTTCTCCACGCCGTCCTCGTAGACGTCGAACCTGACGAACACCTTGGACATGTAGTTCAGGTTCCTGAGCCTGGCCTCCATGGGCGTGAGCTCGTGGCTGTATCCGTTGGCCTCCATGACGGTGGGGGCCTCGACGCGGATGGTGGGCTTGGCCTGGAGGTCGACGTTCCCGTCCTCGTCCCTCCTCCTGCCGATGCGGATCTCGATGTCCCTCTGGCCGACCCTCTCGGGGTCCAGCTTGATGACGCCCCTCTCGGCGTCGTCGGTGGGCACGCGGATGTCGTCGACGATCTTCTGCATGCGGCTGTTGGGGTTCTCGGGCGTCGCCAGGAAATCGTCGAAGGACGAGATGTGGTGGCTGACGATGTTATGCTCTTTGAAGTACAGTTCTACAAGATCCCTCAGTCGCTCACCCCCTCGTAACGAGTCTGTAGACCACGAACTCCTGCGCGGTCTCGCTTTTCCTCACGATTTTGACGACGCGACCCTCCTCGATGGGTCCGTGTATCGTCTCCAGGATCTTGATCCCGGGATCGCTCTTCCTGATCTTGGGAAGCTGGCCCTTGGTGATGTGGAGACCATTTAGGACCGCTTCCTCCTCCTCGGGTGCGAGGAGATGGTGCTCAGGAGTGAGCGCGTGCCTCAGCACATTGAAGCTAGTTTCTGCTGCCAAGTGATTCACCTACTTCTGCCCAGCCCGGTCAGCTGGTTAATCGGTTTCAGAGAAATGCCGTGCATGCCTTCCTCATACTTGATCCGCCGTTCGATCGCTCATGAAGTCCATCTGGCGGGCCTGAAGGGATTCGAACCCTTGACCACCTGATTAAAAGTCAGATGCTCTACCTAGCTGAGCTACAGGCCCATGGATAGCTTAAAGCTTGTAAGTAGCGGGGAACGGGTGATTGTATATAATAGAATCGGCGGGTCCGGATGTCCGTTGAACCGCTGAGGTCCGATTTCGCACCGGATTCCGCCTGATGTAGAGGTTTGTGGGGTTTTTCGATCAAGAACTATGGGATTTCCTCTTGCGAGCGAAGACCAGATATCCCGTGTGCCCGAGGGTGTCGAAGGACGGCCTCACCCCTCCCGGATGGACCTCGAGATACCTCTGGATGTTCTCCAGGGCGCGGACGTCCGCGTACCCCGCCTCCCTCAATGCGATGACGGAGCTCTCGACCTGGTTCATGTTGGGGACGTAGATGCAGATCCTCCCGCCAGACCTCAGATGGGGCTCGAGGTTCGGAAGAGCCAGCCAGGGATCGGGCATGTCCATGGTCAGGGCGTCGGCCTGCCACGCGATGCCGGGATCGGCCTCCCTCGCATCGCCGATGGTGTACGACCAATATGCTCCCAGTCCGGTGCGCGAGACGTTGCGCTCGACCCTCTTGGCGTTCTCGTCCTTGAGCTCCAGGGTGTGCACGCATCCCGTGGGCGCCACGGCGGTGAGGAGAGCGGTCGTGAGCCCTCCGGATCCCGCCCCGATCTCCAGGATGCGGTCGCCGGCCTTGACGTCGCAGTTCATCAGGATGGTCGCGGCGTCCTTGGGCGTGATGATCTGCGCCCCGCGGTCCAGGGATCCGATCAGGTCGGTGGCCCCCGGACGGAAGACGGTGTACTCCTTCCCGACTATCGTCACGGAGTCCCCGTCGTCCAACCCCTTGAGCTTGGAGCCGTCGACGGCCCCCAGGCCCTGGACCTTCGTCATGCCGAAGGACACTTTGAGCCAATGCCTCTTCCCGGACGCGTCCTCGAGGAAGACCGTCTCGTTCTCCTGGAATTCCATGCGCATCCGAACGCGGAGGCCGTGATAACCGTTGCGACCCGACAGAGGTAACATCGAGGTTAGCGAACCGACCTATAATGACGGCTCCATATCCAGAGGCATGACCAGCGGAAGACTCGGCATCGTCGCTTGCCCGATGCTGGAGGACGAATTGATTGGGAGCCTCGGGGACGATCCGGAGAAGAAGCGCGTGATCGTCCTGGACACCCCGTACAACGGCAGCCTGAAGAGGAAGCTCCAATGGAAGGGCGTCCCGTTCGAGGAGGCCGACGAGGTGGATTTCATGAACGGGTGGATCGACATCGACCCGTCGGAGTACAACGTCATCGTGAAGATGAACGACCTGGGACTCCATGCGGAGCCGGAGAAGCTGAAGGCGTTCATCACGGACGAGCTGATCATGCTCCAGGGGAGGGTCGACGCCGTCGGACTCTACTACGGGATGTGCGGCAACTACGGCTGGGACATCACCAAATGGGCCGAGGAGCACCTGCCGTTCAGGGTGGAGGTCTTCCGCGACTGCAACGGGAGGGTCTGCGACGACTGCATCGGGACCGCCGTGGGCGGACTGGCGGGATACCAGAGGCTTCTGAAGGAGTACACCGGGATGCTGCTGCTCACGCCCGCGATGGCCACCAACTGGTACGATTTCCTCAAGGCGGGGGAGATCGGGAAGGGATTGGGCCTCATCCCCAGCAGCGGGAACCCGGAGAAGGACATGAAGGACCTGTTGATCATGTGCGGATACAACTCCGCGGTCCAGATCGACACCGGGCTCGAGGACAAGGAGGAGTTCGACAAGAGCGCCAAGGACCTGGTCGATTTCCTGGAATTCAAGCTGTATCACGCACCGGCCGACATCGTCGACCTCGGGCCGATGCACCGCCTGTACGCCAAGCTGAAAGAGGATCTGGAAGAAGCGTCGCGACAGCGACGGTAAATGGCGGGGGGTCGACCCCCGCCGGTTTCACATCGTGTGCGCGGCGTAGGCGGCCTTGTCGACCGGCTTCCCGCAGATTATGCACTTGCCGGAGTACGGCTCGGGGACGTAGGGCCTTCCGAGGATCTTGAACCCGTAGGTGTCCTCGAACTTGTGGCCGCACTCCTCGCATCCGCACCATCCGAGCCTGAGGATCTTGTCCTCGGGGATGTTCTCCACCGAGTCGATGTCCTGGATGCGGGACTTCTGGACCTCGCACGCTTTGGCGTACATCTTCTCGGAGATGTCGTCCAGGAGCATCCTGATGCCGGGGACGAGGGAGTCCATGGCGACGGTGCCCTTCTCTCCGGTGTCCCTCCTGGCGAAGGAGACGACGCCGTTCTCGATGTCCCTGCCTCCGAGCTCGAGCCTGAGGGGCACGCCCTTCATCTCCCACTCGAAGTACTTGGCTCCGGGGCGGGCGTCGCTGTCGTCCAGCTTGACCCTGATCCCGGCGTCCCTGAGGACCTGGACCATCTCCTTGGCGGCCTCGGTCACGGTGGCCTCGTTGTCCTTCTTGAAGATCGGGATGACGACGCACTGGAACGGGGCGATGCCGGGGGGCATGACGAGTCCCTGGTCGTCCCCGTGCACCCCGATGAGCGCTCCGACGAGGCGCTCGCTCATTCCGAAGGTGGTCTGGTGGACGTGCTTGTGCTCCCCGTTCTCGTCCTCGTAGGTGATGTCGTACGGGACGGAGAAGTTCGTCCTGTAGTGGTGGATCGAACCCATCTGGAGGGTCCTCCCGTTGGGCATGGACGTGTCGATACCGACGGTGTAGTGCGCTCCGGGGAACTTGTCCCACTCGGTGCGGATGCACAGCATGTACGGCAGGCAGATCGCCCTGGCGATCCTCTCGAGGATCGCGATGTCCTCCTCGACCTGGAGCTGCGCGTCCTCCTCGGACACGTGGCAGGTGTGCGACTCGAAGAAGTGGATCTCCCTTACCCTGATGAACGGGCGGGTCTGCTTGGTCTCGTACCTGAAGGTGTTGACGATCTGGTACGTCTTCAGCGGGAGGTCCTGGTGGGACCTGACCCAGAGGGAGAACATGGGGTACATGGCGGTCTCGGACGTGGGCCTGACCACCAGCCTGACGTCGAGCTCGTTGAGCCCGGCGTGGGTGACCCAGTAGACCTCCTCGTCGAATCCCTTGATGTGGTCCTTCTCCTTGGCGAACTCGGTCTCCGGGATCAGCAGGGGGAAGCACACCTCGTCGTGGTCGGTGGCGTCGAACTCCTGCCTGATGTAGGAGTCGATCTGCCTCATGATCTTCCAGCCGTAGGGGGTCCAGACGTTCATCCCCTTGATGGGGTACCTCTTGTCGCAGAGGTTGGCCTTCTCGACGATGTCCAGGTACCAATCCGCGAAGTCGTCCTCTTTCATCGACATCGGAAGCCCTCCCTGAGCGCGTCGGCGATGAGCCCGGCCACGGAGATGTGCGAGACCTGGTTCTCGAGGGTGTTGCAGCACAGTACCGTGGACAGAGCTGATCCTGTGAGCTTCTCGATGGCGTTGTTGACGAAGACTCCATGGGTGCATGCGACGGAGACGGATTCGGCGCCGGCCTCCCTGAGGGCGGATGCGGCGGCGACGATGGTGCCTCCGGTGGAGATCATGTCGTCGACGATGAGAACGTTCTTGCCGGTGGCGTCGAACTGCGCGGGGGCGATCTTCACATCGACCCCGGACAGGCGGGTCTTCTCCAGGTGGTCGAAGGGCACTCCCATCCTGGTCCCGACGTCCCTGGCGCGGCCGGCGGCCCCGATGTCGGGGGACAGGACGAGGTCGATCTTCTTGTCGGCGAAGTAGTCGGCGATGACGGAAGCGGCCTTCAGGTCCCTGTGGGCGCAGTCGAAGTAGTCCAGGACGGCCTCCTTGTGGATGTCGATGGTGATCACCCCGTCGCAGTCCATCCCGAGGTGCCTGCACATGACCTTGGCGGACTCGGGCTCCCCGGGCTTGAACACGCGGTCCTGCCTGGCGTATCCGAAGTAGGGGATGACCAGGGTGACGGTCTTCGCGCCCAGCCTGCGGACGGCGTCCTGCAGGAGGAACATCTCGATCAGGTTGTCGTTGGGGTAGGTGTTCTGGACGATGACCACATCGTCGTCCAGGGCCTCCGCGTCGATCCTGGTGTAGCATTCTCCGTCGGGGAACTTGGTGGAAGCGGCTTGGATGTACGTGCACCCGAGGATCCCGGCAAGCTCCTTAGCCAGGTCCCTGGAGGACGATCCGCCTACGATTATCATGACCGCGTGTAACGCTTCCCCTCTTTTAAGGATTGTATGGGACTCCGAGAAGATTGGAAGGATCCGGGGCGGTGCCCCGGGAAAGGAGGAGGACACGGGGTCGACCGGACGTACATCCGGAAAGCAGGAATCGGTTTGAAGCATTAACCACCAAGAGTCCCGTGCCCACCTATGGAGATATCATCCATCCATATAAAGCTCACCGTAGTTGGATGCGGGAACGGACAATCATATCATCTACTGGCACCGCATCGCGGTGAACATGGACGGCAAGAAGGACGTCGTGACGGACGAGCGCATGGAGAAATACCTCGATATAACGGCCAGGGCCCTCGCGAAGATCCGCATAGCCGCCCCCGCGAAATCGTACAACAGGCGCCTGGCGGACAGCTTCCTGGAGATGGCCAACTGCTACTACTCCGATGCCAAGCACTTCAAGGAGTGCGGCGACTACGTCACCGCCTTCGCGGCCGTGAACTACGCCCACGCATGGCTGGACTGCGGTGCCAGGATCGGCCTCTTCGACGTGGACGGGGACGATGTCCTGTTCACCCTCTACGAGCGATGCGAGGCCTGCTGATCGTTATCTCCCTCGGACTCGAGGAGCACGAGAACGTCCTGACGCGGCCCCTGCCGAAGATGGACCACAGGACCTCCTCGGGAGCATCGGTGAACACGCTGTTCCCGAGCATGCACATCCCCGCGCCGTATCCCTTGGATTTCAGGTTCTCGATCGTCTTCCTTATGGCCGGGCTCTCCAGCTCCGACTCGGACGAGAACCTGTTGGACATCTCGAACAGGTTGTCGCGGGTCGGATCGGCCATGAACCCGTCCAGGGCCTCGGCGGACGCCCTCCTTATCGAATCCAGCATGCGGGAATCCCCGAGGACGGAGTCGGTCTCCAGGAGGGGACCGAGCACTACCAGGGACAGATTCGGGAACGAGAACCCGGCGTTGACGACCTTCCCGTGGGGCGGGAGCCCCGGTACGGTGCGGACCGGGACGTCGCGTCCCGCCACGATCGCGGCGACATCCCCCAATCCGCCCCCTCCGTTGACCTCCGCCTTGTGCGCGGCCATGAAGGCGTCCGTGCGAGTCTTACCGACCATGTCGGCGATGCACAGCGCGGCCGCGAGGGCCCCCGAGGCGCTCATCCCGAACCCCTGGCTGACCGGCAGGTCGTTCTCGATGCGGATGTCGAACCCCTGTCCCGGAGCGAGGGTCTCGGCGGTCATCCTGGTGATGTGCGCGATGGCCTGCTGCCCGTCCAGCCAGATGTTCACGGTGCCGTCGTCCCTGGGCTCCACGGTCGCCCGGGATCCCAGGCTCAGGCGGATACCGACCCCGCGGGACCCGGTGCACATGATGTCGTAGGACGAGACGGGCTGGAAGATGCACGATACGTGCCCGGGACAGAACGCGCTCGTCATGATCGCAGCTTCTTCATGCAGAAGTCGAGGATGGCGTCGGATATCTCGGCCTTCGTCCCGGTCATCTCGCGCCCCTCCTCCTTCGTGACGAGGATGGACGACGACGTGGTCCTGCCGACGACGTCGATGTCGTTGGCCACCACCGCGGCCAGGTCGTACTTCTCCAGACGGGACCTGGCCCTGTCGGTCAGATCCTTCTTCGACAGGCCGGATTCGGCCTTGAACCCTATCACGACGGGGCACTTCCCGCGTATCAGCGGGAGGACCTTCGGGACGGGATCGAGGTCCAGCTCGAACCCCTTGTCGCTCGGTATCTTCCCTTCCGCGGCCTCCCTCGGCGAGAAGTCCGCCAGGGCGGCCGGGACCAGGACGGCGTCGTGGTCGATGTCCCCGACCATCGAGACCAGGTCGTCCACGGTCGCGAAGCGCCTGGTGGGTATGTAATCGGGGAGCTGCACGCTGCAGCCTCCCATCCACATCTCCACATCCGCTCCCCTCTCGAAGGCGCGTTTCGCCAGCTCCACGGCCATCGTGCCGGAAGAGCGGTTGGTTATGATCCTCATGGAGTCGATGGGCTCCTCGCTCCTGCCGCCGATGACGAGCAGGCGCCTGCCCTGCAGGTAGTTCCTGGAGAGCATCTTGAACACCCATGCCACGACCTCCTCGCGCGAAGCGACCTTCGCCCTCGGACCGTCGATCCTGGGGCCGATGAACCTCACGCCCCATGACTCCAGCTTCTCCAGGTTCGCCTTCACGGCCGGGTTGGTGTACATGGAATCGTGCATCGCCGGGGCGATGGCCACCGGGATCCCGGATCCCAATGCGACCGTGGCGAACGACGTCACGGGCGTGTCGTCGATGCCGTTGGCGATCTTCGACACGGTGTTCGCCGTTGCGGGATAGATCAGCAGGAGGTCGGCGGAGCGCGCCCCCATCATGGTGATGTGCTCCGTCCTCCCGGTCAGGTCGGTGACCGGCCTGTGCCCGCAGGCGAACTCGAGGGAGTCGGGCGTGACGATCTTCTGGGCCTCCTTCGTCATCACCACGTACACGTCGGCGCCGTGCCTGACCAGCTCCCTGATCGTGCCGAAGCACTCGACGGCGGCGATGCTCCCCGTGATCCCGACGATGACCGTCTTCCCCCTCAGCTTGGTGCTCTTCTCGCAGTAGATCTCCTCAGACGGATGCATCTCAGACAACCTCCCTAATGATCCTCATGACGTCCCCGAAGACCTCGTCCTCCGGACGGGATGCGTCGACGACCTCGAACCCGTACTCCCCGGCCAGGTCCAGATACCTCTCGCGGACCTGCTTCTGGAAACGGATGCACTCGAATTTGCTCTCCTCCTCCCCGCGGGATTCCACGCGGGCCATGGACACTTCCGGGTCCACGTCGAGGAGGATCACGACGTCGGGCCTCTGCACGAACGGCTCGCAGAGCCCTTTGAGCCAGCCTATGTCGGCGGAGTCGCCGTCCAGCTTGGCCGACTGATACGCGATGGTGGACGCGTAGTACCTGTCGCAGATGACGACGGCGCCCTCCGAGACCTTCTCCTCGATGGCGTCGGTGTGCTCGTAGCGGTCGGCGACGAACAGCAGGGATTCGGCCCTCTGGGATATCCTCCCGGCGGCTCCGGAGCGTATGAACGCGCCGATGCCCTCCGAAGTGGGCTCCGCGGTCGTCTCCACCCTGCGTCCCTCCGATCTCAGGGTCTCCGCGACCCTCCTGCACACGGTGGATTTCCCGGAACCGTCCACCCCTTCCAAAACCACGAAGGCTCCTGCCATCGGCGTTCGCATCGCCTTCCTTCTATATCGACTCTGGCGCTGAGGAGCCCCACGACCGAATCCATGGACTCCACGTCCTTGGAGTACGGTCTGGACAGCACCGCCAGGTCCCTGCGGACTGAATCATCGTACGGGACGCCCAGGGAATCCAGGTTCTCCCTGAGAGCCTCCGCCAGGGATCCCCCTCTGCGGTCCCAATCCGTCAGGATGACCGCCCCCTTCCCGCTGGACCACGCGTACTCGGACGCCTTCACCGGCCCTCCGGAGCTCTGGACGCGGAAGAAATCGCCCTCGATCCCCAGTGCGCGCAATGCATCGACGTCCTTCGCGCCCTCCACCAGGAGCACATGGTCCGCGGACAGCTCCCGGAGCCTCTCCAGGGCCTCCAGGATCCCCTCCAGCCTCTCGGCGTCGTCCATCGATCTCTCCCAGCTTCGCCATGATCGCCGCGGGGTCCCCCGGGATCCTGACCGTCTTCTGTCTGGACGTCTGCCCCGCCGACACCTCGGCGCGGCATCCCGTCAGCTCCGAGAAGTATTGGCACACCTCCTTGTTCGCCCTCCCGTCCAGCGGCGGGGCGGACACGCGGAGGATCAGGCGCTTCCTCCACTCGTCGTAGCCGTCCGGCCCGGGACGGTTGGACCTGGGGGAGACGGACACGTCGACCTCCACGGAACCCTGGACCGTCCTGCAGACGTCGGAGATGTTCATGCATGCCCCCATGACGCGGATGAAAATCAAGATAACGGGTCGAGGGAAGGCGTTATCTAGCCTGCGGGACATGAGCCGGCCGATGAGCACTGCCGTGGTGGGACCCATGACCTTCGACGAACTGTCGGAGCTCTACAGGGTCGAGATGAAGAGCGCGTCGCTGACGCAGCCCCGCAAGGACCTCTTCAAAGCCATGGCGAACCTCCTCACGTCGCTCCGCCAGGAGTACGACAGACAGATGTCGATCGACCCCGACTCGGTGATGACCGAGGGCGCGGAGCAGCGCAGGAAGAAGGCGGAGAGGCTCTCGAAGGACATCATCGTCCTCAGGACCAGGAAGATCGCCACCATGGCGATCCGCGGGGCCGAGGGCGCCAGGAACACCCTGGAGTATCTGACCGACGAGGAGCGCGCCTATTACGACAGCATGCTCGACCTGACCAAGCGCCAACTGAGCGAGGTGGACAGGCTCAGGGGCAAACGCGTCACCGTGCCGACGCACATAGACGAACCGCCCGTGCGCGTCGCGGAGCCGGAGCCCGTTCCGGAACCCGAGCCGATGCCGGAGCCAATTCAGGAGCCTGTTCCCGAGATCCACGACGACTTCCCTCCGGAGGAGCCTTTCAACGAGGAGTTCGACGAACCGTTCGACGTCCCCGAGGAACCCGTCCCTGACGAGCCGGCGCCCGTCGCGGAGCCTGAACCCGTGCCCGAACCCGAACCTGTCCCGGAACCCATGCCGGAGCCGGTTCCGGAACCCCTCCATGAACCCGAGCACGTCGAGGACGCGACCCTGTCCCCCACGCTGATAAGGATCCTGGAGGACCTGCCGGAATTCGCCGGACCCGACAGGGATTACAAACTGTCCAAGGAGGACCTGGTCATGCTCCCGAAGGTGCTGGCCGACGTCCTGATAAACACGGGGAAGGCGACAGCGGTCGCGCCTACGCCCTGAGCGTCCTGGAGTCCCCGAGGAACTCCAGACAGTCGATCTTCATCCTCTTGATCCCGGTGATCTCCGCCACCGTTTCCCGAGCTATGTCCGGGATGTTGTTCGTCCTGCTCAGATGCGCCAGGAATATCTGGCGGTTCGATTCGGACATGGTCTTCCTGATGGACATGGCGGTGTCCACGTTGCACATGTGGCCGTGGTCGCTGCCGATGAGCTTCTTCAGGGCTGCGGGGTACGGACCGTCCACGAGCATCCTGTTGTCGTAGTTCGCCTCTATGACGGCGATGTCCGCCTGCCTCAGCGCCTCCTCGATCTGGAACGTGAACGTCCCCGTATCCGTCGCCAGGAGCACCTTCTTGTCGTCGGCCTCCGTGAGGAACGCGCAGGGCATGACGGCGTTGTGCATCGTCGGGAGAGGGGTGATGTGGAGGGGCCCGACATCGAAGGACCCCTTGGGGTCTATCGGGACGTAATCGACGTTGCCCAGGCTCAGCTCGGAGAACGTGGGCTGGTTGCACATGATCGGCACGCCCAGCTTCCTCGCCGTCGCCCCCGCCCCGGACACGTGGTCCGAATGCTCGTGGGTCAGGAGGATGGCTTTGACGCACTCCTTGTCGACGCCCTCCTGGTCCATCTGCGAGAGGATCTTCTTGCAGCTGATCCCGGCGTCGATCATCACGGCTTCGCCGTCGCATTCGATCACGGTGCAATTGCCGTCGCTGCCGCTGGCGAGTACGTGTACCTCCAACATCCGAGAGCGCCTCAGATCTTCTTCTTGTAGAGGGCGAATATGATGTCGCCGCGGGTGATGATCCCCACCACGACCCCCTTCTCCAGGACCGGGAGGCGGTTGACCTGCATCTCGATCATGGACCTGAGGACCTCCATGACGGACGCGTCCGGCGAGGTTGTCAGAACGGTGCGGGTCATGATCTCGGAGACCGGCTTGTTGGAGATCTCGTCGGAGAGCCTCTTCAGCCTCTCGTCCGTCTCGGACGTCGAATCCATGGAGTAGGTGAGCATCACGGAATCGGAGTTCTCGCGGTCCAGCTTGGTCTGGTAGTCCATTATGACGTTGAGGATGTCGTTCTCGCTCAGGATACCCAGCAGGTGGTTCCTGTTGTCCACCACGGGCGCTCCGGATATGTTGTCGAGCGCGAACTTCAGAACGGCCTTCTTGACGGTCTCGTCGGCCTTCAGCGTGACGACCTGGGTGGTCATCAGGTCCCTAACCTTCATCTTGGACATCGGGCGACATATCCCGCCCTGCGGATATATTGTTTTTCGATGATGGACGGTGCCGTCGCGTGACACTTATACGCGATGGGAGCGTGTCAGTAGCATGGCGGATTCACTCGTCCTGAAGGTCGCGATGGCCAGGTCCCAGAGCGAAGCGGGCTACGGCCGCGCCAGGATGGACTGCGAATCGAGGAGGGCCCTCGGACTGGAGCTGGGGGACACCGTCGAGATCACCGGCAAGAGGCCCGTCGTGGCCAAGGTCTTCAAATGCGACCCCGAGGACGAGGGCCGCGGCATGCTTTTCATAGACGGCCTCACGAGGACCAACGCGGGCGTCAGCGTGGACGAGAGCGTCACGGTCCGCAGATGCGAGCCCCAGCCCGCGGAGCAGGTCACCCTGGCGCCCAACATCCCCGACGGGAAGAGGATCAGGTTCGAGACCGGGATCGAAGGGGTGTTCCTCAAGGGCCTCATGAACCGCCCCCTGGTCGCCGACACGGACATCATCGTCCCGAACATCGCGCTCATGGGCAACCGCTCCACCTTCGCCGTGGTGTCCACCGTGCCCAAAGGCCCCGTCATGGTCAACGACCGCACGAAGATCGTCATAAAGGACACCCCGCGCAAGCAGACCGCGAAGGCCCAGCGCGGGCATCAGATCACGTACGACGACGTCGGCGGGCTGGACGACGAGCTCAGGCGCATCAGGGAGATGATCGAGCTCCCCCTGAAGCACCCGGAGCTGTTCGAGAGGCTCGGCATCGGCGCCCCCAAGGGCGTGCTCCTGTACGGTCCCCCCGGGACCGGGAAGACGCTCATGGCCGAGGCGGTGGCCAACGAATCCGGCGCATCGCTGTTCTCGGTCCGCGGACCGGAGATCATGGGCCAGTACTACGGACAGAGCGAGGAGCGCCTCAGGGAGATATTCAAGGAGGCGGAGGAGAACGCCCCCAGCATAGTGTTCCTGGACGAGATCGACTCCATCGCCCCGAGCAGGGACGACGTGTCCGGGGAGGTCGAGAGGAGGGTCGTGGCCCAGCTCCTGACCCTCATGGACGGTCTGGGGGACCGCGGGAACGTCATTGTCATCGGAGCGACCAACCGCGAGGACTCCATCGACCCGGCGCTGAGGAGGCCCGGGAGGTTCGACAGGGAGATCGAGATCGGGATCCCGGGGAGGAAGGCGAGGGCGGATATCCTGTCGGTGCACATGAGGGACATGCCCCTGACACCCGACGTCACCCCGGAATGGCTGGCGTCCGTGACGCAGGGGTTCGTCGGCGCCGATCTCGCCGCGTTGTGCAGGGAGGCGGCCATGCACTGCCTGAGCTCCCGCATGAGCGAGTTCGACCTGGACCGCGCCATCCCGTCCGAGATGCTGGAGTCCATGAAGGTCTCCAAGGACGATTTCTCCGCCGCCCTGGGCGAAGTGGAGCCGAGCGGCATGAGGGAGGTCCTGGTGGAGATCCCGAAGGTCACATGGGACGACGTGGGCGGATTGGACGACGTCAGGCGCCGCATCGAGGAGGTGTTCGTGCCCGAGGACGGGAACAGCGCCTACGACAGGCTTGGTATCGAACCGGGCAAGGGGATCCTGCTGTACGGTCCCCCCGGAACGGGGAAGACGCTCATCGCCAAGGCCCTGGCCAACGAATCCGGGACCAACTTCATCTCGGTGAACGGCCCGGAGGTCGCCAGCAAGTGGATGGGGGAGAGCGAGCGCGCGATCCGCCAGATATTCAAGAGGGCCAAGCAGATGGCCCCGTGCATCATATTCTTCGACGAGCTGGACTCCATAGCGCCCGTGCGCGGCATGGGGGACGGCTCCGCTTGGGAGAGGGTGGTGGCGCAGATGCTCACGTCCATGGACGGCATCGAGGGTCTGCGCAACGTCACCGTCATGGGTGCGACCAACCGCCCCGATATGATCGACTCGGCCCTCCTGAGGCCGGGGAGGTTCGACCGCCTCGTCCTCGTCGGGAAGCCCGACGCTGATTCGAGACTCGGCATCCTGAGGATACACACCAGGAGGATGCCCCTGAAGGACGTGGACCTGAAGCTCGTGGCATCCGCCACCGACGGATACGTCGGAGCGGACCTCGCCGCGGTCTGCCGCGAAGCGGGATTGGCGGCGTACCGCGAGGATCCGGACGCCGACTCGGTGCAGCAGCGCCATTTCGACCTGGCCCTGGCGGCCATCGGCCCGTCGGTCACGCAGGACATGATGGAGAACTACGAGAACCTCGGCAAGAGCATGAGGAAGCGCAGGACCGGCTGGGACAACATCCCGTTCTACGGCTGATCGCAGGTCCTTCGCCATGTAGGGGAGGTCCTCGGAATACCCGAGCATGCGGTAGTACTCGCGGACCCCGACCCCGCTGGTGACCCTGATGCGGTCCCTCCCGGACCCGGATGCGATGCGCTCGGCCTCGGAGACCAGCCTCCTGCCGAACCCGCGATGCTGCCAATCCCCGTCCTCCTCGCCTATGGAAGCGGGATGACCGAACACCTTCAGCTCCCTGATCGTCGCCGCCGGGCCGGAATCCAATCTCAGACGCACGTATCCGATGATGGAATCGTCGCATTCCAGCGAGATGAAATGCTCCGTGCCGCCGCCGGCCTCGTAGACCAGGTCCTTCAGCTCCGCCGAATCGGGATCCACGCGGACGTCCGTGCGTCCGGCCTCCCTGCAGCGGATGCACCTGCACGCCATCCCCCGGGAGGCCATGCGGGCCGCCACCATCTGACGGATGTTGCTCTTGGTTATACCCGCCACGATCTCCGTGGCCGGGATGTCCCTCTGGATCCTCTGGATGCGCACGTATTCGGGGACGAGCGCCTTCATCTCCGACAGGAGCTCGATCGCCGTCTCCTCGTCGTACGGGGTGTATTCGCCCCTCTCCCACATCTCGTGGACGCCGGTGCCGGCGACCACCAGGAGGGTGTAGAACTTCAGCATGTCCGGACGGTACGCGGGATCGTCGAACACCCTGCGGAAGCATTCCAGGTCGTGCTCCGGATCGGATCCCGGGAGACCCGGCATGATGTGGTAGCAGATCTTCAGGCCGCGGTCCCTGCAGTCCCTGGTGCACCTGCGGACCTCCTCGGTCCCGTGGCCGCGCTGAACGCCTTTGAGTATCTCGTCATCGAGGATCTGCACGCCCAGCTCCACGCGGGTGGCCCCCAGGCGCATGGCGCGCTCGATCTGCTCCGGCGTGAATACGTCCGGACGGGTTTCCACGGTCATCCCGACGCAGCGCCTGGAGGCGACCGTGTTCCTCTCCTGCGCCTGCTCCAGCGTGTCGGAGTCCTCCCCGTTCAGCGCATCGAAGCAGCGCTTGACGAACCATTCCTGATACCCCGGGTCGCGGCTGGTGAACGTGCCGCCCATGATGATCAGGTCTATCTTGTCGGTGTTGTGCCCGATCTCCTCCAGCTGGGTGACCCTGTCGGTCACCTGCATCCAGGGATCGAACCTGTTCCTGGCGGCCCTCCTCGCCGCCGGCTCCTTCCCGGTGTACGATTGGGCGGAGTCGTTGGAGACCCCTCCGGGACAGTAGGAGCACTTCCCGTGGGGGCAGTCGTGAGGGGACGTCATCACGGCCACGGCGGCCACGCCGCTCACGGTGCGGGACGGCTTCTTTATCAGGAAAGGGAGAAGGAGGTCCCTGTCGGCCGGCTCCACGTTCGCCAGGACATCGGAGTTCGGGGGGACGTCGGACAGACCGTACCTCTTGCAGAGCTTCAGCTTCAGATTCTGCAGCGAATCCCTGTCCTTCACGGAACCGGATCTGACGGCCTCGATGAGGTCCGCCGACAGGAGGGATACCGGATCAGCCATAGAGGGCCCTGTCGTCGGCCTTCTTCTTCGGCTCCTCGGGAGCCGCGCCGATCTGGTCCATGCGGACGACCGCGGACGCGTTGATGAAGGACAGCCCGTCGGACGTCTCGAACACCAGGGCCGTCTCGGTACCCATGGCGGCCATGCCCTTGTAGACGCCTTCGACCGTGCAGTCCTTGGTGGAATTGATCCTGAAAACGACCGAGAACCTCGCCCCTTTGGAAATGGAACACTCATCTGCCATGCATCATCACCTGCTGTTCATCAGCTCCTGGAAATGAACGATGGTCTTGCGGTAGTTCTCCATGGCCATGCTCACGTTGGCCTCGGTGAAGCTCCACGCCTTGACGAGATCGCCGAACCTTATGCGGTAGCCCTTGCGGACCTGTCCGTTGTACTCCACATCCATGGCCTCCAGGATATCCATGGACTTCAGCTTGTTAATGTGGCGGTAGATGGTGGGCTTGGTGGTGCCCAGAAGGGCGGCGAGCTCCTCCACGGTCCACGCCTTGGAGGGGTAGGCCGCGAGATATTCCATGAACAGCCTGTAGGGCACGCTCTCGCGGACGGAGATGGCTCCGGTCTTCGGGTCGTAGCCTTTCGGCAGGTATCCGATCTGGACAAGAAGGGTCTCCGCGACGACGTTTATGTCGTCCACGCCGGACATCGGCGTATTGCTAACGACCTGGAGCTCGAACAGAATATCTGCCTCTGGTCCAGCGTAAAGTTAAGCTCACATTTAAATTTAATACCGTACGCGAGCTTGAAAATGATTCTTTCAGGTCCGGGCCGACAGATCATCCGGATCCTGACTGCGAAACGGCCTGCTCCCGAAGACGTGCGACACGCCCTCGATGGAGATCATCGCCGGCGTGCGGGGAACGCGCCCGTCTCCGAGCGCATCCCGCTCCGCCGTAAGGGCCCGGGCGGAGGTCCGTGCCCCCGCCGGGTGTTTGCTCAGCGTCTGATCTATCACAGTCTGTCCAAGGATAACTTCTGCATGTCCGACCCCGATGCTACGCGCAGGGGCCTGTTCACTCCGGGAATGCCTCCCGGCCCGGTTGTCCCATACCCTACGCGCTTCTCGATCGAAAGGTACAACGTATCATCCTTGAACAAAATCCCCGTGAGATGGGGCTTGTCGCTAGAGAAATAGTCTGCGTATCCTCCGGTCGGAACGGCGACTCCATTGGCGAACTCTGCGATCTTCACTCTTTCACCGAACGATGAGAACTGCACGCCCACCTTGGCCCCGTCGGACATCTCACCACTTATCACGATGCACTGCCCATCGGCAAGGCGGACATTGGAGTCTTCGCCTGACGTATCCTTGTTCCCGCTGATGTATGCGGTCCCGGAGACCTTGATGGTGTTCGCCCTTCCTGCACCCGTCCTATCATCACTGTACACCCCGCCACAGTATTTGGCGGTGTTTCCGGTGATGCTCCCGCCGGACATCTGGAAGGTGTTCTTTCCGACATCCATGTATATGGTCCCGGCCCCGTTCTCGTTCGAGCCCCCGCATCCTGTGATCGTTCCGCCCGACATCGTCATCGTGCTTATCATCGACAGATAGACTGCTGTCGCTCCATTCTCATAGCGCGAACTGCAACCCGATATCGTTCCGCCGGACATCTCGAAGATCCCTATATAGCAGTACACAGGTCCACAGGCCGTCGTGCAGTCCTTGATCGTCGCGCCATTTTCCATCTTCAGCTTCCCGCCCGGATAGACAACTATGGCCCCCTGTTCGCCAAGTTCGGTGTCACTCCGCGGGTTCGCCATCCCGATGCCCTTCACCGTCGATCCGCTGGCCATGACCAAGGTCGCGGACACTTCCTTGACCTCGGATGTATCTTTTTTCAGGGCTACGAGCACGAGGGCCGTCTGACGCTGCCCGTTCTTCCCTTCACTGTCGGTGAGCGTGATGTCCTGGAGCGTCACCGATCCGCTCTTCACATAGATCAGGTTCGTGTCCGATGTGCGGGTCACCGTGAACACAGATCTCCCGTCCGATGCGATCGTCACATTCTTAGACTCCACGTTCATGCAGCTGGTCGCATCGATGTTGCTCATCAGGTGGATCGTCCCATGGTCCCTGACCAATTCGTACGCTCTTGCCAAGGTCTTGTACGGCTTGTCGCTGGTCCCGTTGCCGGACACATCATCCCCTGAGCCGGAAACATAGACGTCATCGGAACCGCGGCTGTAGTAATCCAGCTTGATGATGCCTGTGCTGGCCTCGCGGACTGTCCCTGCCAGGATCTGCTCGTCTGATTTGAAATAGCTCATCTCTGCCTCTGTGGAACCCAAGACGGTATTCACGTACGTGTTGTAATTTACCAAAGGCGGGTTCGCTAGGGACAATCCGATCATGCTGCCTTCTGCCAGGACCTTGCCGTCGACCCTGTTGACGTATACTTGCGACCCAGAGAAGCGGCCCTGATTGAGGTACACGTTCTTCTCCGCCCTGTCGGTATAGTTGTCTTGGATCACGAGCGGGGTCCCCGTCCCACCGTCGAACCCCCCTATGTAGAACCTGACACTTTCGTGCATCACGCTCACCGCTCCGTTCCCATTGCCACCGTGGTTGCCGGTTATGGTCCCACCGTTCAACGTCAGCTTCGCGCAGTTGAACGCATATATCGCACCGGCCCCGTAGGGTGCCGTGTTGCCGGTGATCTTGCCTCCGTTCATCTCGGCCGTGCCTTCTGTGTTATAGCAGAAGCTTATTCCTCCAGCCCCACCTAGGGTGTTGTCATCGTTTTTCGTCGCGGTGTTGTTCCTGATCTCTCCTCCGTCCATCACGAACGTCGTCTGTCCTCTGACCGCTATCCCTCCGACACAGGTCCTAAACCACAGAGAAGAATTGTAGTACCCGTCGGCATTCCCTTCTATCACCGCTCCGTCTTTGATGAAAAGCGACCCATGGCTTTGGGCGTTATTGTCAACACTGTATTCCAGGCCGAGCCGTATCCCGCCGGCCGCGCCGTTCTTCACGGTGGCTCCGGAACCGAGGGTCAGAGAAGGAGTGTCGGTCATAGAAGCCACTGTGATGAGGAAGCCGGACCCCTGCTTGTTCCCGTCTATCGTGACGTCCTTCAGCAGGACTGTGCCTTTCGTGATGTCCAGGATCGTCGTGCCCGAATCGCTCGAGTGCCTGATGCTGCATATCCTGGAGCTGGAATCGGATGTGATCGTGAGATCCTTCGTGATGTTCAGGGCCTCGTTCTGGACCACATCAGTTAGGAGCCTGATGGCGGCATCCGTGCCGTCAGCATTGGTGTACGCATCCGACAGGGTGCTGTAGTGCTTCGGCCCGCCGCCGATGGTCGAGACGTAGACGTTGTTGCCGATGGAGCTTTCCTTGTAGGCCTGCGTCGCCGACGGACCGTCGGTCGCCGTCACGGTCACTGTGCCTGCCCCCTTGTACACTATTGTGCTGAGATCGGACCCGATCTGTGCACGGGTGGCTCCATCATTGGCTGTGTACTTCACCGTCTGAGGTCCGGAATTCGCATCCATCGAAGACGTGAATTCACCGTGGCTCGGAGCGGGTACGGTGAAAGACCCTGTGAAGCTTATCGTGTAGTCCTTGTACGGCGCACCGTTGTTGCCGGGCACGACGACCACGATCGTGTACCCCGACATCGTCCCGCTCCCGGTCGTGCTGAGGGTGAACCCGTCGCTCAAAGCGACCGCCGTCGAGGTATCCGGAGAGGCATCCAGACTCTGAGACCCCTCCTCGATGATTATAAAAGAAGATGCCGAGACGAAGATCAGCACCGACATGAGCAGGACGAGCCTGCTCCTGAACCCATTCCTCATATCCGATAGCCTCCTCGCCCGGTCCCGGCAAACAAATGGTTACTGCCGAACCAGGCTCTCTCCGACCGACGACTGAACGTGCCGTCCGGCCATGCTGTCAATTACCAATTCCAAGTTATTCATATTTATTTTGTAGGAATTGCCCGCTTCGACCTAAGCGGTTTCTTCGTATCCTCCTTTAAGCGATTCACGGAGTGCTCCATACTTCCCATCTATGAACGTCCGACCGCGCATCGGCGGAATGGAGCGGGGGTATGGCACGGGAGAGGAGATCCGCCGTCCCGGAGAGGAGAACGAGCGCCTGGACATCGACGGGTGCATCGGATCGCACGGGCGGCTCAGATGAGATCCTTCAGCCTGTCGACCGCCTTCAGGACGCTGTTCGACGGGATCACCCTCGACACCGGGATCGTCAGGATCTTCTCCACCGTAGGTGCGACTATCGGGGCGCACACCACCCCCAGAGCGCCGTCGCGCTCGGCGCGGACGGCCGCGATGATGGCATCCTCCACGGTGGACACGGGATACTCGCGTATCGTGACGGTCAGGCCGTCCAGATCCAGGGTCTTCGGGAGGTTCTCCACGACCATCGTGTTCGCTATGACGGCGATGAAATGGGAGCCTTCCGGCTCCATTATGATCTTCAGGGACTTCACGACCTGGCGCACCGTGCGCAGGTTCGGCTCCCTCTTGTCCTCCAGGATCTTGTACATGGTGCTCTGCGAGACGCCGGAGATCTGGCAGAACTCGTTGAGCGACATGTTCAGCTCGTCGTCGAGGATGCTGCGGAGGGCCTTCTGGAAGCCCCCCTCCTCCCTGAGCATCCCGGAGATGAGATCGGATACGGTCATTCGGCACCCCTCGCGTGATCCGCTGCGGACATCCCCGCGACGCACCCCTGGCCGACGGCCTTGGCGACCTGCCACGGCTTCCCCGTGACGTCACCGCAGGCGAACAGTCCGGGGACATCCGTGGAACAGTCGGGGGAGACCTTCAGCGTGTCGTCGATCTCCGGCATCGCGCCGAGATCCATCGCCAGGTCGGCGGACGACTTCGCTCCCAGCTCTATGAACACCCCGTCGACCGGGATGGACGTGCCGTCCTCCAGCTCGATGGAGGACACCTTCCCCTCGCCCGATATCGAGACGGGCCTGGAGCCGTGGATCGCGACGCCCGCGGCCTCGGCCTTGGCGACCAGCGCATCGTTCGCACTGATGTCCCATGCGATCCAGTGCGTCTCGGAAGCGTACTTGGTCATGAGCTCGGCGGACACCGCCGCCTCGGAATCGTTCCCGACGACGGCGACGCGTCTGCCCTTGTAGAAATTGCAGTCGCACACGGCGCAGTAGCTGACGCCCTTGCCGAAGAGCTCCTTCTCGCCGGGGATCCCCAGCTTCATCCTCGAGATCCCGGTGGCCAGGACCACCGCCTTGGCGGTCACGACGTCCCCTCCCTCCAGGGTGAGCGTGAAGCGGGACCCTCCGGCCGCCGCTATGACGTTCTCCTCCCTGAAGACGGCCCCGGACAGCTCGGCCTGGGCCCTGCCCGCTTTGAGCAGATCGGATCCGTCGATCCTCCCGGTTCCCATGTAGTTCTCTATATGGGCTCCGTAGGCGGCGCTCGCCTGGGGTTTCCCCAGGACGACCGTGGACGCCTTCTTCCTCGAGGAATGGATGGCCGCCTGGATCCCCGCGGGGCCGGCGCCTATGACCGCTACGTCGAATTCCATCAGAGCTTGCTCACGTAGTCGACGAGGTCTTCCTTGGGCCTGAGTCCGACGAGCGCCTCCACGAGGACCTTGTCCTTGAAGACGAGGAGCGTCGGGATGGCGTTGATCTGGAACCTGACGGCGATGCCCTGGTTCTCATCGGTGTTGAGCTTGGCGAAGGCTGCCTTCCCCTTCAGCTCCTCGGCGGCCTCGTCCACTATGGGGCCCATGCGCCTGCAGGGTCCGCACCAGGGCGCCCAGCAGTCGATGATGGCGATGCTGTTGGATTCCACGAAGGAGTCGAAATCGGTCTCGTTGAGTTCGGTCACCATAGATGATCACTGGACCTGGTAACGCCCCGACGATATTTTACCATCGCCCATGGGCCGTCGGTGGGACAGCGGGATGTCCATGCGCCTGGCCAGTTCCAGGTCCGGATACTCGCCGATCCTGCCCGGGATGACATCCAGGTCCTCGCCGTACAGGCGGGAGAGCTCGGCATGGAGCGCCTCGATCCTGTCCGCGCCGCGGAAAGCACCCTTGGTGCGGAGCTTGTTGACCGAATGGAGATGGTCCACGACGCGGTTGTCGCTGACCAGATTATCGGCATGGGCCACGATCTTCTCCTCGACCGTGCGGGGCATGTAGTCCGCCGGGGGCAGACCCATCTCCTCCACATCCTCCGCGTCCAATCCCGCGCCCGTGTGCTTGCGGATGATGTCCACGAGGGACTGCGGGAGCCCGTAGGCCGCGGCGATCTGAGATCCGATGTAGGCGTGCATGATCGAATGGTCCACCGAGCGCCCGATGTCGTGCAGCAGAGCGCCGGCCGTCACCAGTTCCCTGTCGGCGCCGTCTATGCGGGAGACCATCTCCTGCGCGACGGCGTTCACCGTGCAGCAGTGTATGATGACCCTGCGCTTGCAACCGGCCTCCTCCAGGTACTCGATGCAACGCTCATCGCTGGGGATCGTGCTCGACAACCGTCTTCCCCCTCTCGTTGGGAACGACTTCCAGATGCCCTCCGCGGTCCGCGTAGAGCGCCTCGCCGCCGGTGAACCTGTCCAGGAATATGGCCAGGGCCGCGATCTCCGAATGGGGCTGATTGCCCACGGAGATGTTGAAATCGGCACGCTGATACACCTCGGCGGGAACTTTCTCGGCCCCCACCACGATGAGTATGTCCTCGTTCTTCGGGATCTTCGGCAGGGCCTCGTCGACCCTCTGGCCGTACATCGTCAGATGGACGACCTTGCCCTGGAACTCCTTGAGCTCCTGCTTCCAGGAGACACCCGTCTTGATGGTGTAGTCGCCGCCGAACCTGTCAACGACGCTGCGGATGTTCTCCTCCAGGACGGGATCCTCCGTATCCACGAATATGCCCTTGGCTCCCAATGCACGGGAGGACAGGGCCACATGGGTGGTCACCCTCTTGTCCCTCTCGGGACGGTGGCCTATCCTCATTATCCAGATTCCGGCCATCGGTCACTCTTCGTGGATGAGCTCGATCCTGTGCCCGCGGTAATCCATCTTGACGGACCTGCGCACCAGGCTCTTGAGCATGGTGGACGACAGTCCGAGCGCCTCGGCGATGTCTCCGGAGAATCTCCCGTCCTTCCCGACCTGCTCGAGGATCTTGGCCTCGATGTCGGCGTATTCCTCCGCGCTCATCATGGCGGCGGTCAGGACGTCGCTGATCTCATAGACGGGCCACTGGGCGTTGATGCTGAAAGACGTGTAGTAGGTGTGGTAGGACTTCTCGGGATAGCCGCCGTCCTTGGAGAGCCAGCGGGTCTCGACCAGCTTCATCTTCTCGAAGAAGATGATCGCATCCCTGCCCTCCGGACCGAATTTCTCCTCGATCTCGTCGGCAGTCCTCCATTCCAAGGTCACCTCTTTCAGCACGTCCCTCTTGACGGGAGTATCAACGGACCTCAGCATCGGAACCAGCTCCGACGGTTCGTTGATGACCTTGATTCTATTCATGAGCAAACTAGATGCTTTAAATCCTATATAATGATTAAATCCGACACCCAGACGTCTGGAACATGACTTTTCGGCATTCCGCATCCAGACGATCCGGCGACGTGTTTCGGGGATATCCCGTGGAGACGCCGGGGAACGGGTCGGGCTGGCACTGGAAGCCGTACAAACTTTTAATAGCGGGCCTTCCAATCCGCTGGCAATGAAAGCCGAGAAACAGCCCGAGCTTGTCTGGCAGTGCCTCAACTGTCACAGGACATTCAAAGGCGCCGACGCCGAGCAGAAAGCGCTCGACTGCTGCGGTTCCATTGTCCAGGGATGGTGGGCGAACTACAACAAGTGGGGCAAACAGAAGTGGTACGGCCGCTGAGCGGTCGTCCCCAAACCCCCTTACCCCAACCTTTTCACCGATTTTCGAGGATGATGATGTTGACCGCTCCAAAGGACCCTGTAGAATCCCTCAGCGAGAACCTGGAACTCCTGGAGCGCCACATATCCATCCTCCGCACCGTCAGGGACAACCAGCCGGTCGGTCTGATCCGCCTGTCCGAGATGACGGGCATACCGAAGCACCGCGTGAGATATTCCCTGAAGATCATGGAGCAGCAGGGCATCATCGTCGCCACGCCCGAAGGCGCCACGGTGTCCGAGGATTACGACAGGTTCATGGACGAGATGGCGGAATCAGTCGAATCCCTCGCCATGAAGGTCGTCACCCTGCGCGATTCCCTGAAGAACCGATCCCATCGATCCGTCCTTCCCGAACGCCCCGATGAACCTCTCGATCTCTCCGCGGTCCGCAGGCACCGCGGTCCTGAAGCGATTCCTGTCCAGCGCTTCCACGTAGAACGGCCGGAGGTCCGCGCGGAAGCCCACCCTGGGTCCGAAGCGTCCGACATCCAGAAGCATCCATCTGAACCCGTCCGTGGCTATGGCCAATTCCGTCCCATGGCCCCTCATGAACGCCAGGGCCTGTCTGATCGGATCGTCCAACGGCCTGTTCATGGGCACCGTCGCCACCAGGAGGCCGTCGCGGCCGTCCAGGGAATCCAGGTCGTACCTCGGACCGCCGTACCCCATCGCATCCATCACGGGCATCACGAGCACGCGCTTGGTGAGGGTGTGCGGGGACTCCCCGGACTTGAATCCAAGCACGGCGCATCCCGACACCACGGCCCCGCATGCCCTGGGGCCCAGCGCGGCATCCAGTGTGCGGACGGCTTCATCGAACAGCGGCATCAGATCGTCCGGACGGGTCATGGCCGGACGAGTCCGGTCGGCATCATAAACGGGACCGGGGGAGGTGTCCGAACGCGGTATTTAACCGGGAGAAAGCCAGCATCCGATTTTCCGAGCGATGTGTGAATGGACGGGGACCGACGGTATCACGGAAGCTCACGCTGAACGGATAGAATTCGAAGGATGAGTGGGCCCGCCCGGATTTGAACCGGAGTTACGTACACCCCAAGCACGAAGGATACCAAGCTACCCCACGGGCCCACAAAGGGGCTGGAAAGTGTTTCTGTTTAAAAGGTTATGCTCCGGGGCCGAAGCCCCGGAGTTGAAGATCATCCGAGAGGAGCGATCTCTTTGATGAGGTCGGCATGTGAGACGATCATTCTGCGACAGCAGTATCTCTCGAATCCGAGATCGTCGAGGACCGCCTTGGGGTCCTCGCCCATGCTGGTGCGCTCGACGTACTTGGGGTAGGCGGAGCCTACGACCTTTCCGCAAGTGAAGCATCTGACCGGAATTATCATGCCAACATCTCCTCAACGGTAGGACTTCTGCTTCTTGGCGCGTGCACCGGGACCCATCGGGTTCTTCGGCAGCTTCCTCCTGTCATCGTTGATGAGGAGGGACCTGTCGTAGCCCCTGAAGATCGCCTCGAGCTCGTCGTCCTTGTAGAAGTCGACGAGACCCCTTGCGATCGCGGTCCTGGCAGCTGCGGCCTGGCCCATGACTCCGCCGCCGTTGACGGTGACGGAGATGTCGACGCCCTGAGCCTTCTCGGGCACGAGGCCGAGGGGCTCTTCGATCTTGAGCCTGGCGAGCTCGGGGGTGAAGACCTCGATGGGGACCTTGTTGATGGTCACCCTGCCGGTTCCCGCCTTGACGACGGCCCTTGCGATGGCGGTCTTCCTCTTCCCGCTGGTGTTTACACAGTCAACCATGGGATCATCTCACGTTGGAACCCAGGAATTTGGAAACGGCTCCCAGGGTCGTGTACTTGCCGGTGATCTTCCTGCAGGCCTCGGCGGGCTTCTCCTTCTCGCAGTCCTGGAACTGCTTCGGGGTCCCGACGAAGACGTGGAGCCTCCTGTAGGCCTCCCTGCCGGATGTGGTGGTCCAAGGGATCATTCCCCTGACGCATCTCTTGAACAGGAGATCCGCCCTGCGGGGGTAGAAGGGTCCCTTCCTCTTGGTGGTGTCTCCGCGGTCGACCTTGGCCTTGAATGCGGCGAACACCTTCTCTTTGGCGCCGGTGATAATGATGGCCTCGGCGTTCAGGACGACAACTTCCTCGCCGTCCATGATCTTCTCGGCGACGACGCTTGCGAGCCTGCCGTGGATCAGATTCCTTCCGTCGATTACTGTAACCATCTCATCACCTCATGATCCTGACGCCGGTTCCCTTGGGGTTGGCCTCTGCCAGCTCCTCGATGGACAGCGTCTTGCCACCGGCGGCCTCGATGGCCTTGGCGGCCGCGTCCGAGAAGTCGTACGCGGCGACGGTGATCTTCTTGCTAATCGTGCCTGCGGCGAGAACTTTACCGGGAACGAGGATGGTCTCCCCGTCCTTGGCGTAAAGCTCGAGTTTGCTGAGGTTCGCTTCGGCCCAGTTCCTCTTGGGCTTCTCAAGCCGAAGCGCAACATCTCGCCAGATGGCACTGCCGTTCTCCCTCGTCTTCGCCTTCAGGTTGCTGATAGTGGCGATGAGCTGAGGGTTAGTCTTGCAGCTCCTCATATTTTCTGACTCCACCGATGTTGTCGGTAATCGGCGCCTATACTGAGGTCATTAATAAAGATGCGCTCGACCGTTCCAACCCCCGAGGTGGACAGATTTGCCTGTTTTCTAATGTTTATCGAATAATGTATTTAAATGAGTCTTCTATGGCCGGGCGCATGGAGGATGAAACAAAGTATTGCACGGGCTGCGGGGCGACCCTGGAACCCGGAATGCAATTCTGTCCGAAATGCGGAAAAGTCGTCAGCGGCTCCGATGCCGATGCCGACATGAAAGAGAACATGCAGGAGATGATCAAGGTCGCCACCGAGATGAGGCGCACCTGGCTGCTCTTCCTGCTGTTCGTGTATGCGATACCCGTGACCATCTCCGGGATCATCTCCCTGGCCGATGCCACGGCCGTATCGAATGCGATATGGTCCAGCGATTCCTTCCAGAGCTGGCTCTCCAGCCGCGGATTCAACTGGACGCTGAGTGACGTCCAGAACTACGTCACGTACGCCTCCGCGCTCACGCTGGCCAGCGGAATCTGCGCCCTGCTGAGCGGTATCCTGGTCTACAAGAGGAAGCTGTGGATCGCATCCGTTATCCTCTGTCTCCTGGCAGCCATCTTCTGCTTCTGGTCCATCTTCGGAATGCTGATCGGATTCCTCGTGACCTGGCTGATCATCGACGCCAAGCCCCTCTTCGAGGATTGAAACTCCTTCCGCCGGATCTTCCGGCGGCACCCCTTCTTCCATCGGACCGGCCGGCGACCGGATGGTGCGCACCGACGGCCGACCTCTGCCCATCATCTATTTGAACTACCCCCATCCTACACGCGGAACATATGCCCGGAACCGTGACCATTGTCATCCCCACGTACAACGAAGAGAAGAACGTCGCGAACATGGCGAGAGCCATCCGCGAGGCGTACCCGGATTACCGCGTGCTCTTCATGGACGACAACTCCACGGACCGCACCAGAGAGGAGGTCGAGGCGCTGAACGACCCTCTGACGAAGATCTTCGTCAGGAAGCCGGAGGAGAGGGGGCTCGGAGCATCCGTCCTCCAGGGATTCGTCATCGCCGAGACGGATTACGCCATGTGCATGGACTGCGACTTCCAGCACCCCATATCCGCGCTCGGGGGCATCGTGGCGCAGATGGATGCGGGGGCGGACCTCTGCGTCGGGAAGAGGAACAGCAGGATGTCCATGGGACTCAAGAGGGCCCTGGGATCGGAGATGGTCGAGGCCTACTGCAAGATCTTCTACTACATCCACCGCAAGCAGACCACCAAGGACATGATGAGCGGGCTGTTCGCGATAAGGTGCGATGTGTTCAGGCCGATCATCCAGAACAACTGGAACGAACTGGAGCTCCGCGGATGGAAGGTCCTGATGGACCTGCTGAAGTTCTCCGACAGGAAGCTGGACATCCGCTACTTCAGCTACGACTTCGGAACCCGTGCCGAGGGAGAGTCGCACCTGAACCCGAAGGTCCCGATAATGACCTTCCACCAGCTCTGGGGCTTCGGGAAGTTCACCGCCAAGGTCGTCGCGAAGATGTACGGCGTGGACTACTACGAGATGTATCCCGCCGAGAAGCGCAAGGCATGAGAAGATCGGGCTCGGTCCTTGCAATCCCGAAGGTCATCCATCTTCTCAATGTATGGTGCCATGAGTTCCTGGAGGAACTCATCGGTGGCCCACCTGAAGTTGAAGTTACCGGTGCAGTGGTATGTGTACTTCTCCGGGTTCGCGCACATCCTCTCGATGGCAGCCGCCTTCTCGGGCGTGTCGATGACCATGTCCTCGTAGAACGATTCGGTTGCCATTTCGATGACCTCTTGCGTTAGCATCATCGGAGACATTGATAACGTTTGCGGCCCTTGATTCGGTTTCCGCATGTCTCCTTCTTCTCTTTCTCATGTGTTT
>CAVIUM010000017.1:0-28966 GCA_963645865.1 Lachnospiraceae bacterium
ACTTCCTGGACCTCAACGTCAAGCTCTGCGGAGCCAGGATGACCACGAACTACCCGAGGATCGGAGGGGTCCGCAACGACACCACCGAGCTCTTCGACAGGGACATCATCCGTACCGTCGACAGGTTCGAGAAGGCCCTCTGGGACATCATCACCCTGATGGACGAGAGCTCGATCATCGTGTCGAGGATGAAGGGCGTCAGCTACCTCACCAGGGAGCAGGCCGCCAACATCGGTCTGACCGGACCCGCCATGAGGGGATGCGGAGTCGACTTCGACATCAGGAGGGACGACCCCTACGACAACTACGACAAGGTGGACTTCGAGGTCCCCGTGCTCACCGAGGGAGACTCCTACGCCAGGTACATGATCCGTACCGAGGAGATGTTCCAGTCCTGCGACATCATCAGGCAGGCCGTGCAGAAGATCCAGGCGCTCGGAAAGAACGCCCCGTACAGGGTCAAGGCGCCCTCCAGGGTCCCTGCCGGAACGCACTTCACCAGGCTCGAGGACCCCCGCGGGGAGTCCCTCATGTATCTCGTATCGGACGGAACCGACAAGCCCTACAGGCTCAAGGTCCGCAGCCCGATCTTCGTGAACGTATCATCCGCCAAGGCGCAGTGCGTCGGGGTCAGGATCGCCGATGTCCCGGCGGTTCTGGCTCAGATCGATATGTGCCTGGGCGAGACGGACAGGTGATTCAGGATGGCAGTTCAATACAGCAGCATCCTGGACTGGATCGACTTCTTCCAGGACCCCATGAAGAACGAGTTCTACCCGTTCGAGGGAGTCTACAACCTCCCGTTCGACATCTCCTACAAGCTGTGGGAGATCATCGGAGGGACCATCGCCTGGCTGATCAACCTGATCTTCCCGAACAACGTGGTCTCCACCTGGCTCATGAGCGAGCCGGTCTGCGTGCTGTTCTCGCTCCTCGTCTTCATGCTCCTCGTCTTCATCGTGGTGTTCGTATGTACGCTGCTGTCCCTGTGGATGGAGCGTAAGTGCCTCGGTAGGATGATGGACAGAAGGGGAACCATGGTGGGAATGAAGGGATTCCTCCAGTGCGTCGCCGACGGTCTCAAGACCTTCATGAAGGAGAACACCATCCCCAAGAAGGTCGACAACATGACCTACATGTGGACCGTCTCCCTCATCGTGGGAGTCTCGGTTCTCCTGGCATGCATGATCCCGCTGTCCCAGAGATGGTTCGTCGTCAACTACGACTCCGGACTCCTCATCGTCATGGCGTTCTTCGCCCTGGCGCCGTTCTTCATCCTGGTTTCGGGATGGTCCCAGAACAACAAGTATGCCATGATCGGCGGTATGCGTGCGGCCGAGCTGATGATCTCGTACGAGGTCCCCATGCTCATCATGATCGCCACCACCGCCCTGATGGCCGGCAGCTTCAACATCGGCGACATCGTCGATGCCCAGACCGATTCCATGTGGTACTTCATCCCGCAGATCATCGGTGCCATCACGTTCTTCTTCTGCGCCACCGCGGAGTCCGAGAGGACGCCGTTCGATATCGCGGAAGCCGAGGCCGAACTGGTCGAGGGATGGCAGACCGAGTACGCCGGAATGAAGTGGGGTCTCATCATGCTGGCCGACTACTTCAGGGGATACGTCGCATGCGCCATGTTCGCGCTCATGTACCTCGGCGGATGGGCTCTCCCGGGAATCGGGAACGGACCCGTGCCCGAGATCGTGTTCCTGATCAAGGCCTGGTTCGTGTTCTTCCTGATGATCCTCGTCAGGGCTGCGCTCGGACGTGTCAGGCCCGATCAGATCGTCAACATCGGATGGAAGGTCTTCATGCCCCTGTCCGTCGTCAACCTGGCGATCGTCCTGCTGCTCAAGACCGGAGGGATGTTCTGATGAGTATCAGATATCTTGACAAGTACCCCTGCAACAATGCGAAGCACCTCTGGGTCCTCAAGCCCCAGTGGGCCGTCCTGAAGCTGTTCTTCAAGAACATCGCCCACAGGCCGGTCACCGTGCTGTACCCCTACGAGAAGGAGTGGGTCCCGGACAACTACCGCGGACGCCCCGGACTCATCTTCGACGAGTGCGTCGGATGCGGCATGTGCGTGCGCATGTGCCCCACCGCGTGCATCAAGCTCGTCGACGCCGAGGACTCCGACGGGAAGACCGTCAAGAGGCCCCAGGTCAACATGGGAAGGTGCGCCATGTGCGGATACTGCGCAGAGTACTGCCCGGTCGACGCCATGACCGTCACTCCCGAGTACGAGCTCGCCGAGTTCACCAGGTTCGACCTGCTCTACGGACCCCGCAGGCTCGCCTACGACAAGACCACCGAAGGCATGAAGGTGAAGCTGGAGGTCACCCTCCAGTCCGATATCGACAACGGCAACGCCGAGAGGCGCGTCGCCCTTGCCGACCTGGACAGGCCCATCCTCATCGACAACAAGTGCATCGGGTGCAAGAAGTGCGCCAAGGTGTGCCCCGTCACCGCCATCGAGATGGTCGAGAAAGGTACCAACGAGAAGACCGGGAAGCCCATACTCCGCCCGGTCATCGACGAATCGAAGTGCATCTGCTGCAACAACTGCGTGGACGACTGTCCCAAGGATGCCCTCGAGATGAAGGAGGTGCTCTGATGGCTAGCATCGGAGAGATTTGGAACGCGATCTGCGGTGGGATCGGGGACTTCGGGAACTACCTCCTGGACAACCTCGACCTGGTGGCCTTCATCCTGCTGGCCGCCATCGCCGTACTGGCGGCCCTCTACGTCGTCACTGAGAAAGAGGTCGTCCACAGCGCCTTCTACCTGGCGCTCGTATTCCTGTGCGTCGGATTCGTCTATTTCTTCCTCGAAGCGGAATTCATAGGCGTCATCCAGATCCTGGTCTACGTCGGAGCGATCACCATCCTGTTCGCGTTCAGCATCATGCTGACTAGGAGATACATCATGAAGAAGGAGGGATCCCAATGAGCGGGTTCGAGTCCAAGAAGAAGGCGGTCGGAGTCACCGTCGCCGTCGTCCTGCTCGCCGTTCTGGCCATCGGGATCTTCTCCGTCGATTGGAGCGACTACATGGGCTCCGATAAGCCCGTGGAGCAGCCCACGTTCCCCACCGATGGCGATGACAGCATCTGGGACGAGAGCGGCGACCTGAAGGAGGACAGCCTGGCGTACACCATCTTCGAGAAGTACGGTCTGATGCTGATCCCCCTGGCGCTGCTGATGTTCGGTGCCATGGTCGGCGGTGTGGTCATTTCGAGAGAGGAGGCTGAGATCGATGATACCGATTGAATTCTTCCTGATCCTCGCCGCCATCCTGTTCGCCATCGGTGCGTACGGAGTGGTGACCAAGAGCAACGCCATCATCGTCCTGATGTGCATCGAGCTCATGCTCAATGCGGCCAACATCAATTTCGTAGCGTTCGGAGCGTTCCACCCCGACATCATGGGGCAGGCGTTCGTCATCGTGACGATCACCGTCGCGGCGGCAGAGGTCGCCGTGGGAATAGCCATCCTGCTCAACGCGTACAAGATGAGGAAGACGACCGAACTCGATGAGGACGGTCTCACATCTATGAGGTGGTAAGCATGTTGATAGAATACACCTGGCTCGTACCCCTCATCCCGATGCTGTGCTTCCTTATCATCGGACTCGTTGGAAGGAAGACCCCCGAGAAAGGAGGGTATATCGCGATCGCGGGAGCGCTCCTGTCGTTCCTCATCGCCGCAATCATCTCGTACGAGTACCTGACCGGCGACGTCATCCCCGACCCGGTCACGGAGCAGATCGCGTGGTTCTCGATCGGCGACATCACCATCCACCTCGGATACTATGTCGACGGCCTGACCTGCGTCATGATGCTCTTCTCGTCGTTCATCTCGACCCTGATCTTCATCTACTCCGTCGGGTACATGGGAGACCAGGGAGAGAGGAAGAACAGGTACTACGCTGAAGTGTCCCTGTTCCTGACCGGAATGCTCGGACTCATCGTCTCCAGCAACTTCCTCGAGCTGTTCATCTTCTGGGAGCTCATGGGACTGTGCTCGTATCTGCTGATCGGGTTCTGGTCCTTCAGGCACCCCGATGGGGACGCCGCGTCGTCCAACGCCGCTTCCGCGGCGAAGAAGGCCTTCCTCGTCACCAGGATGGGAGATGTCTGCCTCATGGCGGGCCTGTTCATCCTCCTCGGCGAGTTCCAGAGCCTCGACTACGTCGACCTCTTCGACCCGGTGAACATCGCTCTCGTCGATCAGAACAACCTGACGCTCGGAATGCTCCTCGTCTTCGGCGGAGCGATCGGAAAGAGCGCTCAGTTCCCGCTCCACGACTGGCTGCCCGATGCGATGGCCGGACCCACCACTGTGTCCTCGCTCATCCACGCGGCCACGATGGTCAAGGCCGGTGTCTACCTCGTCGCGAGGGGATACCCTCTGTTCATCCAGAACCCCGACGTCATGCTGTTCGTCGGTATCATCGGTGGAGTCACGGCATTCATCGCCGCCACCATGGCGCTCAACAACATGAACATCAAGAAGGTGCTCGCGTACTCCACCATCTCCCAGCTCGGATACATGTTCCTGGCTCTCGGAGCCGGAGGATACCTCATCGCCTACGGTATGGAAATGGGCGGCGACGAGGGTCTGGCGCTCATGGCCGCAGGAACGGCCGGATACATCGCCGGTTGCTTCCACATGGTCAACCATGCGTTCTTCAAGGCCCTGCTGTTCATGTGCTCGGGTTCGGTCATCCATGCGGTCGGAACCGAGGATATGCGCGAGATGGGCGGACTCTGGAAGCATATGAAGATCACATCGATCACCATGCTCCTCGGATCCCTGTCCATCGCCGGATTCCCGCTCTTCAGCGGATTCTGGTCCAAGGACCTCGTCCTGGAGGTCGCGATGAACGCCGGATGCGACGGAACCTCCTGGTTCACCGTCCTGTGGCTCCTCGCGGTCGTCACCGCTTTCATGACCGCGTTCTACATGTTCCGCATGTGGTTCATGACGTTCGTGGGAGAGGAGGGTCACGCCACGCAGCACTGCCACGGCGAGTCGCCCAAGAGCATGACCATCCCCCTGATCATCCTGTCCGTGTTCGCCGTGCTGAGCGGTTTCGCGATCATGTGCGGACTCGACTCGGTACTGTACTTCGACCCGTCGACTCTCGGCGTGGGCGAAGGCGAGAAGGAAGGCTTCGAGTACTTCATCGAGCTGTTCACCAACAAGTACACCTACCTCACCATCGTACTGTCCCTGGTCGGTATCGCCATCGCGTACTTCATGTACGGGAAGAGGAAGATCAACCCCGGCAGGTTCAACAAGGAAGGCAACTCCTGGCTCTACAAGGCCCTCACCAAGAGATGGTGGTTCCCCGATCTGTACAACCAGATCTCCTGGAAGCTCGGATACGGAGTCGCCAAGGGAGTCAATTACTTCGACAGGCAGGTCATCGACGGCACCGTCAACGGTCTGTCGTCGGCCGTCGTCGGCGGCGGAGACGCCATGAGCAAGGTCCAGACCGGAAACGTCCACGACTATGCCTCCGTGGTCCTCCTCGGAGTCGCAATCCTGTCCGTACTGTTCGTTGTGATCGCCGTGATCCTGGGAGGCATGTGAAATGAGCTTCGAGACAATGATCCTGCCTCTCCTGCTGATCATCCCGTTCATCGGAACGATCGCCACCCTGTTCATGGGCGGCGAGAGACAGAAGTACGCCAAGGTCGTGGCCGCGGTCTTCTCCGTGATCACGCTTGTGCTCACCATCTATCTGATGTACGTCGGACTCGGCAACTGGGACGACTACAGCGTCAACTACACGTGGATCGAGACATCCTCGATCACCATCAACTTCGCACTGGCGGTCGACGGGCTGAGCATCCTCATGATCTTCCTGTCGGCCCTGCTGACACCCCTGGTCATCCTCTTCTCCTCCGGAGAGAGCGACAGGCCGAACTACTTCCACTCGCTCCTCATGGCGATGGAGGTCGGCCTGATGGGAGTCTTCATGGCGGCGGACTACTTCCTGTTCTACGTCATGTGGGAGGTCACCCTGATCCCCATGTACTTCCTGATCAGCTGGTATGGAGGACCCAGGAGGCACTACGCCGCCATCAAGTTCTTCATCTACACCCACGTCGCATCGCTCGTCATGCTCATCGGTATCTTCGCCATGGGCTGGATGTCCGTCGAGATGACCGGAGTCGCGGACTTCGGCTTCGAGAACATGCAGATGCTGATGCCTTTCACCTCGGAGGCCTTCCAGGCGGCGATCTTCGTACTGCTGTTCTTCGGATTCATGGTCAAGATGCCGTCCGTACCGTTCCATACCTGGCTGCCCGACGCGCACGTCGAGGCTCCCACCGCCGGATCGGTCATCCTGGCCGGTGTCATGCTGAAGATGGGTTCCTACGGTATCATCAGGATCTGTCTCCAGTGCTTCCCCCTCGGGGCTCAGTACTGGCAGTGGGTCGTCATCGCCATCGGTCTCATCTCGATGGTCTACGGAGCCTACGCCTGCATCGCGCAGACCGATCTCAAGAAGATGGTGGCGTTCTCGTCCATCAGCCACATGGGAATGGTCATGCTCGGCATCGGATGCCTCTCGGACATCGGGGTCACGTTCGCCATCTTCCAGATGTTCGCCCACGGACTGATCAGCGCCATGCTGTTCATGGTGTGCGGATTCACCGGACACGCCCTCGGCACCAGGGAGATCCCCCTGCTCGGAGGACTCGCCGGGAGGATGCCCAAGTTCGCCCTCATGATGATGATCGCGTTCATGGCGTCGCTCGGACTGCCCGGACTCGTCGGATTCTGGGGAGAGTTCCCCCTGGTCTACGGGTTCTACGAGTTCATCCAGTCCGAGGGAGTCCTCTGGCTGATCGTGTTCTGCCTGCTGACCCTGATGCTGACCGCCGGCTACTACCTGTGGTCCATGCAGAGGACCCTCTTCGGTCCCGAGACGACCAAGATCGACCTGGAGCACGTCCACGACCTCAGCAAGGCCGAGTTCGCGGCCCTCGCCATCCTGGCGGTCCTCGTCGCCCTGTTCGGAGTATGGCCCGATGCGGCCCTCAGCTTCATCGACCCCTACGTCGACCTCTACAGCTTCATTTGGGGGGTGCTCTGATGTTCGTGTCTGATATCTTCGGATCCTATGCGGCCACCGCGCCCATGATCCTGCTGCTCGTGGCGGCCCTCATCCTCCCCGCGGTCCACATCCTCGGGAAGAACAGGACCGCCACCTGGATCGTGGCGCTGGTCTTCACCGTCGCCTCGTTGGCGATCAACCTCGCCATGCTGACCGACTCGTTCGTCGGCGAGACTCTCGGCGTGTACCAGTACAACGCGTACACGGGACTCATGGTCCTGCTGTTCCAGATCGTGCTGTTCCTGGCGATCCTCGTCTCCAATGCGAGCACCGAGGTCACCAGGCTCCACGTCGGAGCGTACTACGCCCTGCTGATGGGAGCCTCCACCGGTATGATGTTCGTCGCCGGGTCCACCGACCTGCTGACGATCTTCGTCGGCGTCGAGCTCACCAGCATCTCGTCCTACGCGCTGGTCTCCATGAAGAGGAACGACTCCAGGGCCGCCGAGGCCGCAGTCAAGTACGTCATAGTCGGAGGCCTGTCCACCGCTCTCACCATCTACGGTATCTCGATGGTCTACGGTCTCACCGGAACGACCGACATCGCGTCCATCGCCTATCAGACGTCCATCACCGGTATGAACTGGATGCTGGCCGTCGGACTGGTCTGCATGGTCGCCGGATACGGCTTCAAGATCGCCGCCGTGCCCTTCCACATGTGGGCGCCCGACGTGTACGAGGGATCCGCCACCCCCATCTCCATGTTCCTGGCAACGGGATCCAAGAAGATGGGTCTGAGCGTGTTCTTCCAGATCTTCATAGTCATGTTCGTCGCCGGGACCACGATGTGCGCCATCTGCGGCGACGAGGTCCGCTACCTCTTCGCCATCATCGCCGCGTTCACCATGACCGTCGGCAACGTGGTCGCCATCGCCCAGAACAACATCAAGAGGATGCTCGCGTACTCCTCCATCGCCCAGGCCGGTTACATCCTGATCGCCCTGGTCGTCATGAATGAGTATGCGCTCTCCGCCGGCCTGTTCCACATGTTCACCCACGTGTTCATGAAGGGCGGCGCGTTCCTGATCGTCGGCGCTCTCATCTGCGCCGGCATCGGCGAGAAGATCTCGGATTACAAGGGACTCGCAAAGAGGTCGCCCTTCCTGGCGGCCGCGATGCTGCTGTTCCTGTTCTCCCTCGCGGGTATCCCGCCTCTGGCAGGATTCACCTCGAAGTTCTTCCTGTTCAACGCAGCCCTGGGTGCCGACGGCGCCGTCACGTCCCAGTGGGCGTGGCTCGCGTTCATCGCCATCCTCAACTCCGCGATCTCGCTGTACTACTACGCGAGGGTCGTGAAGGCGATGTACATCGAGAAGGGCTCCTCCGAGGAGAAGATCAAGATCCCGAAGCCGTTCCTCGCGGCCATCGTGATCTGCGTCGTGTTCGTGATCGTGCTGGGAGTCTACCCCCAGCTCATCTTCGACTACTGCGAGTCGGCCGCCTCCGCCCTCCTGGGCTGAGACCGGCTCCAAACCCTTTCCCAAACCCTTTACCCCCGTTCTCCCGATATTCCGCGATAATGTGCTGGCACACGGATTCTGTTACTGAACCCATTAAATACGGAAGGCATATCTCCACCCGATGTCCGAGCTTTGGCATTCCTGCATATCCGAGGAGTTGCAATCCGTGGAAGACCTCATGAAGAGGGACCTCGGGTCCGACAACCCCGAATTGACGGATATGTGCGTCTACGTCGTAGGGGCAGGCGGGAAGCGCCTGAGACCATCACTTTGCATCCTCTCGTACTACGCGTGCGGAGGGAAGGACGGTTCCGTGCCGGTCAGGATCGGCGCGGGGTTCGAGATCGTCCACAGCGCCACGCTCGTCCACGACGACATCAACGATCAGGGCGAGGTCAGGCGCGGGAAGAAGGCGCTGCACAGGGAGTACACCATCAGCAAGGCCATCATCGCGGGCGACTTCATGTTCGCCATGGGATTCAGGCTGCTGGCCGCGGCCGCGCCCCACATCGTGGACTACATCGTCGATGCATCCGCTTCCATGGGTGCCGGCGAATTCGTCCAGAAGGACTTCGAGCACGAGACGTCCGTGACCGAGGACGATTATCTCCAGATCATCGAGAAGAAGACCGCCAAGCTGTTCGAGGCCGCCGCCAAGTCGGCCGCCGCCGTGGCGGGTGCCGATGCGGAGACGTTGGAAGCACTGGGACAGTTCGCTCTGGACGTCGGACTGGCGTTCCAGATCGTCGACGACACGCTGGATGTCACGGGCGACCCGGGCAAGACCGGGAAGGCCGTCGGTACCGACCTCATCGAGGGGAAGCCGACCCTGCCCGTGATCTATGCGATGGAGGATCCGACCGTCGGGGACGAGATCCGCGAGATCTTCGAGACCGAGGAGCCCACCGAGCAGGACGTCGCGCATGCGCTGGAGCTCATCCAGAGGACTGATGCGATCGAGCGTTGCCTCGCGAAGGCGGAGGAGATCGGGTCCAGGGCCCCTGCCGACATCGCATGCCTCCCCGATTCCAAATACAAGGACGCGCTGATCGACCTGGCATCCTACGCCATCCGCCGTCAGAAGTGATACCATGGAGAACGTGGACGTACTCGTTGTAGGTTCCGGCCCCGCCGGGAGCACGACCGCCAGGTTCGCCGCGGAGAGCGGTGCATCCGTTCTGTTCATCGAGAGGCGCGATCAGGTTGGCGTTCCGGTCAGGTGCGGGGAGTTCATGCCCGGTTTGACCGAGATCCAATCCATGTTCCCCAACCTGGAGGATGCCGTCTCCCTCTTCGACATCCCCGATTCCCTGAGATGCCTCGACATCAAAGGCATCAAGCTCATCGACCCGAACGAGAAGGTCTCTCTGCTGGACTTCGACGGGTACACCACGGACAGGGACAGATTCGACCAGTATCTGGCGAAGCAGGCCCAGGAGTCCGGAGCCGTTCTGGAGAACAACCGCATGTTCATCTCGACCGAGGGGAACGTGGCGCACACCTCCAAAGGCGACATCCGCTACAAGGTCCTGGTCGGGGCCGACGGTCCCGGATCGAAGGTCGCCAGGAGCCTGGGGCTCCAGAGGAACCAGAACCCGTACCCCGCGGTCACCGCGCAGGTCAAGGGCGATTTCGAGCCCTACACGTACATGTATTTCGGCGGTATCGCGCCCGGGGCCTACGGATGGATCATCCCCAAGGACGGTCGCGCCAACGTCGGCATCGGATTCTCGCCGAAGTTCGCTTCGGGAAGTCTGTCCGAGTACTTCGACAAATTCGCCGAGAAGTGCGGATTCACCGAGTATTCCAAGCTCGAAGGAAAGTACGTCCCCAGCGAGGGTCCGATACCCAGGACCGTCGAGGGCACCGGCATGGTGGTCGGGGACGCGGCCGGGCAGGTCATATCGGTCAACGGCGGAGGCATCCCCTTGGCGATGATCGCCGGCAGGATATGCGGACGCGTCGCGGCCGACAACATCTCCTCCGGTTCCCCATTGTCGCGTTACGAGGAGGAATGGCGCAGGATCATGGAGAAGCCCCTGAAGACCGCCGCTTTCAACAAGAAGCTGGCCGACACCTTCGCGTTCAGGTCCGACAGTAGCACGGCGCTCTGCATGGGCATCCTCGGGGCGCGCAGAATGGGCAATCTCATCCGCTGCAAGCGCATCTTCCCGTGATCGCCTCTTCCTGCAGGCCCTCATCGAGGAACCGCACACCGGGCATTCGGGATACTTCTCCTTGTACCATTTCCCGCACCCGACGCACTTGTAGTTCCATTTGGCGACCTTGGTTATGCCCTTGGTCCCCACGGGACGGAATCCGAGTCCGAGGACGCGCGCGACGTTCTGTATGGAGTAATCGTCGGAGAGGATGGTGCCGTTCACGTCCAGGGCGAGTGCCAGCACCGTGCGGTCCATCGGCGACAGCCTACCGTCGTCCCCCGTCTTCCTGGCGGCCTCCTCGACCTTCTCCAGGGACTCCCTGGTGCAGTCTGAGATCCTCAGCATGTCGCCCCACAGCGCGAGACGGGGGTCGTCGAAGCTCTCCAGCTCCCTGATGACCCCGGGGGGACAGACGTAGTCCTCATCGGGAGGGGCGTCCATCGTGAACAGTGCCGATGTGTCGAGGACGAGCATGCCCGGGGCATCCCCTCCCGCGTAGTTATTTACGTCGGTGTCCGATGGGGTTCCGATAACATGGACGCCCTGGGAGTCATCGTCATCATGCTCAACGGCCTCTGGCTCTTCCTCCCCGCCATGCTCCCGAACTCCGCCGCGGTGGTGTTCGGAGGCGGGACGAAGATAGATTTCGGAAGGACCTGGAGAGGCAAGCGCATCTTCGGCGACGGTAAATCCTGGAGGGGCTTCTTCGGAGGCGCCTTCTCGGGCATCGTCCTCGGACTGATCCTCATCGGGATCTCCGCTCTTTTCGGATCCGAGGACTACTGGGGCTACGGGGCCTTCTGGGGCAACGTCGGCATCCTGGCGTGCCTGTCGTTCGGAGCGGTACTCGGGGACCTCTGCGGAGCATTCATCAAGAGGAGGCTCGGCATGGAGAGGGGGCAGAAGGCGCCCATCCTCGATCAGTACGACTTCGTCATCGGGGCGTTCTGCGTCACGGCCCTGTTCTTCCCGGACTGGGTCTATTCCACTTACATCGAGGGATGGCACATCGCAGCCCTCATCCTCATCCTGGTGATCATGTTCGTCATCCACAGGGCGATGAACATCGTCGGTTACAGGATGGGACTCAAGAAAGAACCATGGTGATCACACATGAGCGAACTGTCCGACGCGTTGAAGGAATGCGGAGCGCTGCAGTTCGGCGAGTTCACCCTCGCCTCCGGCGCCAAGAGCGACTACTACATCAATATCAAGAAGGCGAGCACCGACCCGAAGGTGCTGGGTCTCATCGCGCGCCTCATGGCGCAGAAGGCGAAGGAGGCCGGAGCGGACGCCGACAGGATCGCCGGCGTCGTGCTCGGAGCGGTGCCTCTCGAGGCCGCGCTGGCACTCGAGACCGGACTCCCGTTCGTCATGGTCCGCAAGGAGAAGAAGGACCACGGGACCGGGAAGCAGATCGAGGGGGACCTCAACGAGGGCGACAGGATCCTCATGGTCGAGGACGTGGTCACCACGGCCGGTTCCTGCATCAAGGGCATCCACGCCCTCAGGGAGGCCGGGGCCGACGTCAGGTGGGTCATCTCGGTCATCGACCGCGAGGCCGGCGGCGCCGAGGCGCTGGAGGCCGAAGGCGTGAAGTTCATCCCCCTGGTCAAGGGCTCGGAGCTCCTGGGAGAGAGATGAGGCCGGACCCCGACTGCAGGCTCTGCGGCCTGTGCGAGGGCCGGAACCGGGTGGTCTACCCGGACGGGAATCCGAAGAGCAAGGTGGTCCTGGTCGGGGAGGGTCCCGGGGAGAACGAGGATGAGCAAGGGAGGCCGTTCGTCGGGAGGTCCGGCAAGATCCTCGCCGATGCCATGGCGAGGCACGGATTCTCCCGCGCGGACGTCCTCATCACGAACACGGTGAAATGCAGGCCGCCCGGGAACAGGGATCCGACCGCGGATGAGATGTCCGCCTGCAGGAGGTTCCTGGTCTCGGAGCTGGAGGATGCCGAGCTCGTGGTCGGGCTGGGCAAATCCGCCGTCCGCGACCTGATGGGCTACGACGGCCCCATGGCCGACGTGGCGAACAGGGTGGTCCGCACGGACATCGGAGGCAAGGAGGTGGACTTCCTGCCCACGTACCATCCCGCGGCCACGATATACAACAAGGAAGCGCGCGCTAAGCTCGATGAGGCGATGGCCATGGTCGGAGACAGGCTCAGGGAAGGGATGAGGTTCGGCGGGTTCATGCTCGACATGGACGGGACGATATACAAGGGCGGGATACCGATACCCGGGGCGAAGGAGTTCATATCCTTCCTGAGGGAGAAGGGGATCCCGTTCGTGTTCCTCACCAACAACTCCTCCCACGCGCGCTCGTTCTACAGCGACAAGCTCAAACGCATGGGGTTCGACGCGTCGGAGAAGGATGTGCTCACATCCACGACGGCGACGATCCGCTTCCTGATATCCGAGAGGATGGGCAGGAGGGTGTATCCCGTCGCGGTCCCCGGTGTCGTGGAGGAGATGTCCGCGGCCGGGATAGACATCGTTGACGAGGATCCGGACATCGTCGTACTCACATTCGACACCACCATCACCTACGAGAAGATCAACAAGGCCTTCCATTTCCTGAAGAAGGGGGCGGAGCTCATCGCCACCCATCCCGACGACCTGTGCCCCACCGAGGACTTCTACGATATCGACATCGGGCCGTTCATCAGGATGTTCGAGCAGATGTGCCAGACGGAGGCGACGGTCATCGGGAAGCCCAACCGCCTCATGCTCGAGATGGCCTCCCGCGAGATGGGGATCCGTCCCGAGGATGCGGTCATGGTCGGGGACCGTCTGTACACCGATATCGCCATGGCATACAACGCCGGGACCCAATCGATCCTCGTCCTGTCGGGCGAGACCGACCGCGGGATGCTCGAAGCGTCCGAGATCAGGCCCACCGCGACCGTCGGGTCCGTGGCCGATATCCCGTCGCTCATAAGTGCCAATTATACGGTTCTTTAAATACGCACAGCGCGTTCCCCTTTTGTCGCGTGCGCGTGCGGGGTGATGAAGGGCCCCCGCTCAGACCGGACAAGCGCGATATGGGATGCGAAGGGCCTATGGGAGGCCCTAGCCCGGAAGGGGTGTAGTACAGGTGCATTTGAAAGCGGTCGAGATGGAGAATTTCAAATCCTTCGGCGGGAAGATCACCGTTCCGCTGATGGAGGGGTACACGGCGGTCACGGGTCCCAACGGATCCGGGAAATCGAACATCACCGATGCGATCCTTTTCGTCCTGGGGCCCAAGAGCTCCAAGGCGGTCCGCGCGGGGAAGCTCACAGACCTCATCTTCGACGGCGGCAAGTCCAAGGCGAAGGCCGGATTCACAAAGGTGTCCCTGGTCTTCGACAACTCCGACCGCATCATGCCCTGGGACGACGACATCGTCCGCCTCACCCGTTTCGTCAAGCTGTCCGACAACGGCACCGATTACAGCTCGTACTTCTACGTCAACGACCGCAAGTCCACCATGTCCGAGTTCGATGCGCTGCTCACCAAGGCGCGCATCTCCGCGGACGGGTACAACCTCGTGCAGCAGGGCGACGTCACCCGCATCGTCCAGATGGGGAACCTGGAGAGGCGCAGGATCATCGACGGGATCTCCGGGATCGCGAGCTTCGACGCCGACATAGACAAGGCGAGGGTCGAGAGGACCGAGGCCGAGGCCAACCTGGAGAGGGTCGGCATCATCATGGAGGAGCTGTCCCACCAGGTCAAGAAGCTGGACAAGGACAGGCTCGATGCGCAGGCCTATCTGGACGCGAAGGACGCCCTGGACAAGGCGAAGGCGCAGTACGCCCACCGCAGGCTCCAGATGGAGACCGCGAAGCAGCAATCCAATTCGGAACAGGTCGGGAAGACCGAGAGGGCGATAGAGGACGGCCACCGCATCCAGGCGGAGCTGGTGGCGGCCCGCGACGCCAAGGCCGTGGAGATCGCCGCCAAGGAGGAGGAGATCGCCGCCAAGATCGGTCCCGAGTACAAGGAGCTCAAGAAGAAGATCGAGGACGCGAGGATCGTCCTGGCCACGGAGAAGGACTCCGTCGAGAAGGCCCAGGAGGACATGGAGGAGCAGGAGTCCTTCAAGCAGACCTTCGAGAGCTCGATCGCCGAGAACAAGGAGCAGATCAACACCCTCCGCCAGACCATCGTCGGTGCGGAGGAGAGGAAGGCGGCCCTCGAATCCCAGAAGGCCGAGGCCGAGGCGGAGGAGGCCGGGATCTCCCAGTCCATCTCCGAGACCGGAGGGGAGCAGAAGGAGCTGCAGGAGCGCCAGGACAGGCTCGATGCCGACATCGACGCCTGCTCCGAGGAGCTCAGGAAGGCCCAGGGCGCGCTGTCCAGCGCGGACGCCGTCGCCGACGAGGCCCATTCCGCCGTGGCATCCCTCGACGAGAGGATGCAGGGCGTGGATTTCGAGATCAAGGACGCCAAGTGGAGCCTCGACCAGATGAAGGCCGAGGCCGGCCCCGGCACGGAGGAGTACGGCCGCAGGATCCTGGACGCCAAGCGCAGGGAGTCCGAGCTGGAGAAGCAGGAGTCCGAGCTGGATGCGGCGTACCGCAGGATAGACGCGGAGTACAACTCGCTGCAGGCGGAGAAGAAGGTGTCCGACAGGATGAACCGCGGGAGCGCGGCCGTGGAGGCCATCCTCGCCATGAGGAACCGCGGGGACATGCACGGCATCCACGGGACGATCCAGGAGCTGGCGACGGTCGACAAGGAGTACGAGACCGCGCTCGCGGTGGCCGCCGGAGGGAAGATGTCCGCCGTGGTCGTCGACGACGACCAGGTGGCGGCGGATTGCATCTCGTACCTGAAGAAGGAGAGGCTCGGCCGCGTGACGTTCCTCCCGCTCACCAAGATGATGGGAGGGAAGCCCAGGGCCAAGGCCATCATGTCCGAGAAGGATTCCGAGGGGTACGCGATCAACCTCATCGATTTCGACCCGAAGTACCAGAACGCGTTCTGGTACGTCCTCGGGGACACCCTGGTCGTCAGGGACATGGACCAGGCCCGCAGGATCATGGGCGGGATCAGGATAGTCACCAGGTCCGGGGAGCTCGTCGAGGCCTCCGGAGCGATGGTCGGAGGGACGCTGTCGCAGCAGAACCTCCTGAAGTTCGGGGCCGCGTCGGAGGACAAGCTCGCCGAGGTGGGCGCGAAGCTGAGGAGCGCCCAGGAGGCGCTGGCCGATGTGCGCGGCAGGCTCCGTCAGGTCCGCGAGGAGATGCGCGCCATAGACGACGAGATGCGCAAGGCGTCCACGTCGGGGATGGAGCAGAGGGAGCTCATGGCCCAGACCAAGGGCCGCATAGACGAGCTGGAGAAGTCCAGGAAGTCGATGTCCGAGGAGATGAAGGCGGCACGCGCCAGGATGGCCGAGGCCGATTCGGAGCTGGAGAGGGCCCGCAAGGCGTTCTCCGACGCGTCCGACAGGATGTCCTCCCTGACGGAGGAGCGCTCCAAGGTCAAGGCGCGCATGGCCGAGATCGCGCCCGCGGAGCTGCAGGCCAGGATCCAGGCGGTCCGCGACAGGCTCTACAGGCTCAGGAATTCGATAGGCGACCTGGGGATGGAGATCTCCGGCGCCGGGACCGAGATAGTCGGTCTGGGGAAGCAGAACGAGTCCCTGCAGATGCAGCTGGACTCCGTGGTCAGGTCGATCGAGGAGGACGCCAGGATCATAGAGGCGGGCACCGGGGCCATCTCCCGCGCCCAGCTGGACCTGGATGCCCTGAAGAGGATCGAGGCGGACATGGAGAGCGGGATCGCCGACCTCCGCAACCAGAAGGATGCGCTCAACGAGGAGAGGTACAAGCTCGACTCGGACATCCGCGAGAAGATCAAGGAGATCGAGAACTCCGAGGGGGTGCTCGCATCCCTGAGGGCGGCCTCGCTGCAGCTGGCGGAATCCGTCGAGCAGTGCAGGGCGGAGGTAGCCGCGCTGACCGTGGAGGCTCCGCAGCCCATACCCTCCGAGGAGGAGATCCGCCGCACCATCAGGGCCCACGAGGCCATGCTGGCCCGCATAGGCAACGTGAACCTCCGCGCCATCGAGGAGTACGAGGAGAAGAAGGCCAGGTACGACACCCTGGACGCCGAGGTCCAGAGCCTGAACAGGCACATCAAGGAGCTCAACGACCTCGTATCCTCGCTGACCGCCAAGAAGAAGGGCCTCTTCATGAAGTCATACGACGCGGTCAACGAGAATTTCAAAGCGATCTACGCCCAGCTCTCCGGCGGAGGGGAGGCGTTCATGGGCCTGGAGAACGAGGACGACCCGTTCGCGGGCGGACTCATGATAAACGCGAAGCCCAGGAACGGGAAGCTCCTGAGGCTGGAGGCGCTGTCCGGAGGGGAGAAGTCCCTCACGGCGCTGTCGTTCATATTCGCCATACAGGAGCACCAGCCGTCGCCGTTCTACGTGCTGGACGAGGTGGACATGTTCCTGGATTCGGTGAACGCGGAGATGGTGGCCAAGAGGGTCAAGGAGAGCTCCGCGAAGGCGCAGTTCATACAGGTGTCGCTGAGGAAGGTCACGCTGGCGCTGGCCGAGCATCTGATCGGCGTCACCAGGCCGCCCAGCGGCGTGAGCAAAGTGATAATGCAGCCGGATCTGGCCGAGGTCTCCCGCTACGAGGACGAGGCGGCCGGCAAGAAACAGGATGGGATATGATGGATGGGAACACGAGGATGGATGATCTGGAGCAGCACCTGCTGTTCCACAAGGCGCTCGCCGACGACGACGAGTCGCTCAGGAGGATCGGAGGATACATGGACATCCTCTCCCGGGCCGAGACCGGGGAGAGGCTCCAGGATCCGGTGGACGAATCGATACGCGCGGTGTTCAGCCTGGTGCTGGAGAACGGGATCGACCCCTGGGAGGTCGACCTGTCCGAGTTCGTCAGGATGTACGAGGCGAAGGTCGCCGGCGACAGGTTCGACATGATCGTCGCCGGGAAGCTGACCCTCATGGCCTGGAAGGTCCTGAGGATGCAGTCGGAGGCCACCCGCATGAGGAGCGAGCCTCCCGTGGAGGTCGAGCTGGAGGAGCCGGATGACAGCTTCTTCTTCGACGAGCCGATGTACGTTCCGGAGGTGAGCTTCAGGGAGGCCTTCCAGAGGCGCCCGGAGAGGCCGGTCACCGTCTACGAGCTCATCGACGCCTTCGAGGACGCCCGCCGCGAGATCGAGATCCAGGCGGAGCGCGAGCGCGTCCGCAGGGAGCTCAAGGCCAGGGAGCCCAAGAGGTTCGAGAACAAGGCCCACGACGAGGACGACGAGCGCGACGTCGAGGCGGTCTGGAACAGGATCGAGAAGCTGGGCGCCGGGCAGATCGAGATCACCGACCTCTACACCGGCAACCTGGGCGAGGACCTGACGACGTTCGTCGCCGTGCTCCATCTGGTGAGGGACGGCAGGCTGGACGCCTGGCAGGACGAGTACCCCTACGGCAGGATCTATCTGGAGATCAGGACCGAATGGATGTCCGGGACCCTGGAGGACTCCCCGGACAGGATCCCCGAGGCGGTGAACCGATTTGGAGGTCAAGGGGGCCGTCGAGGCGGCGCTCTACTCCAGTCCGGAGAACCTGCGCATATCCGACATAGCGGAGAGGACCGGCTTCCCAGAGGAGGAGGTCCGCACCGCGCTGATGGATCTCCGCAGGGAGTACGACGAGCGCGATTCCGCCATAGTGATAGCCAAGATCGGGTCGGAGTACCGCATGATGCTCCGTCCGGAGTACTCCGACTTCACCGGCGAGTTCGGGAAGGCGGAGATGTCCGGGGGGCTGATGAAGACCCTCAGCACCATCGCCTACAACCAGCCGGTGCTACAGTCGGACCTGGTGAGGACCCGCGGGCCCAGGGCCTACGAGGACGTCCACAGGCTCATCGAGATGGATTTCGTCTCGGGCAAGCGCAGCGGGCAGACCGTGGAACTGACGACGACGAAGAGGTTCTCGGAGTACTTCGGGATCGGGTCCACGAGGAAGACCGATATCCGCAAGTGGATCGAGTCGCAGGCTTCGAATCCGAAGAAGGATCAGAAGGACGGGTCCGAGCGACCGCGAGCCAGCATTTCCGAATCGCCGTTAAGCATTCCGGATGCGCGATGCCGAAACGCATCCGGGTGCTTCTCCCCCTACGATTGAAAACATATTGTCATGATGCCCATGATTCCTCCGTCGCACCGGGAGAATCAGAAACGGTTATATCCGTCTAGGCGACTGGGTAACCCGTAAGATGACCCAGCCGACCTCATGCATGGAGACCGCCGCACAGGGGGAGGGACGTTCCGTCCCGATGCCCGCACCGCACCGACGGTGACCCCATGTCGTTTCTGAGCAGGCTGGACGAGCTCTCCGGGAGCTACAAGGTTCGCAACGCATGGCTCGCTCTCGCCGTGGCGCTGTTCATCTGCCTCATCGTGATCCCGGCGGTGTTCGTGGTCACGAAGCTGTTCACCGACTGGGACCTGGTCAGAGCGGTTCTCGACGACCCGGCCGCCATGTCGGTGATCGAAGGCGCGGTGTGGAATTCGTTCAGCATCGCGTTCCTCGTCACCATCGTGGACATCCTCGTCGGACTCCCGATGGCATGGATCATGGTCCGCAGGGACTTCAAAGGGAAGAGGTGGCTGGACACGCTCCTGGACCTTCCCCTGGCGTTCCCGACGGCCGTCCTCGGTATCTCCGTGGTCATGTTCTGGGGGGCGCCCGAGGGCGTCACCATCCCCGGATTGGGATTGGATCTCTCGCCCTATGCGATGCTGATCCTCCTGCACATCATCTTCACCTACCCTTACATGGTCCGCTCCCTGTCGGGGATACTGGAGCAGATCGACATCAACTACGAGACCGCGGCCATGACGCTCGGAGCGTCGAAATGGACCGCCGTCCGTACGATAACAATCCCACTTTTCCGCGCCGGACTCGCCACCGGGTTCATCCTGTGCTTCGCAAGGTCGCTGTCGGAGACCGGGGGCACGTACATCGCGTTGGCGATGATGGATGTCGAGAGCACGTTCTTCACCGGACCGTCCTACATCAGCTGGCTGAAATCCGGCTCGGCCGTGTCCACGGTGGATTACATGGGGGCGATGATCCTGATCAGCGTGATCATGATCGTCCTGGCCCTGATCCTGCTGGTCGCGGTCAAATGGATCATCAGGAAGTTCAAGATACCCATGAGGAAGGTCTGGCCCGAGCTCGGCCGCACGGTGAGCCGCGGGTTCCTCCCGAAGACGAAGGATCTCCTCACCGTCGCGTTCCTGCTCGTGGTGGTCCTGCTCCCCTCGTTCTATATATTCATGTATCTGGCGGAGCCGATCCCCTCCATCGACTACGGCATGCTGATGTCGTCCATCGGGGTGTCGATCCTGGTGGCCGGCGTGGCCGTGATCATCGACATCGTCCTCGGCATCCCGCTGTCGCTGTACATCGCCAGGAACCGCAGGGGCAAGCTGGCGAACTTCCTCGACGGATTGGTCAACGTGCCGCTGATCATCCCCACCACCGCCCTGGGGTTCTCCCTCGCGCTGTTCTGGGGGAGCTTCGGCGCCGGGGATTCCATGGCGCTCGTCCTGGTCATCCTGGGGCACATCTCGTTCACGTACCCGCTGGTGGTCAGGAACATGATCGGTGCCATAGAGGAGGTCAATCCGGAGTGCGAGGAGATCGCCATGACGCTGGGCGCGAAGCCGTTCCAGGCGTTCAGGAAGATCCTGATGCCCATCGTCAAATCGTCCATCATCGCCGGAGGGATCCTGGCGTTCACGAGATCCCTCGGGGAGACGGGGGCCACGCTCGCCATCAGCGACAGCGTGAACACCGTCCCGATCTACATCACCTCGCTGGTCCAGCAGAACAGCTACGCCGAGGCGGCGATGTGCTCCATAATACTGATCGTGATATGCTTCGTCCTGATGATGGTCGTCAGGGCGCTCACCCACAGGAGGCAGGGAAGGGATGCCTGAGATCATACTCGATGACCTGTGCAAGGACTTCGGCGACACCGTGGCCGCCGACCACCTGAGCCTTTCGATAAAGGACGGGGAGTACGTGTGCATCCTCGGTCCCACGGGGGCCGGGAAGACCACGTGCATGAGGATGATCTGCGGATTGACCCGCCCGGATTCCGGGAAGGTCGTTCTGGACGGGAAGGATGTGACGTTCGAATCCCCCGACGCCCGCAACGCCACCATGCTCACGCAGACCTATGCGCTGTTCCCCCATCTCACCGTATACAACAACATCATGTTCGCGCCCAAGATCAAGGGCTGGCCGGAGGCCGATTCCAAGCAGATCGTCAGGAGCATGCTCCACATGGTCCATCTGGAGCAGAAGGCCGACTGGGTCCCGGACGAGCTGTCCGGCGGGCAGCAGCAGCGCATCGCGCTGGCCCGCGCACTGGCATCCGGATCGAAGATCCTCCTGCTGGACGAACCCCTCAGAGCGTTGGATGCGCGTCTGAGGATCGACCTGAGGAAGGAGCTCCGCTCCCTGGCGAGGGAGATGCAGCTGACCTGCATCCACGTCACCCACGACCAGGACGAGGCCCTGGAGATGGCCGACCGCATAGCGGTCATCCGCAAGGGGCGCATCATACAGTTCGGGACCCCCCGCGAGGTGTTCGACGATCCGGCGACGCCGTTCGTCGCGAACTTCGTGGGGAGGTCCAACATAATGGCCGGGAAGGTCGTGGGACACACGGAGGATTCCACCATCGTGGAGATCGCCCCCGGACTGACCGTGCCCGTCAGGCGCTCGGACATCCCCGAGGGGGACGAGGCCGTCGTGGCCGTCAAGATCGGATTCACCAAGCTGTCCTCCAAGGACTCCGAGTCCGAGCCGTTCATGACCGGGACGGTTGAGCGCGTGCTGTACGAGGGGGCCACGATCACGGTGGAGCTCTCCGTGGAAGGATTGGGCCTGATATCGGCCAAGCTGCCGAACAGGAAGTACGAATCGTTCTCCGCCGGGGACAGGGCGGGGATATCGTGGCCGGTCGGGAAGGCATCCGTGTTCCCGATGCCCGAATGCGGGCTGGAAGAGGAGATGAGGTTGGACCGATGGCCAGGATCAAGCTCGACAGGATATCGATGCGCTTCGGCGACTTCTACGCCGTCAGGGACATCTCCCTGGAGATCGGGAACGGGGAATACGTCACCATCCTCGGACCGTCGGGATGCGGTAAGACCACCCTGATCAAGGTGATCTCCGGCATCTGGACCCCCACCGAGGGGAAGGTCTACGTGGACGGGAAGGACGTCACGAGGATCCCCATGGAGGACAGGGACGTCGGATACGTGTTCCAGAACATCGCGCTGTTCCCCCACATGGACCTACGCGACAACGTGGAGTACAGTCCGAGGGTCAAGGACCAGGGCGAGGACAGGATGTCCGAGCTGTCAGAGGAGTATCTGAAGCTGGTCGGCATGTTCCAGAGGGCCGGCCTGCTCCCGGACGAGCTGTCCGGAGGGGAGCAGCAGAAGGTGGCCATCGCGCGCGCCCTCGCATCCGGATCCAAGATGCTGATGCTGGACGAGCCCCTGTCGGCGCTGGACGCCCGCGTCCGCGTCGAGCTGAGGTACGAGCTCAGGAGGATCGTCAAGAGGTTGGGGATCACCGTCCTCCACGTCACACACGACCAGGAGGAGGCCATGTCCGTCTCGGACCGCATCGTCCTGATGCGCTACGGGGCGATCGCGGAGGTGGGATCCCCCTTGGAGATCTACCGCCGTCCCAAGACGGTGTTCGCAGCCAACTTCATCGGCGAGACGAACCTGCTGGAGTGCACCGTGTCCGACTGGTCCAAGAGCGGGAAGACCAAGGTCGTCCTGCGCGGGGGGCACGAGGTCCGCACGTCCAAGACGGATTTCCGTCCCGGGGACCCGGTGGTGCTGTCCGTGAGGCCGGAGCATGTGTATTCGGCCATGGACGGTCTCCGCGCGGAGGTCCGCTCGGTGGTGTTCATGGGCTCCTATTGGCGCATCCGCACCGTGGCCGAGAGCAGTGATTATATTCAGTACAACGTGCCTGCAGAGGACGAGGTGCCCGCGGAGGGCGATACCGTCTATCTCGTGTTCAACAAGAAGATGACGGTCGTGTTCCCGCGTCCCAAGGGCGGAATAGAGGAGGAGATTAGACTTGAGTAAGGATTCAGCCAGTCTGCTCGGATGGTTCGGGAGGAGGAAGGAGGGCGTCGTCAGCGACGGCCTCCGCGCCATGTTCCTGAACGTCCAGGATTGCGTCACCGAGCTCGGGACGGCCGTCCGCGCCATGAGCGAGGGCGACGAACCGAGGGCCAAGAAGGCGATCGAGAGGTTGTTCATCTGCGAACGCGAGGCCGATTCCCAGGAGGACGAGCTGTGCAACCAGATCAGCATAGGCGAGCTCGGGGCCCAGGAGAGGGAGGACCTCATGCATTTCATCCGCAAGACGGACAAGATCGCCAACTGGAGCAAGGAGGCGGCCATCAACATCTGCCTCGTCCAGGAGGTCGGTCTGACCATCCCCAAGGCCGTTTGGGACATGATCGCGCAGTCCGTATCCGACCTGGAGTCCGAGGTCCGCAACCTGTCCAACGCGGTGTCCATCATGGCCTCCGACACGTCCGGCGACATAATGGAGTGCGTCCGCGGCGTCAGGGCCATGGAGAGGACCATCGACCAGGCGTACTTCGACATCACGAAGGCGATCTTCTCGTCGGACCTGGACCACAGGGCGATCATACTGATGTCCCGCATCGTCGATGCCATCGAGATGGCCGCCGACACCTGCAAGATCTGCTCGGACACGGTGACCATCCTCCACTATTCCAAGAAGGTGTGAGAACGACCATCTTCGGAGCCAACGGGGTCCGCGGGATCGTCAATTCGGATCTGACTCCGGAGGTCGTGTTCAAGCTCGGGAGGGCGGTGGGCCGCACCTTCCCCGGGGAGATAGCCCTGGCCACGGATGCCAGGGATTCGGCCCATGCGGTCAGGACCGCGCTGTCGGCGGGGATCATGGCGTCCGGATCGGACGTCCTCGACCTGGGGATGCTCCCGACCCCCGCTCTTCAGTACTATGTGAGGACGCACCCCCGCGTCGCGGGAGGGGTGATGATCACCGCTTCCCACAACCCCCAGGACCACAACGGCCTGAAGCTCGTGCTCCAGGGCGGGGTGGAGGCCACCCGCGAGGACGAGCAGGCGTTGGAATCCCTGTTCTCGCACGAGGCCCCGGAGGGAGGTCGTCCCAGACCGGGCGCCTGCAGGTCGGAATCCGGCGCCGCCGAGGATTACGTGGATGCGATAGTCTCCCATGTGGACGCCGGGGCGATACGCGCCGCGGGTCTGACCATCTGCGTGGACTGCGCCAACGGTGCAGCATGCGCCACCACCCCCCTGCTGCTGAAGAAGCTCGGCGTCAGGGCCGTGTCGCTGGAATGCGATCCCCTCGGGATCCCCCGCAGGGAGAGCGACCCCACGCCCGAGAATCTGAGCGATCTGATGTCCATCGTCCCCAGGGTGCAGGCCGCCTTCGGCGTCGCCCATGACAGCGACGGCGGTCGTGCGGTATTCGTCGACGGCGACGGAGGGTACGTGAGGGGGGATTCCGCCGGAGCTTTGATCGCCCGCGGCATCCTGGCCTCCAAGAAGGGGAAGGTCGTCACCCCGGTGAGCTCCTCCAGGATCGTGGAGGACGTGGTCGAGGCCAACGGCGGTCTCGTGAAGTACACCGGCGTCGGGTCCCACTCCGTCATCCGCAAGATGATCGAGAACGCCGCGGTGTTCGGGATCGAGGAGGACGGCGGGATGGTGTTCCCGGAGATGCAGATGTGCAGGGACGGCGGGATGGCCCTGGCCAAGATGCTGGAAACAGTGGCCAAAAGCGGTCCCCTGAAGGACCAGATGTCCGGATTCCCGTCCTACCACAGGGTCAGGTTCCGCGTGGACTGCCCGGACGATCTCAAGGGAAAGGTCATGAACATGTTCAGCAGGGAGCTGGAGGGCAGCGATCTGAGCATCGACACCACCGACGGGCTCAAGGTGTTCCATGACAACGGATGGGTCCTGATCAGGCCGTCCACCACGGAGGATTGCCTGAAGATCTACGCCGACTCCCCGGACGCGGATGACGCCGAGTCGAACGCGGAGACCGTCACAGAGATGGCGAAGTCCTTCGTGGAAGAATGCAAGAGCATCTCATCGTGACCTGTAGCGATCCCGTCCCATTCCGCATCGGCGGCTTCCCAAAGGATCGACAGATGGGGCGGGTCGGACGATTCGATCCCGCTCCTGCCTGATTTTTCATCAAGATGATCGTTCTGATAGCGAGGATATGCATTCAGAACGTTCTGAGGGGGGATATCTGCTATGTCCGGGTTGAAGGAACCCGAAGCGGGGAAGATGCCACTACTCTGAGCTGTAGTCATACAAGCCCGGATATCCGGGTTACAAGGATGGGAAGTGTGCGAAGTTCGCACGTTTCTCGTCGGTGGGTGAATGGATGCGACCCTGGGCCCCGAAGGTCCCGGATCGCATCCTGTTTATCCTCAGGCTTTCACGTTCTGCACCGCGGTGAGGCATTCCTCCAGGATGGCCTCCACCGCGTCGGTGTCGAACGCGTTCGTCAGTCCGGCCTTCTTGACGGCCTCGGAGTATCCTTCGATGCCCTGCTGGAACACCAGGTCCAGATACTTCTCCTTCGCAGCGTCGTAGTTCTCGGCGGCCTCCACGAACAGTTCGATCGCTCCGATGGCGGATGTCCCGCAGCTGATGTAGTAGTGGGGGGACTCGAAGATGGTGGAGACGGCGGCCCAGGCGTGCTTCTCATCGTAATCGGTGGGGAGGTGTATGCCATAGGCTTCCAGGATGGATCCGAATTTGTCGGAGATCTGTTCGGCGGTCAGAGAGTGCGTCTCAGCTTCGGTCTCGTAGGCCCACAGTTCCAATTCCGTCACCAGTCCGGGTGCGATGACGCCATTCCATAGGAGATTCTGCATCACATACGAGGCCATGGCACGGGACGATCCCTCTCCGACGAGACCGGATGTGCAATAGAGGGCCTCCAGTCCCTGGGAGTGGATCTCCATCACGTCATAACAGGACGTGTATTTCGGATTCAGGCAGAAGTTCGCCGCATGGCCGAACTCGTGGACGATGGCCCTGGCGGTCCACGGTGCCTCGTAGTCCTCGCCGATCTCTCCGATGTAGGTCACGGCGCTTCCGCGGACGTAGAGGTCGGCGGTGTATGCCCCCTCCTTCCTTCCCGTCTCGCTGCAGAGGTCTATGAGGTCGTACTTGACCATGTAATCCAGCAGCTTGGCGTATTCGTCACCCATCGAGTCGATGAACGGGGTCACCGCATCGATGAACTCCTTTCCTTCCAGTTCGTCCATCCAAGCGTATTTGGTCGGGCTCATCGAGTCGTCGAAGTACGAGGCGCGCAATACATCGACGTATGCTTCGTACGCTGCTCCCACGAGAGAAGAGAATGATCCGCCCTCGGTCGGGGTGTAGTCCCTTCCGTAGACTTCCTTGTACGCGTACTCGGAGTAGTTGTCGTATCCCTTCAGGACGGCGTAATCGTTCCTGATCTGGACCAGTTCCACATAGATCTCCGCAGCCTCGGTGTACTGCTCCTCGTACAGCATCTCGATCAGTTCCATCTTCTGTTCGTCGGACAGGGTGGTGCTGTCCGCGATGGAGCTGAGGGTCCAGGTGCTGCCTCCGTACGTTATCTCGTAATCCCCGGATATGAGGCTGTTGTACTCGGCGATGAGGATGGCTTCCCTCTCATTGAGGTCCTTCTCCTCCTGCGTCATCTCATTGTAATTCCTGTATTCCTCCGGATCGAGTCCGTAGGTCTCCATGGCTTTCTCGGCGGTCTCCGCACAGGGCCCGGAGAGCGATTCCTTCAAGACGGTCGCCAGATCGTCGTACAGATGATTCACCAGTTCGGTCCAGGCGGTGTAGGTGTCGGCGTATTCAGCGGGTTTCTCGCTGTAGTCCAGATACATCCAGACATAGCAGTCGCGGGCCTTCTGGAGGTCTTCGGCGGCGGCCTCGATGCTCCTCGCCATATCGTCGGCGCTGAGGGAGGAGTCGGAGAGCGACGATTTCAGCGTCTCGACGGTTTTCGTAAACGATTCTTCCGCTTCTGCGGCGGTGGGATAATCCCTGTCGCCGTCCTCGATCGGATCGGGGAAGGCGTGCCCCTTGTCCTGGGAATCATTCTTATTGGAGATTCCGGAGCCGAGGGCGATCGCGGCCGCGATCACGATCACGATGACCGCTATCACCACGGCCAGCTTCGTTTTCGAGCTCATGTTGGCTGGATGATTTGTAACGTTTATAATAGAATGGCCTCGTGAAATCATAATTCTCATAGATTTTGGTCGATTATTTCGATTTCAATTCTAAAAAATGCGGATGACTCCACGGTAATTTCAGAAATCTTTTTTCCAAAGTCGAATCAGGCGTGGAATAGATGGGTGAAATTCTTAATGGCTGGCGAGATATGACTTGCAGACTCATCTGTCGAACAAATAGGGAAAGGGGATCGGCCGGAGGCACGGCTGCCTTTCGAGGCTTCGACAGACTCCGAGAAGGAGCGATGATTTAATGGAGAATGATGCGAGGAGATACAAGGTGGCGGCGGTCATTATCGTCCTTCTGATGATGTTCTCGTCGTTCGCACTCGTCCAAGTGACATCCGACGATTCGGAAGCAGCCACGGACAGCTGGACGTGCACGATAACTATCAACGGGACCTCTATAACGACGAAATATGCCAAGAACGGCGCTGAATTGAGCGACACGACGCCGGTGAGCGGGAACAACGGGAACGCATCCGTCGGGTCCTGGGGATTCGACAGCAAGACCGGATGCGGGCCTTTCGGCTCGTTCTATGCGGCGATAGACGTGAACACCGGCAAGATCGCATTCCGCCTGGATCCGAGCGACCTGTCCAAGGCGCTCGACGGAACATCCGTCAGCTCCACCGGCTACAACATCATGTGGGTCCTCCCGACCGTATGGATGAAGGTGACCGAGGTCCTCGGGGGCGGGAAGAGCACCCTCACGATGTCCAGCCAAGAGTTCTCCGGCGCGACCGCGCCTGCGCACACGATCGATGGCGTCGTCTACGATTACATGGCCCTCGGAGTCTACGAAGCATACGACGACGGCTCCAAGCTCTATTCGTACCCTGAGGTGTCTCCGACCGCCTCCAGATCCCTCGCGGACTTCCAGGCGCACGCCAGCAACACCGTGACGGACGGCGGGCACGCCATCGTCTGGAACTTCTACCAGTGGCAGCTCTACCGCTTCTGCTCCCTGGCCGTGATGGAGAACTTCGACTCCCAGGCCCAGATCGGGTACGGCAACGTGTTCGGCTCCCATAAGAACACCGGGACGACCAGCACGGAGGGGCCGTACTACGGGACCAGCGGCGCGAGCGAGACCGGAGAGAGGCTGTTCATCGAGAACGCCTGGGGCAATGTGTGGGAATACATCGGGGAGGCCTATTGGAATAGCGGAATGTACGCCGGGCAGAACTCCGTGCAGAAAGCCGGAACCACCAACGGCCTGACCAAGACGACCGTCACGGGGAGATTGGGCTGGGCGCATCAATATGGGACCGCCCCCTACTCCACGAATCTGGACTCCTGGGGGCTGCCCACGAATAACGACAGTCCCAGCTCATCGGCGCCGGATCTCATGCTCACTCATGATTGCAACGGCAGAGCAATCGCAGTAGGCGGTTCCCATGAGCGCTACGACGGTGGAAATAGGGATGCGGGCCTTTCCTGCCTGAGGGATGTGTATATCGGTGGCACCGATCTCATCGGGGCCCGTCTCGCCATGGTTTTCGACGCCGATTCGTCGGTGAGGCTCACCGTGAACTACAATATGGACGGAGGATCGCCTCAGATAGCTTCCGCCAGCGTTCCGAAGGGAGATTACACGATATCGGAAACTGTGCCCGTGAAGGACGGCTACATCTTCATAGGATGGCACGACGGGACCAAGATGCTCAGATCCGGTGACAAGATCGTCCTGAATGACAGCATCACCTTATCGGCCGTTTGGGCAGCCGTCAAACCGATAGTTCCAAGCGGGGATACCGGACCGAACGTCCCGGGCAAGAAGCTCTGACCGGGAAACCACAGGATGTGATATGGATGATTGAACTTGGAAGATCCGA
>CAVIUM010000018.1:0-28887 GCA_963645865.1 Lachnospiraceae bacterium
GTTCACTACATAATACCTTGTTCTTACGCGCTATGCCATTCGTCTTAATATGTGTTGAAAATGACGGATCGGCGCGTTCCAGCGATGAAACAGATGTCATCCGAGGCGCATCGGCCCGATTTAGGCGCGAAGGAATTATCTCACCGATGGGAATAATCCAATACCATGGACGATAGACTCATGGAGATTTTCGTCGACCCCCGCATGAGCAGGATGCTCCTCGACACGGTCAGGGTCGGACGCATCACCGTCAAGGAGCTCTGCGACAGGAATCCGGACGTCCCCCGCTCCACCATGTACCGCCTTCTGACGAAGATGGAGAGGGCGGGTCTGCTGGAGGTCGTCGACTACAGGCAGAAGAGGGGCACGGTCGAGAAGACCTACGCGCTCCGCAAAGGGGCGCTGCCCGGGGCGGACGGCGTCCCGAAGGAGGACATAACCTATCCGGAGATGGCCGACATGTTCCTGGTCTTCTGCATCGAATTCGCCAACCGCTTCAGGACGTACGCGGAGAGCAATCCCGGGAAGGTCGGGATCGGCGGGACGATGGGCTACTGGACCGCCCCGGTCCGCGGGACCGAGGGGGAGATCAGGAGGCTCACGGAGGAGATCGGCCGCCTGGTTACCGGTTTCGAATCGAGGGGTGCGGAGGAGGAGAGGAGGCTCCATTCCATCGGACTCATCCTCTCGCCCCCGTCGGAGGGGTCCTCGGAGCAGCATCGAGACCGCTCCGCGGAGCGATTCCGGGTCGCGGGAGGATATCAGGATGCCCGTCCTCCTGCCGGCGATGCGGATCTCCACGCCCCCGTCGTTGCCGGGTGCGATGTAGCCGATCCCGCGGAACCACAGCCTGATCCCCCATCCGCCGTACTCGCGCACGGCGCGGATCCTGTCGCGGATCTCGATCCCCTCGATGTCCTCCTTCGGGATGAAGCGGGTCCCGACCGTCCTTATGCGGATGCCCCGGTCGGTGACGGTCACATCCATCCCCAGGAACAGGGCCAGCATGTCGACGGCTACTACGACGATGGTCACGACGCAGAGACCGGTGGCGTCCGTCCCCCTTCCGATGTCGATGTCCCCGCGGTAGGACAGGATGGCTGTGATCTCGATGACCAGCATCAGCAGCGTGACCGCGGCCGTGCCGACGGGCTGCAGCATGCGTTGCGTCTCATGGTAGAGTGTCGCGCTCATGTCCGACGCGAATCCGGACCCTATTTTAGCATGTCGATGGAAGAGCGACGTTTTCCCGGAATCGGCATTATTCTCATTTCCCGCATCCCGTATGCGGGTTCTAAAATCGGAATGGCGCCGAGGGAGAGATTCGAACTCCCGAGGATTACTCCAGCGGTTTTCGAGACCGCCGCCATACCGGGCTTGGCTACCTCGGCTTGGACCTCCCGACTGCCTCACGATATATAGCGTTTGTTGCAATCGAGACGTTCCTCGCGCACGCGCGCATACCCTTATTTCTAGGATGGTGCATGGACCGTCATCATGTCGGACATCGTCTCAGAGGTCAAGAAGGCTAAGACCGCATCCATCGCGCTATCCGCACTGGGAACACCCGTCAAGGACAGGGCGCTGGAAGCCATGGCGGAGGCCCTCGACGCCGGAAGGGCGGAGATACTGGAGGCCAACGCCGTCGATCTGAGGAAAGGAGAGGAGCTCGTCGAATCCGGCGAGATCTCCAAATCGATGTTCAAGAGGCTCGCCATAGACGATGCGAAGATAGACGGGATGATCGCGGGCATCCGCGACGTCATGAATCTGAAGGATCCCGTCGGCGAGGTGATGTCCGAACTCGACCTCGACGACCACCTGACATTGTATCAGATCCGCTGCCCCATCGGGATGCTCGGAGTGATATTCGAGTCCCGTCCGGATGTGGTCCCGCAGATCATGTCCCTGTGCCTGAAATCGGGCAACGGGGTGGCGTTCAAAGGGGGACGCGAGGCCTCCGAATCCATCCGCGCCCTGTTCAGGATCCTGAGGGATGCGGCGGCATCCGTGGGGATACCGGCGGATGCGTTCGTCCTGATGGAGTCGAGGGACGACATCAACAGGATCCTCGGCCTCCACGAGTACATCGACCTCCTGATCCCCAGGGGGTCCAACGAGTTCGTCAGGTACATCCAGGGCAACACGAAGATCCCCGTCCTGGGACACGCGGCCGGCATCTGCCACGTCTATGTGGATCCTTCGGCGGACCTCGATATGGCCTGCAAGGTGGTCCTGGACTCCAAGACCCAGTATCCCGCCGTGTGCAACGCGATGGAGACGCTCCTGGTGGACTCCGCAGTCGCGGAGGCGTTCCTGCCGAGGATGGCCGAACTCTTCGCACAGAAGGGCGTGGAGATGCGCGGCGATGACCGCACTCGGAAGATCATCGAGGCGGAACCCGCCTCCGAGGAGGATTGGGACACGGAGTACGGCGACCTCATCGTCTCGATACGCGTGGTCGATTCCCTCGAGGAAGCGATAACGTTCATCAACGAGCACGGCTCCCATCACACCGACGCGATAATCGCTTCGGACATGCACAGGGCTGCGACGTTCGTCGCCAACGTCGATTCCGCCGACGTGTTCGTCAACGCGTCCACCCGCTTCGCCGACGGATTCCGCTACGGGAAGGGGGCGGAGGTGGGGATAAGCACCAACAAGATCCACGCCCGCGGCCCGGTCGGCATGGAGGGGCTGATGATCTACAAGTACGTCCTCATAGGGGACGGACAGGTCGTGTCCGACTACGTCGGACCTCAAGCCAAGCAGTTCAAGCACACGCCTTCCGATGAGAAGTATCCGTTCGGGGGACAGCGATGGACCGCAGGGAGATCCTGAAGGACGCGACCCGCGTGGTCGTGAAGATCGGCTCGTCGTCGATCATGGGCTCCGGATACGCCGTATCCAGGGGATTCATGGATTCCGTGGCGGAGCAGGTCTCGAGATTGAAAGCGGAGGGCAAGGAGGTCCTCATCGTCTCGTCCGGGGCCATCCCCATCGGACTGAAGTCCATGGGGGTGAAGGCGAAGCCCAAGGAGGTCCCCATAAGGCAGGCGGCCGCGTCCGTCGGTCAGAGCATCCTCATGAAGGAGTGGAGCGACAGTTTCCGCAACCACGGGATGCTTGTCGCCCAGGTCCTGCTGACCATGGACGACTACTCGATCAGGAGCCAGGCCGTCAATCTGAACAATACCATCGAGACCCTGCTGAAGTGCGACGTGGTCCCGATCTTCAACGAGAACGACGCGGTCAGCGACTACGAGATCAAGTTCGGGGACAACGATACGTTGTCGGCGATAGTCGCAAGCAGGACCGACGCCGACCTCCTGATCATCCTCTCGGATGTCGCCGGGCTGTACGACAGCGACCCCACATCCAATCCGGATGCGAAGCTGGTCCCGACCGTGGAGGACATCGATTCCGTCCGCCACATGGCCGGCAAGGCGGTCTCCGGAGTGGGGACCGGCGGGATGAAGACCAAGCTGGACGCAGCGGAGATATGCAGGGATGCAGGGTGCATGATGGTCATCGCCCTGAGCAAGGAGCCCGACGCTGTGTTCAAGGCGTCCATGGGAGAGGACATCGGGACGGTGTTCCTCGCTCCGTCCGGCATATCGAAGAAGAGGCGCTGGATCAAGTCGGCCCATGCGGTCGGCAAGCTCATGATCGACGACGGTGCAGGGAAAGCCGTTCTGGCTCACAAGTCCCTGCTGCCCGTCGGAATCAGGGGGATCGAGGGCAGGTTCGATGAAGGGGATGTCGTGGAGATCGTATGCGGAGGCGATGTCATCGCCAAGGGCATAGTGTCATACGACTCCGACGAGCTCTTCAAGATCGCCGGCAAGCGCAGCTCCGAGATAGCGACCGTCCTCGGTCGCAAGGGTCACGACGACGCCATCCTCTCGGAGAACATCGCTCTTCTGTGAATTTCAGATAGAACATAAACGGTTTAGAGGGGGCCGGAGCCCCCATTTTAATGATCAGAACTTGCCGATCCTGTCGTTGTACTGCTCATCCCCGAGCTTCTCGAAGACGTAGTAGGCGATCGCGAGCACGACCAGCCCAATCAGGATGCACGCGAAGAGCGTGGTGTTGTTCCCGTTGTCGAAGCTGTACCCGCTCCCGACCCCGATGATGGCCGCGATGACCAGCAGGATGGTGAAGATCGATTTCTTTTCCATGTTCAATCCTCCCACTCGGTGACTCCGCTCGCATCGGAGAGGACGCTCTTGTGGAAGACAGGCTCCTCCACACCCTCCTTCTTCTGCTTGCGGTAGTCCGCATAGGCTTCGAACACCTGCCTGCTCAGCAGCAGGACGATGATCATGTTGACCGTCGCCATCAGCGCCATGAAGGTATCGCTCACGGAGTCCACGGCGGACACGTCCGCGGTGGTCGCGGCGACGAAGGCGACGATGATGACCAGGATCTTGACTCCCAGGATGACCTTGCTGTTGTCGTTCACGAACCTCGCGTTGGCCTCGGACATGGTGTAGTATCCGATGAGACTGGTGAACGCGAAGATGAACATGAAGATCGCGATGATGTAGTTCGCGGCGGTGCCGATGGCGGTGCTGGAGATGACGTCCTGGACCAGCAGGGATCCCTTGTCGCCGAAGGCGAGGATCGAGCTGTAGTCGCCGTAGGACAGGATGACCAGGGCGGTGAACGTGCACACGACCAGGGTGTCCACGAGGACACCGAAGGACTGGATCAGACCCTGCTTGACGGGGTGCTTGACGTTGGCGGTGGCGGCGATGTTGGCGATGGAACCGAGACCGGCCTCGTTGGAGAACACGCCTCTCTTCAGTCCGTTCACGATGACGGTACCGACTCCTCCTGCGATGAGGCTCTCGGGGCTGAAGGCGTTCTTGAAGATCATGCCGATGGCGTTGGGAACGCCCTGGATGTTCAGGCAGATGGCGACGATCGCGAAGACGATCCATGCGACGGCCATGACGGGGACGATCTTGGCGGAGAACTTGGCGATGGCCTTGAGCCCCCTGAAGATGATCAGCGCCGCGATGATCGCGATGATGGCCGCGAAGACGTAGTAGTTGTTGTCGAACTCGAACGCACCGCACAGGGCGTTGGACGCGTTGCAGGCCTGGACGGCCACGAATCCGATACCGAACGTGAGGATCAGGAGGATGGCGGCGAGGACGCCGAGCTTCCTGTTCTTGAGTCCCTTGGTGGCGTAGTACGCCGGGCCTCCGAAGTAGTGTCCGTCCGATTTCTTCTCCTTGTACATCTGGGCGAGGGTCGACTCCATGAACGAGCTCGCGGATCCGATGATCGCGAAGACCCACATCCAGAAGACGGCTCCGGGACCGCCCATGACGATCGCGGTCGCGACTCCGGCGATGTTACCTACGCCGATACGCGCGCCCATTCCGATGCAGAACGCCTCGAAGGACGAGATGTGCTTGGTTCCTTTTCCTTCCTTGACACCCGAAAAGGACAGGGTGGAGGTCTCCTTGATCTTGGTGATCTGGAGGCCCTTGAGTCTCACCGTGAAGATGAGGCCCAGTCCGATGAGGAAGACGAAGGCGATTCCCCAGAAATAGGAATTGACATGGCCTACGCCGTCCATGACTGAGTCGAATAGCGACATTTCGATAGCTCCCATGCGTGCAGGGACCCGTTCATCGACCGCGACCCAGCGCTTTGGATGGCGCGGGCCACGCGGTATATCTTAATTAAAACTTTTGTCGCCAGATGTGTTCTATATCGGACGCGGGGTGATTGTTCGTCTATTGGATTTGAAAAACAGTAGATGAATGTACAATTATTTTTTCAGAAGATGGCTGTATGTTGATACCAGCGTGACATTGATTAGCACGGTGGGGGTCCGCGAAAGTCCCTGTCGGGATGGAGGGGGATCGGGTGGAGAAGGGTGACCCGCGAGGCCTTTATTGCGACATATCGAACGACGCAGGTCGGGATCAGAATCTCGGCATGGGAATAAAAGGCAGACTGTGTGAAACGGAATCGAGCGGAAGAAAGGCTCCGCTGAAGGAGAAATTTTGGTAGATGAGTGGACCCGGCCGGATTTGAACCGGCGACCTCCGCCATGTCAAGGCGACGTCATAACCATCTAGACCACGAGTCCAGTAATCGCAGGATATCCTTGTTGTACATAAAGATATCGGATTCGTCGAAGCCGGATCCCAGACGGAGCCACGGTCCGACCGTCCTGCCGGGCCCCCTATATGTATATCATATATGGATTCGGGGAGCGATCGAAATGCTCACGATGGGGATAGAAGGCACGGCGCACACCCTGGGGGTCGGCATCGTGGACGAGGATTGCAACGTCCTGTCCAACGAACTCGACATGTTCCGCCCTCCGCAGGGGGGTCTCCATCCCCGCGAGGCCGCCAACCACCACGCCGAGGTGGCCGCGGATATCATGACCCGCGCCATGGACGTCGCAGGGGTCGGTCCCGAGGACATAGATCTCGTCTCATTCTCCATGGGTCCCGGACTCGGGCCCTGTCTCAGGGTGGCCGCCACGGCCGCCAGGGCATTCGCCTGCACCCTCGGCATCCCCATAATCGGGGTGAACCACTGCATCGCCCACATCGAGATCGGCCGCGCCCTCACCGGGTGCAGGGATCCCGCTCTGCTCTACGCATCGGGCGGGAACACCCAGGTCATCGCATTCGCCGAAGGCAGGTACAGGATCTTCGGGGAGACGCAGGACATCGGCGTAGGGAACATGCTCGACAAGCTCGGCAGGGACCTCGGTATGGGGTTCTACGCCGGACCGATGTTCGAGAAGCTCGCCCGCGATGGGAAGGAGTACCACGAGCTGCCGTATTCCGTCAAAGGGATGGACGTCGCCTTCTCCGGGATGATCACCGCCGCCGTCGCATTGCACAAGAAAGGCGTTCCTCTCGAGGATATAGCGCTATCCGTCCAGGAGACCGCGTTCGCCATGCTCACCGAGGTCACCGAGCGCGCGATGGCGCACATCGGGAAGAAGGAGGTCCTGCTCGGTGGGGGAGTCGCTCAGAACGGCCGTCTGAGGGATATGGTCGAGGACATGGCCCACGCCCGCGGAGCGGAGATGTATGTCCCCGACAGGCAGTACTGCAGGGACAACGGCGCCATGATCGCCTGGCTAGGGGCCGAGATGTACGGCTCCGGAGTGAGGATGTCGGTTCCCGAGACCGTCGTCCGTCAGAGATTCAGAACGGACGATGTGGAAGTGACCTGGCGCTGAGTTCAGGCCTTCTTGCCTTCCTCGAGCTGCTTCCCGAGGATGGAATCCAGCACTTTCAGGAATTCCTGGACCTGATCCACCGGTACGGATCCTCCGGCGGCGATCTTGTGCCCGCCTCCGGCTCCTCCCACGGCGGCGCACGCTTCGCGCATCGCCACCGCCAGATCGATCCCCCTGTCGAGCTGTCCCCACATCCCCCTGGAGGAGATGTTGGCCGGGTCGTTGGACTGGTTGATCCCGATGGTCGGCTTGTCCGGGTCGGCGATCGACTGCATGGAAACGCCGCAGAGCATCCCGGTGAACCCGGAATCGGTGGAATCGAACCACTGGAAGTGCTCCATCTGCGTCAGTCCCCTGCCGTCGAGCTCCCTCATGGCCTCCACGAGGGATCTGGCGGATTCCTCGTCCGTTTCCGATGCCAGCTTCAGGCATCTCTGGTCGCCCATTCCGGCGGCCACCCCCGCGCCTCCGAGGCCGGAGCGTCCGCAGCTGTTCAGAAGGGACGCCAACTGTTCGGCGTCCATCCCCCAGTCCTTCAGGTTGTACCTGTCGCGGGCGATCTCGTTCATCGAAGAGAGCAGGACCCCCTGCGAGGTCATCCTGATGGCTATGAGCGAGGACAGTCTGCGCCTCTCCTCCTCGGTGAGGTCTGAGAACGACTTGTCGTTGGAGACTCCCGCATCATTCAGGATCCGCGCCACGCCCTCCACGCTCCCGCTGACCCCGCGTATGTACGGGTCGGTGTCGAGGTAGAGCTGTGTCATGAGGTTTCCCGAAGGGATCAGCGATCCCGGGATCCTCTCGATGTATCCGCGCTTGGTTCCCTCGGCGAGGAGGTACTCGTTGAGTCCGGACAGCCCGTTGATGTGCTGCCTGTCCCCGGCGATGCCGGCGAATGCGACCTGCACGAGGTCCCAGTTCCTCTCATTGAGCGCCACAGCGAACAGCAGGCACATTGTGGCCCCGCATCCCGCGACCATCCCGTCGATGCCGTAGAGGTGGGGGTTCGCGTAGACCACGCGCTTCGCCTCCGAGATCACGGTGTGGTGGTCCAGGACGACGACGGGCATCTCCATCTCGTCGAGCTGGTCGATGTACGACGCCCCGAGGTCGGAGATTATGATGCAGTCCGCCTTGGTGGAGCGGATCACGTTCATGTTGTAGTCGTTCAGGGTGGCGAACAGCGTTACCCTGAACTCCTTCCCTTCGCGCAGGAGCGCCTTGGCGATGATCGCCGCGGATGAAACGCCATCCGCGTCGAAGTGGGAGAACACCTGGATGAAGCCTTGGCCGCGGACCAGGTCCGCGGCTTGTGATAAAGTTGTAAGAAGTTTAGGCGGAAGTTCGTCCATATGGACTCACTTGAGCATGAGCTCCGCGTTGCTGAGGGAATACTTCCAGTCAGCCGGAAGTGTGCCGATCCTCTTGTAGTAGCGCTCGAGCCTCCTGATCTTCGCTTCGATCATGTTGAGGCCCCTCCTGTTGGAGATGTCTCCCTTGTTGTCCCTGAGGTGGACGTTCAGGTCGATGGCGCGCCTCATGAGGTTGGCCAGGTCCTCGGGCAGAGAGGACGCGACGCCCTTCTCCTCCATGATCTGGGTGACACTCTTGCCGGTGGCGAGCTTGACGTTGGGGACTCCGTACTGGTCCCTGAGGACGAGTCCGATCTTGGCGGACAGCATTCCGTCGTTGGCGAGTTTCGCGACCAGGTCCTCGATCTCGGTGGCGTTGAGAGGAACCCAGGAGGGATTCTCGGAGATCATCGGGCGCTTGGATCCCGACTTTCCCTTTCTTCTTGTATGCATTCTTGCCATTTTTGATCCTCCGAATCATATGGCGGCGAGGCTGTCTCCGCCGATGCTTAGGACGTATTTAAAGATGGGTGGGGCCCGGACATGCGTGCGCGCACGCGTGACCTAGGGGAAGGATGAGGGGTTCGAAGCGTCCGGCGCGAATTTTATCTATGCGTACTCATTCGACCTTCGTATGACTCGCAGGTCTACGGTCAAGAGGAGGGCGCTAGCGATGGCGCTGGTCCTGTTCGCCGTATGCCTGTCGTTCTCGTTCCCCGCTCTTCTGGGCGGGGAGACCCAGGCGGATCCTTCGCAGGAGACGGTCGTCATCGTCCCCGAAGTTACCCCGAACGATTCCATCGAGGAGATCGTCCTGGACTACGCGAAGGTGGCCTCCGAGGTGAAGCACCACGAGTCGATGGGTCGCGACGTCAAGGTCGTCGATCCCGGCATGCCGGATTCCGAGCCCGAGCGCAAGGTCGTCGAGAAGATGAAGGAGATCATCGGTAACGACCGCTTCGTCCCCGGGGATCGCGATGCGGAGCCCCAGAAGGACCGCGCCCAGCCTCCCGAGGAGCGTCCCGAACCCCCCATGGAGAAGCACTCCGAGCCCGTCCGTTCCGATACGACGGACGTCCAGCCCGATGCGGGCTTCGTCGAGGAGGTCGCGGACTACATGGAATCCACCGGCGACGCCAAGCTCGCCGACGCATCCAAGGTGCTGAGGAGCATCCCCTGGTCGATCCTGATGGATCTGAACGATTCTTTCGTCGCAGTGACGTCGCTCCCCACCGAGAGGAAGGACGGCGATGCCGATGCGGACGATGATGCGGACGGTTTCTGCATCGAGGAGAGGGAGGAGGAGCCCGTTCCCGGATTCACGCCGGATGAATTCCCTCCCGAACCCATCGAGGATGACGCGTACGACGCGGGCATCCCGCAATTCTACTACACGGGCGTGACCACCAGCGGTCAGACTTCCTGAGTTCGATGAGACGCCGCGAGGCGTCAGCAAACATCACAACCCAAAAGGAAGTCAGAACGATGGAAAAGACAACATCAGTATGGATCGCGGTGCTGTGCGCCGCAGTGGTGGCCGTGGCGGCCATAGCATTCGCAATGGCGGGTCCGGGGAGCGGCTCCGGATCCGGGAACAGCAGCAGTAGCAGCTCGGACAGCACGGACAGCACGGACTACGAGGACTACGACGAGGTCACGACGGAGTACACCATAACCTACGACGTCGGATCCGAGTGCCACACCGTCACCGTCGTCGACGGGGAGTACATCATCACCTTCTCCGGAGCGACGGAGGACATAGAGTGCACCATAACCGGGGAGCTCAAGGGGAGCATCGTCGTCGACATCGGCGACTCGTACGATTTCAAGCTCACGCTCGCGGGCGTGACCATAGCCAGCTCGAACAACGCGCCCATATCGATCATCAGCGCGGACAACGCGACCATAGCGGCGAAGAACGGTACCGAGAACGCGGTCTACGACTACAGAGCGGAAGTGACCGACGATTCGGCCATCTCCTCCGCCATCTACTCGACCACCGACCTGGACATCCAGGGCAGGGGGACCCTCACGGTATACAGCGAGAACAACAACGGTATCCACTCGAAGGACGACCTGGACGTCAAGAACCTGACCCTGACGGTCGACTGCGAGGACAACGCCCTCAAGGGCAACGACAGCGTGACCATCCAGTCCGGCATCATCACCCTCACCGCCCGCAGCGGCGATGCGATCAAGACCACGAACACCGACGCCACGACCAAGGACGACGGCACCGTCAGGCAGGAGGGCATCGTCACCATCTGCACCGACAAGGGCGACCTGACCCTCACCATCAAGGCGGAGAGCGACGGCATCGACGCCTCCTACGATGTCATCATCGAGGAGACCGAGGGGACGCTCACCCTGAACATCAAGACCGGGACGTACGCGGGATACTCCGCATCCACATCGACGACATCGACCACGACCATCGGGGCCGAGGTCTCCGCTCCCGGACAGCCCGGGGGCGGACAGCAGCCCGGAACGAACCCCGGCGGACAGGGGGGACAGGGAGGACAGGACCAGCAGCCCGGCGGAGGACAGCAGCCCGGGACCAACCCGGGCGGCGAGGGCTCCGGAGGATACTCCGGATCCGAATCCAGGAAGGGCATCAAGGGGGACAACTCCGTGACCATCCTCGGAGGGACCATCACGATCTCCTCCGACGACGACGGGGTCCACAGCAACGGGAGCATCACGGTCTCCGGAGGAACGATCACGATCGCATGCGGCGACGACGGGATGCACGCCGACGGCGCCCTGGCGGTTACCGGGGGAACTATCACCATCACCGAATGCTACGAGGGTCTCGAGGGCGCCACCGTCGAGATCGAGGACGGGGACATCTCCATCGTATCCTCGGACGACGGCATCAACTCCACATCCACGTCCGGCGTCGGCATAACCATCGCCGGAGGGGAGATCGTCATCCGCGCCGGAGGCGACGGACTCGACTCCAACTCCTACACCCAGTACAAGGGCATCGTCATCTCCGGTGGGGACATGACGGTCATCAGCACCGGCAACGCCGACTCCGCCCTCGACACCGAGAACGGATACACCTACACCGGCGGCAGGGTCCTCGCGATCTCCGTATCGGGAGGAATGGCCCAGGGCGAATGCACCAACTGCTCGAACTTCTCCTCCGTGGCGAAGTCCGGCACCGTGTCCGCATCCTCGGGGAGCTACATCACCGTCAGCGTCGGCGGCTCCGTCGTCTCCGCAGTGAAGATGACCTCGTCCATGTCCGCGTTCGTCGTGTACCTCGGATCCTCGTCCGCGACCATCTCGACCTCCTCGTCCGTCTCCGGAGCGGATTCGGACGGCGTCTACTGGAGCTGATCCCATGTCCCTGTTCGACAGCATATTCGGAGGGACGTCGGAATCGATCGACCCCATGGCGTTCCTGCTCTCGGTGGGATGCGCCCTGGTCCTGGGACTGGCCCTCGCGGCCGTCTACAGGTTCCGCGCCAAGCACTCGGACAGCCTGATGTTCACCATCGCGCTGATCCCTGCAGTCGTTTCGGTGATCATCATGGTCGTCAACGGCAACATCGGGGCCGGTATCGCCGTCATGGGGGCGTTCAGCCTCGTGAGGTTCCGTTCCGCCCCCGGCACCGCCAAGGAGATCGTCATGATCTTCCTCGCCATGAGCACCGGGCTCCTCGTCGGGATGGGATTCCTGGCGTACGGAGCGCTCTTCACCGCCATCATGTGCGCCATCTGCGTGGCGTACAACCTGATCAGCAAGGGATGGACCGAGCAGAGCGACATGACCCTGCGCATCACCGTCCCCGAGGACCTGGACTACCGCGGGGAGTTCGACGGGATCCTCTCGTCCTACACCTCCGCCTACGAGCTCAAGAGCGTCAAGACCACCAACATGGGCAGCATGTTCCGCCTGACCTACGGCGTCACCCTGTCCGACGGATGCGACGAGAAGAGGATGATCGATGAGATCCGCTGCAAGAACGGCAACCTCGAGGTCTACCTCGGGCACGCGGAGCAGAAGTACACGGAGCTGTGATCCCATGGCATCGTATCAGGACGTGTTCAAGAGGTACGAGATGAAGTACATCCTCGACCCGGAGCAGACCCGCGCCATAAGGGAGGCGATGGAAGGCCATACCGAGCCCGACGGGTACGCGGTGAGCGACGTGAGGAACATCTACTACGACACGCAGGGGTACACCCTGGCGGTCCGTTCCCTGGCCCATCCGGAGTACAAGGAGAAGCTCAGGCTCAGGAAGTACTCCGGCGACGCCGACGACCCGGCGTTCGTGGAGATCAAGAAGAAGTGCGACGGGGTGACCTACAAGCGCAGATTGTCCCTCCCGACCGACGACGCCGTCAGATGGCTCGACGGACAGGAGGTGGATGGGACGGACACCCAGATCGGCCACGAAATCGAGACGTTCCGCGACAGGTACCCCACGCTGGGGCCGGCGATGATGCTCTGCTACTCCAGGGAATCCTTCGCCTCGAAGGAGGACGACCTGCGCATCACCTTCGACAGGGATGTGACCGCCAGATTGGACAACATCGACATCGACGGTCCGACCGGGGGGCAGAGGCTGATCCCGGAGGGCTCGTCCATAATGGAGCTGAAGACGCGCACGGCCGTCCCCCTGTGGATGGCCCACGCGCTCTCCGACTGCCACGCGTACGTCGGGTCGTTCTCCAAGTACGGGACGGCGTACCAGAAGCTCGTGATGGGGGCGTGAGCTCCCGATAAACCTTGACGGCGCATCTTCGGTGCGCCGTCGGATCTTAATCCCGGTCGGAATCGACCGCAGTCTTAGCCCAAGGAACGGTGTCCTCGTACTCCTCGCGGTTGAACGACAGTTCGTCGGGCAGTTCCGAGAACAGGCGGGATTCCATCTCGCAATCCCCGACCTTCTCCTTCAGGACGGCGGCGAACACGTCGCAGTACCCGATGTCCCTCCCGGCGACCACATCGATGCGGTATCCCGATTCCTCCATGAACTCGCGGACCGCCGCCTGCTCGGAGGTCTCCCCCGGCTCGACATGCCCGCCGGGCATCTCCCATCCTCCGCGCTTGGGGTTCCATATCATCAGATAACGGTCACCGTCGAACGCTATGGCGTATGCCGTGCGGCCCATGTCAGGGCCTCCGGAACACGATCATCTCGTGGTCCTTCTCGTAGGGCTCGATGCTCCTGGCGTCGACGATCCTGTATCCCCTCTCGCGGATCCTCATCTCGGTCTCCTCGAAGATCCTCTCCGGAGGGGCGGTGACATCCTCCGACCTGGCCTTGACGGCGACCATGCCCCAATCGGCATTGTAGAAATCCATGTTGTCGCAGACGATGTCCGCCTGCCTCTTCTGGGCCACGTCCTGGTACACGATGTCGACCTTCTCGGCGAACATCGAATACCCCTCGGGCCTGGTGGCATCCCCGAGGACGGGCATCATCATCGGCCTGCCCTCGCTGTTCTTCACCAGCTCCCGGAACATGCGCGGAGCGAACTCGACGCACACGACCCTCCCGTCCCTGACGATATCGGCCACATGGGACGGCGTGGTCCCGCTGGAGGCCCCGAGATACAGGACGGAGGAATCCCTCCTGAAGGGGACGTCCCGCCCCCCGACGGCGATGTACGCGGAGAGCTTGCTCCTCCTGGGATCCCACTCCCTGAACTCCCGTCCGTCGGAGCGGACCAGCCTCTCGCCGTAGATCCTCCTGCCCGGGCAGGCGGATTCGGTGTACAGCCTGCCGCGGTCCTCGTAGACGCCTTCCGGCCCGGACGAATCCATGCCCCGTTCCAGGGCCACTGCCTATTAATCAATAGCGACTACGGGTGGGCATGATTACGATGGCGGACCTGTCGGCCATAGCCGACGCGGTTCAGAAGGCGGTCGACACCATCCCCTCCTCCGAGGAGAGGGGGAAGAAGGTGTGCATGGGGGCCGACGGCACCTACTCGTCGGCGGTGGACAAGGTGGCCGAGAACGCCGCCCTGATGTACATCGACCTGCACAAGCTGAAGCTGAACGTGCTGAGCGAGGAGATAGGGTTCGTGGACAACGGAGGGGAGGAGACCCTCGTCATGGACCCGATCGACGGCACGTCCAACGCCATCGCCGGACTGCCGTACTACACCGTTTCTCTGGCGGTCGGGAAGTCCAGCCTGTCGGACATCCGTCTCGGATACCTCAGGAATCTGGCCACCGGCGACGTCATCTGCGCCGAGAAGGGCAAGGGCGCGTTCAAGAACGGCTGTCCCATCCATGTGAGGGAGGCTGTCATGGACGACCTGTTCCTGATGATCTACGAAGGGAACGGCGCCCATCCGGACGCCTTCGGCGTAGCGAAGCAGGTCCGCTCCTGCCGCTCGCTGGGATGCTCCTCGCTGGAGATGGAGATCGTCGCGGAAGGCGAGGCCGACGGCTATTACATGAAGGCCGAGAAGTACACCCGCTCCGCCCGCGTCGTGGACATCGCCGCCAGCACCATAATCCTCAGGGAGGCCGGAGGGGAGGTCTACGACCTGTGCAACAACGTCCTCGACATGCCCTTCGACCTGGACCACCGCGCGAACTTCCTCGCCGTGGGGGATTCCAGGGTGTACGACGCGGTGGTCAAGCACTGCATCGTCCACGTGAACCACAGGTACGGGGTGTACGCCAACGCCCGCATCGGGAACATCCTGGAGCCCGCCAGGGAGGTCGTGGACTTCCTCAGGGAGGCCGGAGTGGACTTCTGCGTCGACACCGAGATCGCCGAGGCCCTCGGGGTCCCGGGGATCCCGTTGTCGAGGATGAACGCGGACATCATCATCGTCATAGGAGGGGACGGCACCATACTCCGCGCCCTGCAGGCCACGGAAGCGTTGGTCATAGGGATCAACGGCGGCAGCGTGGGATTCCTCGCCGAGATAGAGCACGACGAGATCCGCGAGGGCCTCAAGAGGCTCCTCGCTGAAGATTACATAGTGGAGACCAGGTTCAAGCTCGCCTGCTTCTACAACGGGGAGTACATGAAGGACTCCGTCAACGAAGCGGTGGTCCACACGGACACCGTCGCCAAGATCCGTCATTTCAGGGTCTACGTCGACGATGTTCTGGCATCCGAGCTCAGGTCCGACGGGGTGATAGTCTCCACCCCCACCGGGTCCACCTGCTACGCCATGTCCCTCGGAGCGCCGTACATGGATCCCCACGTCAACGCCCTGATGGTCGTCCCGATGGCGGCGTACAAGTTCAGCTCCAGGCCGTTCGTGGTCCCCGCGACGTCCAAGGTCACGGTGGAGAACGTCCTCGACAAGGGGTGCCTCATAGTCCTCGACGGGCAGGAGGAGATCTACATGGAGGGGGGTTCGAAGGTCGAGTTCATGCTCTCGGAGCAGAAGGCCCGCTTCATCCGCTTCGACACGGACTTCTACTCCCGTGTGAGGAGGAAGCTGGTGAACACCCTATGAGCCAGACGATCCGCGCCGTGGACATCGACTTCATCGATGCGTTCAACGAATCCGCCAGGTCCACCTATCCGGACGAGTTCCTGTGCATGACCCGGGAGATAGACGGCGTCATCTCCGAGATGGTGCTGCTCCCGGGCACGGTGTACGGGGATTCGCACAGCTTCCTGAACCAATGGATGGCCCCGATAGACTACAGCCTGGCGGGATCCGCCCACTCCCATCCGGGGTACTCCAACGAGCCGTCGGACGCGGACAAGGACTTCTTCAGGAACACCGGCGGGATCCATTTCATAACGTGCCAGCCCTACGACAGGACCAGCTGGAGAGCCTACGATTCGTACGGCGAGCCGGTGGAGCTCGAAGTGATCTATCGACGTCGCTCCTTCATCGTGCCGTCGGCGAGGTTCTCGGCCATCTCCATCAATCCGGCGAGATAGGCCCTGTCCTTGGACTCGGCGACGATCTCCAAGGAGGCGCCGTCGTCATGGACCGCATGGCGGATGACGAACCATCCGTCGTCCATGGAGATCCTGTAGCCGTCCCCGTATCTGGAGCACCTGTCGGCGAGACCGCCGATGAGCTCATCGAACGAGCGTCTGAACTCCTCCGGCTTCAGCTCGCAGAGGATCTCCTTCTCCTCGCGGAGATAGGTCGGGAACGAATCCGCCAATTTGCGCAGGCTGTTCGATCCGGCCATGCGGGTCACCGCCGCGGCCGTCCTGATCCCGTCCCCCACGGCGGGTCCGTCGCCGAACACGATGGTCCCGTCGCAGTATCCCATCGCCGCACCGTCCCTGACCGCCTGGCACACCGCCGAGAGGCCGTCTTCGGTGAATGTGGGCGAGCGGTCTTCCGGAGGAAGTTCGTAGGGCGAGTCGACATCCGCGTCCACATTCCCTTTGAAAGCATCGGTGATGAGCGATGCCGCCGAAAGGGGGACGGCGACCGATGCCGGCCTCAGATACAGCACGAGCAGGGCGAACAGGCGGTCCTGCGGGAGCGTCCGTCCGCTCTCGTCTATGACGGTGACGGATGACCCCGTGCCGTCGACGCGTATCCCGATGCTCCCGGTGCTTTCGGTCACGATGCTCTCCAGCCTTCCCGGACCGTGCCCCTCGGATGCGATCTGCTGGCACACATGGTCCGGGTCCTTCTGGGCGTTGAGCGCGAGGACCTCGGCGCCGGATCCGTTGAGGATCTGGGGCAGGGAATCTGAGGAGGTGCCGCACCCGCAGTCCAGGACCACGGAGCATTCCAGCTCGTCCCCCATCTTCTCGGCGATGCGCCTGTTGTACTCCTCGACGATCCCGTTCCTGACGGAATAGGTTCCGAGTTTATCGTGCGCCGGAGGCGCGGGAGGGGAGCGGAACACCCTGTCGAGGTGTCTGATCTGCTCGTCCCTGAACATGCTGCCGTCGGGATTCAACAGATGGTATCCCTCGGCGAGACCCCATCCCCCGGACACGTACACGGTGCAGTCCCCCTCGGAGGCGTACATCGCGGCCGCCGGGGCGCTGAGAACCCCCGCATCGATGACGTCGGCCCCCTGGAACAGAAGGCCCGACATCACCGCGTCGGTCATCATCGGGCCGCTGCGGGACAGGTCGCGGGCCACTATCACCCTGCGGTAATCCATGGCTAGGGCTTTTCCCAGGATCAGACCGTCTTCGGGGGTCACATTCTCGGCGGAAGAGGATTCGAGGATCATCTTCCCTATGCGGGACATATCCAGCCCAATCCCCCGAGGGTTGATATTGATTGTGTCGAAGTACTAACCACATTAGAGCAGTACGATATATCCAATAAATGAAGCCAGTACGTGGAAAATCGGCTATACATTTTTATATTTTAAATAAGCTTAAAAATCCGACTAAGGGGGGATGATACCATAGTCATGGAAAAAATCGATATGAAGAAGGCTCAGGCCATTGCGAAGAACAAGGGTCTCAAGCCCGGTAAGGTCAAGGGGACAGAGGGCGTTCAGTTCACCAAGGGGAAGAACAACAGGCTGGACGTCATCACATGGGAAGAGTTCGAAGCCATTCTGGCCAAGAGGAAGCTCGCGATCTACGAGTCCGGCGGCTGGATGAAGATAATGAAGGCTTGAACCGGCCCTCGTCAATCTGCCCTCCCGGGCGGTCGTCCGGGAGGACCAAAATCATTAACCGCTCTGCCTCAACCACTTACCGAAGATCCGATGTGTCAGAGGGCCCCCGCGCACTCTGGGGCTCATCCTGGCATGTCGGATTCTCATACAATCCATTATATAGCGGAACGATATCCGCAGATTCAGGCTCTCCGTGCAAGGGTATCCGAGCCTGGCCAAAGGAGATAGGTTCAGGGCCTATTCTCGTAGGAGTTCGAGGGTTCAAATCCCTTCCCTTGCACCATAATTGATTCTCCATATCCGAGCCTCCTGGCATCGGAATCTTCCCCCTTGTTCCCCCCGTTCGAATCCCAACCGGAAAGCACGGATTGAACGACGCGCGAAGGACGGGCGCCGGCGTAGAACGTGTTAGTCGTGGAAACGTTCGTATGGCCGAGAAGGACGGAAACATCGGTCAAGGACCATCCTTCATCGAGAAGATATTGTCCATAGGTCCTCCGGAGCATCCGGAAATCGAATTGGATCCCGCAGGCTTCGGAGACCTTGGAACGCCATTGACCGAGCGAGTTCAAGGAAACGGGCGCACCGGAGATCCCGAATATCGGATCCTTCGGATCCATTCCGGCAGGTAGGATAAACAGCGAAAGGATCCCACGAACCTCCGGGCGCACCGGAACAATACGCTTAATACCATATGAATTAACACCCTTCGGTTCTCTAATGTACAAAGTCCCGTTAACGAGGTCCAAGTCTTCGACTAGAGCCGAACGGATCTCCGAGGTACGGGCGCCGGTCCCGAGGGCGAAGCAGACGCAGGCCGCGTTCCTTAGATCGTCGCCGGAACAGGTCCCGGCGTATCTGATGATCAAATCGAATTCATCCCTTGAAAGAACAGAACCGCGAACCTTCCGGTACGCGGGGAACGCGGAAGGATACTTCACACGGGCGAACCGGACGCAATCGTTGCCGGAGTACATGCACAGCATTCCGAGAGTCCCGATATCGTGCTGAAGCGCCCCGGGAGAGATGCGGCATTCCCTCCGGAGATACACGGCGAAATTCTTGACGTCCTCCGGGGAGAGCTTCGAGGGATCCATCGAGGAAACGAGACCGGAGGCCTTCAGATCCTGGAGGATCCTTTCTATCCTCCGGAACCTCCGATGGAGTTCCTTGTGAGTTGTAGCAGCATAAACGCCGTCGTACTCCTTGAGATACTTGTTGACAACGGAACGGAAGGGGTATCTGTTCATCAGGACTCCTCCGGACGGAACGAGAAGATGCCGCCGCAGGGACAGATCCCGCAGAAACACGAGGACACCTTGTATTCGAACCCGCATTGGGGACAGAAAGCTATCATACAGGGATCGCCCCCCATGCGTAGTATCTCGGAACGAGTTTCTGATGGAACTCGTTCCAGATATCGACCGTATAGACCTTGCCGGAGTTGCACAGGACGATAAGGATCCTTTCGGCATCGGAAGGCTTCTCCTTCCGATAGTCGAGGACCCCGTCCATGACGTCCCGGGCGGTGGAGCCGGGATGATCCGTTATGAAATCGAGGATCCTGGAGGAAAGAGGCGATTCCGGCAGGGGGCAGGAATCGAGCATATAGACGAACTGATCCGTGATGGAACAGACCACATCATCGTAATCATCTTCAGCGAACTGACAGCGGTCACATGGGAACTTCTGACGCCGCCTCCAGGATCCGCCTTGATATGTCTCTGTAACACCGGTATTTTCGCGCGGCGTCAAGGCGGCACCGGGCGACCCAAGGAAATCCTTGAGCGTCAGGAAAGAAGTATTGGGTTCGGGGTTAGTACGAGACATGGTAGTTTAAAACGACTACATACTATTTAAGTATGCTTTTCGAATCGAAAAGTATTACACATCTTCAAGCTTAAAGAATACAATAGTGATACGATGGAAAGAAAGGATCGTTCGACTGTCGTATCCATCCGGATACCGGACGGACTACTCCAAAGGATAGAAGCCGACATAGAAACACATGGGGATTTCACCAGTCGGGCAGATTACATCCTAACAGCTTTACGCGAATTCGAAGAAAAACGCATAAAGCAGATAGCCGAGAGGAAGGCGGCGGAATCCGGACAATGTGACTTTACACCTTCGGGAAGTCTTCAGACACAGGATGGAGCGAAGGGGCGATCATCCGCGGACAACCGTTGCGGGGACGACACCGGTATCCTTCCATGCGCGGAATTCGGATCTGGTCATGAACACAGGATCGTACCCGCGCTTATACTTCTCCGACGGAACATAGACGAGCCTATGATCGAGAGCGGCGACGCGTTGTTCCCTGGTTTCGGAGGAACGGTACTCCTGGAGGCCCTTTGATTCCGGAGTCGAGCAGATGGCAACGTCCTTCACGAGATCGAGGACGGTACCCCCCTCGTCCTTGTTCATTTGACGGAGATCTTCGAGGACCTACCGGATCCTCGGGATATCATCCTTGAACGCCCGCACCGGCGAGCGATGCGTATACATCACGGGCTGATATTGCGTGCAGCTCAAACCCTCGAACCTTCCGATGGTTTGACCGCACTCCGGGCAGAGACGGGGAACCCGGTCCGATACCTCGGTCACGGTTCCGATCCTGGTGACGTCGCCGAAGACACGGTAGGATGGCAGCGTCGAAGTCGTCGTTCTTTTGGTCCACTCGATCCAATCTATCTCGTCGAGATGTTCCGCGTAATACCGGCATTGGCGCCAGCCGTCGCCGGCGAGCATGCCGGGAGTAATCGTCTTTGCACGCTGAAGCGTGCCGTTGCCGGATTCTATCGGGATCGAGATCCTATCGGCGGCATCGCAGAAATCCGCATCGAAATCGTAGGATCCGATGCCGGCATGCGTCATTATGTACCCGATGGTATGACGGACCGAACGCAGGGGATCGTTGGGATGGATCTGATTGAACACCCAGGAATTCTCCTTGGAATCGTCGTTCCATATGCCGATCTTCTTGTCGAGGGCGGTCAGATCGGAGCGCAGGTCCATGTTCCGGAAGCGGCCGTATCCGACCGCATGGAAATGGGGAGACAATCTCCAGATCTTGCCATCGGTGGAAAGGCGCCAGGGATGGAAGACAATGCAGCCTCCGGAGAAACCGTACTCCGGAAGAAGGCAGCAGAGATCATCAACCAGTTCGGAAAAATGATCGGAGCGTTGCATTATCCCCTTGATCCATTCCTGGGGAGGACTGATGGCCCAATGTTTAGCATACTCCGGCTTGCCGGAGATCCTGGAACGGATATCCGGAGGCGTGCATACGCGATCCTCGATCCTGACGCCATGTTGCATGGCGGCGTAGTTCATGCAGTTCTTGCATGCCAACGAATAGCAATGACCGGAGACGGCCTTCATGAAATGCTCCGGGTACTCGATGCACATCTTTATGGGGATCTCGGAGCCGTGGGAGGAACGGAACACCCCGCAGTATCTACCGGGACGACGGCCCGGTAGATTCCATACCATGTTCGGCAACGAAGTCCTATCGGCGGAGCGCTCCGACGTGCGCATCTTGAAGCCGGTGAGGTTCTTGGAAAGAGATACGTAACTACTCCTTATGGCAGGATACATGCTGGATTCGACCGACGCGGAGCGCACGAACCCGGTTATCGGATGCGCCATCAACGCGTTGTCGATGGCTTGTTGTTCGAGAATGGAAAAACTACGGGAGAGCCTATCGGCTCTTTCGATAGATTCCAGATTCCTCTTGTCCACCACGTAATCATACAGAGACATTCTTTCACCCGGATGCCGCGCTGCCGCGCGGAAGGTATTTGGAAAGGATTTGATGGGAGGCATCGCGCCGCTTCGCGCCGCATCGCCTCCCGCGCCCCGCGCACGAACTCGGGACCTTCGGTCCCGTCGTCGTGCCATCCGCCTTCGGCGGATGCGGGGCCACGAACGACAGGGTGGTTCCCGGGAAGGACGCCCCGCAGGTCCTCGAACAGTACCGGACGGTCGAGATCGGAGAAGTGGGAGAGACGATCCGCATAGGATGCGGAGCCGGAGATCTCCGAGGCCATGCCGGAATTCAATTTCAGATTCCGGATCCGGAGGACTATCATGGAATCGAGACCGTACAGATCGCAGAAGGTCCCGAATCTCAAGACCGAGGGATCGTTGCAAAGCGACACCTCCGGAGGGAGCCGGAATTGCTTGGAGAGACGGAACGCTTCCGCGCGGTCGATCTCCGGACCGGTCAATACGACGGTCATGAGAACACCTCCGGAAGTTGGATACAAAATACGGAATCCGTGGAGAATCCACGGAATCCGACAGGCAGCGGATGGGATCCCGAGCTCGAATCGTGCGAGCTCGATAAAGATATCGTAATCACGGTTTCGACCTCCGGGAACCTACCTTCACATCACGGAGGAAATGGGCGCAGCGGTCCGACCACCAGCCGACCAGAGGCCAGGAGGTCACTTCGGAATGGCGAGGAGAATACACCAGGGACTTCGAGGGAACATCCGGATGCTCGTTGGAGAACCGACGGATCATAAGATTGGCCATGATCTGATCCTCCCGGAATTCCGCACGTTCGAAAGCGAGATCCTCGTCGTACATCATTTTGTGGAGATGGATGAAATTCTGGGAACGGAATAGAGCGATATCGGCATCGGAGAGGTTCTGGATGGTGAAAATCACTAGAATCGATTTATGAGAAATAATGCCAAGCCAACGGGGAAGGGATGAATCATGACCGGATGTACGGGAATGGAAGATACGACCGAGATCTTCTATGATGACGACGGAACCGGGCGGTATATCATCGAATTCGGTGACCAGCGAGAATCCGGGAAAGCACGAGAGATCCGCATCCGCGGTTTCGAACAAGTAATGGGGACGGTCCGGATAGACCAATTCGGCTATGGTGAACGCAAGGGCGGATTTGCCTTGCTTACCGGACGCGACGATGCCGATGATACCATGCGGCATACCGTGCAGCTCGTTCAATAGACGGGACATCGGAATTCCTCCGGGAATTCATCGAATTCGGACAGTTCCTCGTATGAGAACTGATCTCCGGACACCTTCGGATTCAGAGGATCCAATCCTTCGAGGTATTCGGAGACGTCCAATTCCCCGAGGCCGAGGACTTCGGAGATCTCTTTCGTCAGATACTCGTGGGATTCGCGGGCCAGATCCGAAGCGATGACGACGGGACGCCTACGGAGCAGCAGATTCTCCAGCTTGCAGTTCTTGTAATCGTCTTCACGACGTTGCAGATCGCCGAGAGTGAAGGCGGCCTGTTCGATGGGGATCTCGTGAGGCCATGCCGTGACGATGGTACCGGCATCGAGATCCACGGACCGAGCGAGGCGGAAGGAATGACCGTCCCTCCAGGTGAATTGAAGATTGTTCCCTCCGGAGACCTCCATATCCTTCAGCAACGAAACGGGGATCCGATGGATAGAACCGGTCATCTCCTGGAAATCCAGGACGAGGTAATCTATGGTGGGGACGCGCAGCAGCCGGAGGACGACCCCGCGAGCGACTATCGACATGAACAGGAACGCCATGACGAAGACAACGATGGCATCCCCGTACTCCGAAAGGATTTCGGCGGCGGCATCTCCGGAAAACCAGAGAAGGGCGAGGAATCCGATTATCAGGATGGCAGCGAGGATAGCGAATCTCGATGAATACAGAAGATCCGCACCCGTGCGGCCTACCGGCTCCTGGTCCTTGGAAAACTCCGGTACATTAGTACCGAGACCTTCGGAGACGGAGAACTTAGAGTACATCGGTAACGGATTCCTCCAATCTCCTCGAATAGTACACGTACGACACGAGGAAACCGATGAACGCACCGGCGACGCCGGCCATGCCGGAGAGGAACGACAGTTCCATCGGAGCCTCCTTCCGACCGTCGGAAGACCGGAATAGAACAGCATCCCTCCGAGGAAAGCAACGATGGAAGCGAACCCGACGTATCCGAATACTTCGGAGACGTCGAACACCTTGGAGAGAGCCGGACCCAACCAGGCGGAGCCGGTGAGCAGCGTTATCCCGGAGATCATGCGGAGAAGCTTCATCTCCTTCCTCCGATGCGCATAGTTCCGGTTTCATAGCAGGCGATCCACACCGAAGCTATCACCAGGAAGACGGAGAACGACAACAGGATCCCGTTAGCCAAGAGGAATTCCGAAGCGCTCATGCCGTCGTAATGGTCGGTGATGAATCCGGACAGGGATTGAAGGCCCTCGTCGTTGAAGACGAAGGCCCCGAGGCCCTTCGATGTGAACATGTAACAAAGGAAATCCACTATGAACAGTGAATTCAACAGAATGGACAATGTGACGAAGATCAATCTCAATCTCATGCGTAACGCCTCCTGGGATTGGCTATGAAAAAGCCGATCAGCAGCACGGCCCCGATGAAGACGAAGGAAGGCCACGCCTCCGAGAAGAATTCCGTCGGGGACATTTGACCGGAAAGCAGCTGATACCAGTACTCGATCTGTGCTAGCTTCTCGTCGGCAGCGGCCGAATCCTCCTCGATCTTCTTGGAGATCAGGAAATCGGCCACCAGACCGCCGACGGTCAGGATCGCGGGGATGAACCATACGGCCATATCACATCCTCCTGGAACGGACCGCCAAAGCGAACAGGAACACGAACACGAGGAACCCGCCCATGACCGCAGGGTTGCGCAGCAGCTCAAGCAGCTCCGCAAGGAAATCCGGTATGGGTTCCGGACCCGAACCGATCTCCTTCCAGACACCGTATATCGTCTTCTCATACGTCGTTTTATTATCGATGGTTTTAACGGAAACCCCCGGGGTGGATGCTGAGAGGACGAACGCATCGCCGATATCCGAATACTCGGATCCCGGCGAAACGGACCAGCCCCGGAACTCGAAACCGGAACGGGACGGGAATTCAGAAGGAACGATGAATTGATACGAAACGGTGGAATCGGAGACCACCTGGCGATAGGAGAAGTTCCCTTGTCCCCCGATACCGTAATCGTAGGAAAGAATGAACTCATTGTACTTCTCCGGCACGATCACGCCGCCATTCCATTGAACATCGACAGACAGCTTGATCAGCCAGGATTCCTTCTTCGGAGATTCGGTTTCGAAATACATCCAATAATCCCCGTGGGTATCCTCGGAGACTTGCTGCAAAGCCGGACGGATGATGATATCAAACCATCCGATCTCCGAATACCCGGAGGAATTAGCGGATCCCGTTTCGTAGGTGATCCACGACGGAAGGCACGGGGCAACGCCTCCGGTGGAAAGCTTGTACTGATTGCCACCGATGATGGAAGCCGAAGAATTACCGGCGATCAATGCAAAATACCGGGCCTTATCAACATCGGAAGCCCCGGAAACCTCGGTAGAAGTCCAACGCAAGGTATACGCGGGATCGTTGCTCTTGAAATTCAGCGGAGCCGTGACCGTGATGATATGGTCGGCATTCGGAGGATCCCGATAGTTGGGATCGACCCACTTATCCGCGCCGATGGTCGCCGGGGATCCGAGGACCGGATAAGCGGCAGAATTCAAATTCTGAACATCGTCGGAAGGAATGAAAGGTTCCCCATCATCGGTATAGGAATACACCGGAGAAACGATGTTAGAAAAAACAGGAACAGAATTGAATACGAAATCAACCACATGAATATAGAAAGTAAAATCCTTTGAACGAGATTCGTCAAGAGTATTCGTTTTATCCCATGTCTTATAAGAAACAGAAATAGGATAGATACCAGGTTCAATTAAAGAACCAATCAAATGAAACCCTAATTCATTAGATTGAGAATAAACACCAGGAATATCGGAAGGAACAGAAACAATTGAACCCTTTACTTTTATATTAATATAATCTAAATCGACAGAACTTAAAGAAATACCAGAATTTTTCAAAACATAAAAAACAGGATCATCAGAAGATTTGACACAATAGAAAAGAAAATGAATATCGAAATCGGACAAAACATAATCGTCTTCGGCTTCATCAAAATAAAAGATTTTAGTAAAATCTGTAATAGGATTATCTAAGGTTCCAAAATTATCTAATCCGATATAATTCTGAGACGAATCCGAATCAGCCGATGAATCTTCAGATCCGATGATCACGATTCCCGAAAACAGAAAAATCCCGACGATGCCGGCAATGATGGAACGGTTCATCTCCGATACCTCCGATAACGATAGCCGGATCTCCTTCCGGATCTCCTTCCGGAATCACGGTATCCGGAGGAACGGGAGTATCCGAATCCGTGGTAATGGACGGAACCGTTCTTAGGGACCAGGATCGAGACCACGATATAGATGACGAGAAGACCGAAGGCCAGGGAGAGCACCGTACCGGAATTCTCGGTGGAAAGGCCGGTGGCACCGGCGAACGAAGACACCAAGGAATTCCACCAGGAATAGATCACGATGCCGATCCCTCCGGCGGTACCGGCCTTCAACCAGGATCCCAATTTGATACCGTTGAACGCCTTGGCGAGACCGGAAGCGGAAGCCGCTTTACTTGCGGCGCCTCCGGCCTTCGATGCGGCGCCGCCGACCTTGGAGGCGGCCTTGCCGGATTTGGCCATAGCCTTGGCTACATAAATCATCCAACTCATGTTATCACCGGAAGATGGAGGGCCGAAGCCCTCCGGGTTTCAATAGCGCCTCCTAGACTTACAGCGGCCGTTACGACAGACCACACGATACACGATGTAGATCAGCAGCAGCGCGACGATGCCGATAATGACATAGCCGAGGATCAGATTGGTATCGGAACCGACCTGGACGACGACTTCAACGGAATCGGATCCGACCTCGTTGGAAGCGGTCATCTTGATCGTGTACAATCCGGGTTCCTTGTACGTGTGATCGACAACGAATCCCTCGTCAGAGAAACCGTCGCCCCAGTCCCAAATAACGGACCGGGCATTCTCTCCGGTGAACGTTCCTTTGATGGTCAGCGTATCCTTGAACGTGTAATTGGCGATGGCAGCATCCAGTTCAGGGATGAATCTGGAATTCTTGGTGGGAACGCCATTCGCGTCGTAGGAATATACAGCGGTGATCACGCAGGACGCAGTGGGAACGGAGGTGAACTCAACGACGGGTTCGATCACGATCTTGATCGACTTGGAGAGGGTTTGACCTCCGGGAGTAGTCGCCTTAAGAGTGATCGTTTCAGTCGTGGACGATGTATACGTCGCAGGAACGGATCCGTGGACCAACGCACGGGTACCGGTCGATTGATAGAGAGAAAGCCAGGAAGGACCGGCGGTCTTCGTTATGATGGCTTGATCGACATTAGTGGTAGCATTGAATTGAATGCTGCTGCCGACAAGATACTTCTGATTGTCGGAGATATCATACGTCAGAGTCAGAGCAGGTTCGGCCTGGGTGACGGAGAACTTGATGGTGATCGTCGGGGACTGGGAGGGACCTTCGGAGACGGTCCCCTTGACAACGACGGAAGCCGTAGAAGTCGTGGAAAGGGTCCCGGTGATCGCTCCGGATGAAGTCATCGAGATACCAGAAGGCCACGTGCCGGATGATTTGGTGAACGTCATAGGCAGATTGCCGGACAGGGAGACGTTCACGGAATCGCCCGTCTTAGCCGTGATCGTATTTGACGGGGACGCGGTGATCTTGGCCACCGGATAGACGTCGATGGTAACCTTCTGTGTCGCAGTGTTCGAAGAATTCGATTGGGAGGTCGCCTTTATGGTGAACGTGTACGAAGTCTTCGATGTGACCGAAGGAAGCGTACCGGTCAGAAGACCGGAGGAAGAGATCGACAGGAAGGACGCGGTACTCGAATACTTGGAGAAGGTAGCCGGAAGGTTGGTGGATGCCTGATAGCTGAACGAGGATCCGGAGATCCCGGAGACAACAGCCGGAGAAGTGAAATTAATGGATCCTCCGGAGGAAGTCTCGCTGACCGTAACAGTGACCGTCCAAGGATAATCGGTGGTGACGGTATAGGTTCCGGCTTTCGTGAAAGTACCCGAAGCCATTAGGAAATTGGTTCCCGAGAGATTCTTGACAGTAAATGAGATCCCGGGAATCGAACCGGAAGATGTGTTACCGGGAGCAAACTGTTTCGAAGACCAAGACTCTCCGACAGTTGCAAAAACTGAAGTGGTATTAGAAGATGAAGACCCTCCGGAAGAGCCGGAACCGCCGCCGGAAGAAGATCCGGATGCGGAGACGATGACCTGGGCCGAATAGCCCCCATTAGAAGTGAGATTATAGGTCCCTTCGGTCGTGAAGGTACCAGTCCCGATAATGAAAGGAGTTCCACCTAAGACCGATGAACTCAAAGTTATACCGGGAACGGAACCGGTCACTGTTTCTCCGGGGATGACCTGTTTAGAAGACCAGGTATCTCCGACAGCGACATTGAATGTAGTTGTAGTAGCCTCCGAATCATCCCCCAGAACGGAGACGCCGGCGAATGCGGCGGCCACGATCACGAAGATCGAGAACGCGGTGATCAGATTCCTATCACGGGGAATCAATAAGATCCCCCCTTCTTCATGCGATTGTTGGAGAACAGGAAGCGGTACGCGCTTTTGGCGCCGGTACGCCTACCGTTCTTCCACGACCTTCCGATCATACCGTTGATCTTCTTGATCTCGGAAGACGGAAGATTGGAATTCTTATACACAGGCTTTTTAGCCATATACAAAACCTCTTAGAATGCCGGGGAGACCCCCCGACGGGGTCATTCACTTCTTCTTGTACGCCTTCAGCA
>CAVIUM010000019.1:0-28513 GCA_963645865.1 Lachnospiraceae bacterium
CCCAAATCGGACGCGTGACCCGTGCAGTACAGGGATTTGGGAAATCGTTGGGAATCGTTCCAGGCACCCCCGGCCGACACATCTCCATCCACACGTATCGATAACACTAATTTAAATCCTATCAATGTATCACATATCTATGAAGAATGAGATGACGGAAAAGAAAGTACGTGAACACCCCTAAGACACCCATCGAACCCGGCGATGATCCCAAGTGACGACGATGTTCGAACCACTGACGACCGAGAAACTCAGGCTTATCGTCGCTCCTCTCGCCGAGGAATACAGCATCGACAGGGTCTGTCTTTACAATCGCCGCTTCTGCGAGAACGGCTGCCTCTGCGGATTCTGCGTCCATCCGACGGATGGATGCGGGGTGTTCCAGCTGAGCGGTTTCTCCAGGAAGCTCGAAGAGGCCCTGGGACCGCTCGAAGTGGTATGCGAGGGAAGTGCCAGACACTCCATCCTCCAGAGGGGATCAGTCCAATGGAACTCGTTTACAAGAAACGGACGACCTCGGAATCCTCTGAAATCGACCACATCGCCGAGTCCATGAAGGAGGGACTGCATCGTGGAATCTCTTTGGAATCAAGAGGCGAAGACCGCTACCTCATCCACACCGGATACACCTTCCCGGACGGGGACGAACTGCACATGATCCTCAAGAGAAAGGGTGATGGATGGACCATCACCGACGATGCCCATACGCTGATGTGGCTCTCCTTCGAGGACCTCGACGGAACCGCAGAGCACATGACCGCCTTCGACTCCATCATCAAATCCAACAACATCTCCTTCGAGAATGGAAGCATATCCGCAGACTGCACCGAAGACGATGCCGGAGAGCGTCTGAGAGCAATGACCCAGACCCTCCTTCATGCAACAGAGCTACTGCACCTCGACGCACATGCGGAAACGGAACGATGGATATTACTAGGGAATCGCAATCCACCTCCCCATGTTCAAGATCCTCGGCGAAGACGCCCTCTACATAGACATCCCGGAGAAGTTCAAGAAGCGCATGCTGGAACTCGCGGGGGACGACGAGAAGGAGAAGGTCTTCAAGGACATAGTCGGGAAATCGGAGGTCACCTACCTCCTCAACGGCACCACCGAGGAGCACACTTTCTTCATCAGGGTCCCGAAGGACATCACCCCCGAGCAGATCCAGACCATGGCCGACGCTTCGATCGAGATCCTCAAGAGGACCGTCGAGACCGTCCCGTGCGTCGAAGTGGAGGGTGTCCGTCAGAAGTACCAGGTCATCATCACGAACTGGGAGGAGCCGGAGATCATCGGCAAGAACAAGACCCCCGGCATGTCGTCCGGAGCCGTCTTCAAGCCGATCATCCAGTCCCTGGACAAGCCCGGCAAGGCCAACCCCTTCCACGCCGATCAGTTCCTCTGACGCGGGAAGCAGGAATCGAAGGGACGCCTCGGCGTCCCGGGAACGCCGTCGTCCAGGGGGTGCCTGCAGTCCTTCCCGTCGTATCCCGAGTAGAAGTCCACGGGATGCGATGCCGACCAGGACGATGCGAGATCGCTCACGAACTCCGTCTCGCGGTCGAAGCCGTACAGCGAGATCGAGGCCATGGCGACGACGACGCAGAACGCGGCCGTCGCGATGATCGGCAGGATGATCTCCAATCCGGGGGACGTCGCCACGATGACGACGATGAACCCCGCCACCGCGGGCAACGCCATCCTCTTCAAGGTCCCGATGAACCCGTCGAACAGGCGGAATTCCGATCCGGGAGCGACCGCACGGGCGTCTATAGCGCCGAGAATGGCCCAGGGCGTCGCCAGCGCGACGATGTACAGGGTCACGGCGATCGCGGGCAGGATGAGCGACCACGAGTCCGATGCGGCCTCGGCGGCGATGAACATCCACAGGAACAGCATCAGCACGAACGCGGGGATCAGGGTGTCGAGCATCAGCTTCCACGGGATGCCCTCCCTGCGGACGCGCTTCTCGATCATCATGTTCCTGGCATCGAAATCCGGCGGGATGCCGAACATGAACCTCGTGACCTTCTGATACTTGTCCGGTTGGGGGACGGTGTTGCAGCGTTCGGCCGAAACGAGGATCGCGGGGACCGTCAGACGGTGTATCAACCCGATGGCGGACACCACTCCGACCGTCCCGACCAGGAGCATCAGCATGACCGCCGACGCCTTCCAGCCCAGCAGATAGGCCGCTGCGGACGGTACGACGGTGATGGCGAGCATGATCCACTTCCTGCCCATGACCATGTCCCAGACACCCAGGACGATGAACGGCAGGCAGAGGATCACGAACGAATCGCGGTGACCCATGTCGGTGAACGACGGCAGAGCGAAGGCCAGGATCACGGCGGCGATGAACGAGATGCCCGCGACCAAGAGCTTCCAACCATCGGCCTCGCGCATGAGGCCCCTGTCGGTGAAAGGAGCCGATGTCATTCCTTATCAGTCCACGCCTCGACGGTGACCGAAGCCTTGTCGCCCTTGAACACCCCGAGGAGGATGCCCATGCTGTCCGACTTCCCGGTATCGAACGGTCCCAGGACCGCATCGGTAACGCCGTCCTTGTGACCCGCCGACGACCTGTCGGAACGGGCGACCACGACGTCCACCGGATGGTCGGACTTCACGCTCACCCTGAGCATGCGGTGCGGCCTCACGTCCAGAGGGATGGTCACCACGTTCCGATAGCAACCGTCGACCGTGATATCGAAATCCCCGACGGACACCGTCTCGGGGCCGTAGACCTGCTCCCTCTTGGCGAATAGCGACATTCAATCACCGAATGCGCCGGATAATGGCGTACGATGTTAAATGCCCACCGCAGGCCAGATAATCCTCCGATACCTCCGCGGACCGTTCATTCCCGTGGAATCCCTATGGATCATCCGCGAACACTTATGGATTCGTGATGGATTCAAGGTTGTATGGAACAGATAGACCTCAGCGGTTTGTCATTCGCGGAACTCCGTGAGAAGGACAGATACTACGTCGACAAGTCCCTGCTCATCAGGGACATCCTCGATACCAACGACTGCGGAGTCTATCTGTTCACCCGTCCCGTCGGATTCGGAAAGACGGTCAATCTTTCGATGTTGGACGCATTCTTCAACATCGGATTGAAAGGGAACGGATGGTTCGACGGCCTCGAGATCTCCGCATATCCCGAGTATCAATCGTACAGGAACACTTTCCCCGTCATATGCCTCAACCTCGACAATCTGAGCTCCTCCACCTTCAAATCGTTCATCGACAGCCTGAGCAAAGCCGTCGGTGAATCGTATGAACACCACAGATATCTTCTCGATTCTCCGGAACCGAATGTCCGCGTGAAGAGGATCTTCGATTCCCTGGATGATGGAAACATGTCCGGAGGGTGTCTGAAAACTGCAATCGTATGGCTCTCTCTGGCTCTGAAAGAAGAATTCGGTGTGAAACCTGTCATACTCATCGACGGGTACGACGACGTTTTGAGGAACTGTTCCGAAGATGAGACACGTCGGAGAATCCTGGACTATCTCGGCGGTTTCCTCCACTCGACCTTGAAAGCCAACAGGAGCAGGGGGCTGGCTGTCATAACCGGCGTGATACCTGTATGCATGGCGAGCGTATTCTCAGGCCTCAACAACGTCTCCATCCACAGCATCTTCTCCGATATGGGGGACGATCGCTTCGGATTCACCGAATACGAGGTCGGGACCCTGTTGGGTGATTCCGGTGTTCCTGAGAGAATGGATGAAGCCAGGGAATGGTACGGCGGATATCGCATCGGAGAAGCGACAGTGTTCTGTCCCCGTAGCATCATGAACTATGCATCCGATGGATTCGAACCGAAGCGGTATGGATCCGATAATGGGATGGCACCGATTTCGAAACTCCTCCGCGACTCGGACGGAGAGTACCTGGAGGCCCTCACCGAATTGCTGGCGAATCGGATCGTAAAGGTCGATATGGACAGTGTGATCGGAATTGACGGATTCGATGACGGAGGACATCTTTTCGATCTGATGGTCCACATCGGACTCCTCATGGCGATTCCACTGGGGAATGAAGAGTACGAGCTTTCCATACCGAACGAAGAAGCACGCCTAACGATCTCGGAACTGGTTTCAACGATCACTCGGCCCACTGGATCTCGGCCGACACTTCCTCGAGGTCCGTGGAATACTTCCACATCTTCGGATAGTGACCGCGGTCCATGAAGACCCTCGTGGTCTCCACAGCGACGCCGGAATCGGCGGCCATCACCTTATCGGTGGACATGGCCATCCTGCCGAGGGCGATCAGCTCCCCGCGGGCGGTCATCATCGCCACCAGGGCGTTCTTCCTGATGCCCTCGTCGAGCATGTGCACGCCCTTGACCGAAAGATGCGCCCCGTGGCAGACGGCATCCACAGCGGTCGCCTTGACGACCACCTTGGGCAGCGGTTCCACGAGCACTTCCATCGGGAGCACCATCTTCCTCAGGTACTCCCCGTGGCCGTACTGCTGCCAGAACACGTACGCGTCCTTGATCTCGTGCAGGGTGTTCGCGCGGTCCTCGGTCATCTTCCCGGACCTGGTGCGGCGCAGCTCGACCATGTTCGCCCCGCATCCCAGGACATCGCCGACATCGACGCAGAGCGTCCTGATGTAGGTCCCGGCGTCACACGAAGCCCTGAACAGCACGTCCCTGCCGGATATCTGCAGGATCTCCAATTCCTTGATCGTGCGGATCCTGAGCTGCCTCTTGACGGCGGAGCGCACAGGAGGGAGCTGGTAGATCTTCCCCTGGAAGCGTCCCATGACCTCCCTGATGCGGGATTCGGGACGGTCCGCGTGCAATCTCATGAGACACACGTACTCCTTGTCCGAGGACAGGACGATGTCGGTCAGACGGACCGCCTTCCCCAGCGTGATGGGCAGGACGCCGCTCACGTACGGGTCCAACGTCCCGCCGTGCCCGGCCTTCTCCATGCACAGCGCATCGCGCACCCACGCGGTGGCCTGATGCGAGGTCGGACCGGACGGTTTGTCGAGAATGATCACACCGCCGCGCAGGAGTTCCCCGAGCGTGCGGTCGGAGGGGCGCTTGCCCCACTTGTCCGGCAGAGCGTTCGGGTCCTTAACAGCCATAGCGGGCATGCACGCCCTCCAGGATGGCTTCCAGGACCTCGTCCGGCGTCATGTGGTCGGTGTTGAGCACGAGGTCGTACACGCTCAGGTCGTTGATGTCGATGTCGTACCACTGCTTGTAGCGCTTGGCCTCGGACCTCTGCCTGTCCAACGTCGCAGCGGTGGCCTGCTCCAGGGTCTCCCCCTCGCGGAGCCCGACCCTCTGCATGCGCACCTCCGGACTGGCGTCGATGTGGATCTTGAACGCGTCGATCCCGTTCCTGGTCAGCATGAACGCCGACAGGCGCGACTCGAGGATCAGGTCCTCGTGCGTCCTGGCCATCTGCAGAATCCTCTCGTCGATCATGTTGTCGATGGAGGGGTCCTGCTCGGCGATGTCGCCGAGCTGGGACAGGGTAAGGTGTTTCTCTGCGGCCAGCTCCCGGAATATCCTTCCGAACACGACGGCCTCGAGACCCAGGGTCTCGGAGAGCTTGGCGCAGGCGGTCGTCTTCCCGGATCCGGGAGGACCGCTTATGGTTATCCTCATTCGATCTCAGCCTTCTTGACTTCGAGGTCCAGCTCCCTGAGGTGCTTCCTCAGGAAGATGAACCTGATCAGCCTGTTCTCGATCTGTCCTATGGGCAGGCTCACCATCGTATAGATGATGATCCACGAGGGCATGAACCCGATCAGCAGCGTGTTCAGGTCGTACCCGGCCGACCACGGGAGGTCCACGCGCGGGATGTTGTCCGCGGTGAAGTACTGACCCGTGACGCCCTGGAAGTCCCCGACCAGCAGGAAGTACCATACCCAGGCGTACATCGGCAGCAGGAAGATCATGGTTATGGGCATGGTCTTCATCTGCTGGGTGCTCGCCTCCATGGACATGGCCATGATCTGCGGCTGCATCTCCTGGAGCTTCTTCATCTTGAACAGGTTGTTCTCGATCCTTGCCTGACGGAACTCCTTGTTGAAGTCGCTCTGGATCTGCTGGTTCCTCGCCATCTTGATGGGATCGGTCATCAGGCTCCTGACGATGGTGCTGATCGTGATCATGATCAGACCGGCGATCATCAGCGTGAGGACGGGATACTTCCCGTCGAATGCCAACGGCCGGAGCACCGTATCCAGGGCCTGGCCTATCTGGGCCCTGAACATCATGACGACCATCATGATCATCAGGACCATCATCATGCCGAGCATCGTCTTGGACGACATCGGCTGGGCCTGCTGCTGCATCTGCTGCATGCTCTGGGGACTTCCGGGGTTGGGCATTCGATCACTCTCCGCCGAAGAATCCGCGCATCACAGGGTTCATCTCCATCATCTGCTCGCGGCCGATGGCCTCGTACAGGTGGATGACGATACCCACGGTCAGCAGCACTCCGGTTCCGCTGGCGTTACCTGTGGTTCCCACCATGTCCGCGCATGCGGCCAGGGCTCCGACCATGGCTCCCGAGAGGATGGTGATGGTGGGGATGTACCTCTCCAGCACCCTCTTGAGGACACGGGGGTCGCGCCTGAATCCGGGGATCTGCATCCCGCTGCGCTGGATCTGGTTCGCGACCGCCTCGGGACCGAGGTTCGTGGTCTCGACCCAGAACTTGGCGAACATGATGGATCCCATGACCATCACCGTGAAGTAGATGGCCACGTGCGCCAGATTCTGTATCGCGTTGTGCCCGTTGCCGTATGTCGTCGGATCCAGGATGGGCATCAGCCAGGTGTTCAGTCCCGTCGGCGCCGAGAGATACCATGCGATACCTCCCGCGGCCGTGGTCGAACCCGACTCGAAGTACCCGATGCACGAGTTGCCTCCGATGAGGGGGATCTGGCTCAGGAAGCTGTTGCTGTAGAGCAGCAGAGCCACCATGCTCACGATGGCGAGCAGCGAGGACATCAGGATGACCGGGATGTTGCTCGCGTACATCAGCTTGATCGGGTAGCGTCCCCTCGCACCGCGGGCGTTGCCGTGGGACAGGGGGAGCTCGATGCGCGACGACTCCAGGTACGCGACCACGAAGAAGATCACGAGCGTCCCGACCAATGCGATCACTGGGTTCGCATTGTTCAGGAACACCTGTTCGTAACCTCCCGCGGCCCATTGCTCCGGACTGGCGTTGAACACGTAGTACAGCGCCATCGGGATGGTACCCGCCGGCGGATTGCTGAGGCTCATCGCCGAGCTCATGTCCACAGCGTTCCAGTTCAACGCCCCGGTGAACAGCGCCTGCGCCACACCGGCCGCGATGAACAGGGAGATACCGCTCCCGATACCCCATTTGGACACGACCTCGTCCATCATGAAGAGGATGTAGGAGCCGGCGAACAGCTGAAGGATCAGCAGCAGCTTGGCCCCCGCACCTCCCAAGAGGCTCTCCGCGCCCGAGGAGGGCACCAGGTATCCGAACACCTGGGGCACCGCCTCGAACAGGATCATGACGATGACGAGCAGCTTGAGGACGGACTGGTAGCAGGCCTTGTCCTCGCGCTTTGTGAGATCGAGTTTGATGATCTTCGCGCCGACGAACAGCTGCATTATGATGGATGCAGTGACGATCGGCCCTATGCCGAGTTGCAGTATGGAACCGGAAGCTCCTGCCATGATGGTCCTATACTGAGCGAATATGTCCAGCGACTTGGACTGGTCCAAGCCGTACAGGTACACATTGGTCATCACGAAGTAGAGGACCAATATGATGATGACCCACATCATCTTAGTCCTGAAATGCACGTGGCCTTCAGGACGTTTGACGGAGGGCAGCCTGTCGGACAAAGGCTTCACTTTGTACAACAGGCTAGGTGTCTCTTCCATCCCTATCTACACTCCCGACAGTAGTCTCACTCTTCGGCCGAGGCCTCGGCTATGGATCCGCCGGCCTCGGTGATCTTCTCGCGCGCCTTCTCGGAGGCTTCCGCCACCGTGACGTTCACAGCGAATCCGATGCTCCCGTTGCCGAGGAGCTTGTCGATTCCGGCCTGGGACAGGTCCACCGCGTAGGCGTCCCCGTCCTTCTTCGCGAAGCCCATGGAGACGAACCTCTCGATCTGCTCGGAGAGCTCGCCCACGTTGATGGTGCGGTTGGCCTGCACCATGCACTGGGGCCTCTTGAATCCGTGGCGGCCGTAGTGGTCGCGGTCGAACTTGAGCATACCGATCTTGCCGGTCTTGCCCAGTCCGGCCTGTCCGTGACCGCCGATGATACCGGCCCCACGGCCGGATTTCTTTCCGCGTCCGTGGGTCCTGTAACCCCTGAACTTCTTGGTTCTGCTAGGCATTCTTCGCACCTCACAGCATCCTGTTGACGAGGTCGTTGATCTTCGCTCCCCTGTATCCCAGGGCACCGCCGTTCTGGAACGAGCGCTTGTTGCCCTCGTATCCCTTCACGGGCGGGTGGAGGCGGAAGACGGGCTTGGCGCCCTCAACGTCCTTCATCCTGTAGTCGTTCTCGATGATGGCCTTCGCCATGTCGTCGACGGTGGCGAACTCGGACTTCTCCTTGAGGAAGTCGTCGGTGACCGGCGAGTCTCCCGCGACGCGTCCGCGTGCGCGGATCATCGCGGCGAGGGTCTCCTGGTCGATCTCTCCCCAGGTGACGTAGTCCTTGGCCTTCTGCAGCATCCCTTTGATCGAGTCGGTCTCGGGGACGACGACGGCGTGGTTGACCCTGTTGAGTCCCAGGAGGTCCATGGTGTGCTCGATGTCCCTGTTGACATCGGGGATACCGCGGACGCGGATGACGACGTATGCCATCTTCACTCCTCCTGCTGCTCGCCGCTCTCGGCGTAGTTGACCCCGGTGGGGCCGGACACGATGTTCAGGCTCTTGGCCTGCTCGTCGGTGACCCTCATGCGGGACGTCATCCTCAGGGCGTCGAAGGTGGCCATGGCGTAGTTCACCTTGGTCTTCGTGTTGCCCCTGGCGAATCCCCACGCGTCGTTGACGCCGGCCAGGGTCAGGAGGCTCTTGGCCACGTCGCCGACCGCCAGGGAGACACCCCTGGGTGCGGGTTTCAGCGAGACGGTGACGGAACCGGAGGACCCGGTGACCTCGAAGGGCAGGCTGTGAGCCTGTCCGCAACCGCACTGCCAGGAGCCGCAGCCCCTCTTGATCTCGATCATGTTCAGCTTGGCGTTGTCGATCGCCTTCTTGATGGAAGGTCCGACCTCCTTGCCCTTTGCCCTGCCGATGCCGATGAACCCGTCGCCGTTCCCGACGATGCAGGTGACGGCGAACCTGACCCTCCTTCCGGAGTCGGTCATCCTCTGGACCATGTTGAGGTCGATGACCTCGTCCTTCAGGTCCGGGAGGAGGATGTCCACGATCTCGGGCTCGCGCAGGGGCAGCTTGGTGGCCAGGGCGTCGCTCATGGTGGTGACCTCTCCGTTGAGGACCATCTGTCCCAGTCTCGTTTTGGGAACCCAGTCAGCCATTTCACTCAGCCTCCATCTTCTCTTTCAGGCCGTTGATCTCGGCCTCGATTGCTTCATCGATGTGCTTCCCGAGGAGCCTGTCCTCGGTGGGGAGGACGTCCTCTCCGTGGGGGACCTCGAGTCCCGCATCGCACATGCCGGCGACGGTGGCGAACAGAACGCCTCCGTGCTGGACCTTCTGCATGCCGATGTCGAGCACAGCGTACTCGATCCCGGCCTTGACAGCCCTCTTCCCAGCGAGGTACCCGACGAGGTACGCTGCGGGGATCGAGGAGCACGAGCGGGTCCAGCCCATTGCGGCCAGCTCCCTGGTGCTCGCGGACGCGAGGATCCTGTCGCCCTCCATCCCGAACTCTCCGAACTGGATGGTGACGTTCTTGTTGGACCTCCTGACGATCGCCCTGGCCTCGTGGCTCGAAAGGAGCCTCTTGCGGGCGTAGTAGTCGGTGCGCTCCTCTCTCCTCCTGCGGAAGGCTACGTTGTATCTAGGACCGTTTGCCATCAGTTCTCCTCCTCCTTGAGGTGACCCGCGGCGATCATGTGCTGCCTCAGGTGCCTGCGGGACTTGAACATGCCTCCCTTGGCCTTCCTGTAGTACAGCCTGTAGACTGCGGGGGTGATCTTGCCGTCGGCCCTGAGGGTCTTCAGCTCGTCGCGGATGGGCCTGATGGTGGCCATCCAGCGCTCCTTGTCGCGGACGCGGGCGTTGGCGGTTCCCTTCCTGGATCCGGGTCCCTTCCTCTTCCCGCTGGCCTTCTGGCCTGCGGCGTACCTTATCCTGGCCTTGGACGTGCCGTTCTTCGGCTTCGCCTTGATCAGGCCGGATGCGATGGCGGTGCGGATGTCGGCGCGGGTGATGCAGTCCTCGACCTCGTCGAGACGGTCCGGGTTCATCCAGACCCTGTTCTGCCCGCACTTGAGGACCTCTGCGGCCATCCTTCTCTGGTTGCTAAGATCGGACATGACTCACACCATCCTGTTGAGGACCCTGATGCCGAGCTCGTCCGCCCTGTCCTCGATAGCCATCCTCTTCTTCGTTCCGACGGTTCCGCCGATGCGGACCGCCTGCTTCTTGGGATCGATGTTCTCCAGACCCTCGACGTTGTAGACGAGGACCTCCTCGAATCCGGACGGGTGGAGACCCCTGACCTCTGCGGGTCCGCGGTATCCGACCTCGACCATGGGCGGGCGCCTCTTGAGGCCCCTCTTCATCTTCGAGTGGATTCCCTTGGGCTTCCTCCAGTTCTCTCCGAGCTTGGAGTATCTGAACCACTCCTGCCTCTTGAAGGCGGGCCTCCTTCCGGAGATCATGGCCCTCTTGGCGAGCGCGTCGGTGGTCTCGTCGTCCAGCTCGGGCTTGAGCTTGACGACGTACGCTCCCTCGGACTGCTCCACGACCTCGGATTTCTCCTCGGCTGCGGGCGCGGCGGGCTCCTCGGAACCCTCCAGCGCGTCCTTCCAGGCTGCGACCGTCTTCGGCCCGACGCCGGAGCAGGTCTTGATGACGGTCTTGAGCTTCTCGTCATCGTTGATGGCCTCCTTGAGCTCGGCCACGCTGCCGATGCCGATCCCCTTGAGCTCCTCGACGTTGGTGTCGCTGAGGCCTTTCAGGTCGGTAAGATTCTTGACTGTCATTCTTTCACCTTGTGGGACTTCTGGACGATGTAGATTCCGTCCTGGAACGTTCTCTTGTCGAATCCCAGCCTGGAGGTGGCCCTCTCGAGGTTGGCCGCGGTCTGCCCGCAGGCCTCGATGTCGATTCCCTCCACGGTCACGTCCTGGCCGCTGACCTTGACGGTGCAGCCCCTGACGATGTTCGCGTAGCGGGGGGCGTGGCCTCCCATGTAGTTGTTGATCTCGACGCGGTCCCCCTTCACTGCCACCTTCATGGGGAAGTGGGAGAAGACGATCTTGAGGTGGTAGGTGTATCCCTCGGTCACGCCGTGGACCATGTTCCTTACATGCGCGACATAGGTTCCGACCATGGCCTTGTCCTTGATCCTGGGGTACTCGCAGCTGACGCTGACCTCGGCCCCGTTCACGGCCACATCGATTCCAGGGTGCGCGAAGTTTCTGCTAAGTTCTCCCTTGGGCCCTTTCACGGTGAGGACGTCTCCGTCCTTGGACACCGTGACGCCGCCGGGTATAGCGATGGTGCTTTCGATTTTCCCTGCGATTGTCATTCTTATTCCTCAGTACACGTAAGCGAGGAGCTTCCCCCCGATCCCGAGCTCTTTGGCGCGGTCCTGGGTGATCACTCCGGCGGTTGTTGACATGATCAGGAGTCCGAAGTCCTGGGCAGGCAGGAACCTGGCCTCGAACTTCTCGACGTCCGCCAGTTTGACGGAGTACCTGGGCTTGATCACGCCGCAGTTGTTTATGGCCCCATCGAGCATGACGCGGAACTTGCCCGCCTTTCCATCCTCGATGTACTCGAACTGGGTGACGTATCCGCGGTCCTGCATGACCTTGAGCACGCGCCCGATGAGCTTGGATGAGGGCTGTATCATGCACTCGGATTTACCGTTGAGTGCCGCATTTTTGATGACGCACATGGCGTCGTTGAGTGGATCGCTCTGCATCTGGAACACCTCACGAATACTTCTTGAATCCCAGCTCGGGGGCCATGTCCCTGAAGCACTGGCGGCAGAGATGCATGCCGTACTTCCTGATGATCCCCCTCCTGCGTCCGCAGCGGGTGCAGCCGACAGACCTTCCAAACTGCTTCTTCGGCTTCATTCGACCACCTGTACCTCGAACTTGTCTTTCATGAACTGGATGGCCTCCGCGCGGTCCACGCGGTGGCTCTTGGGGATCCTCCTGGAGAGCAGGGGCCTGAGTGCGACCCTCTTGCCGGGCCTCTTCAGGACGACGCTCACGTCCATTCCGAAGATTCCGATCTCGGGGTCGTATTTCATCCCCTCGAAGTCGGTGTAATCGGAGATACCGAAGGACATGTTCCCCTCCTTGTCGAAGGAGTACTCGGGGACGCGGTGCTCCCTGATGGAGAGCGCCTTCCTGATGAACTCCTCCGCGGTCTCGCCGCGCAGGGTGACCTTGCATCCGAGGGGCATGCCCACCCTGATGCCGAGGTCCCTGTTGACGGTCTTGGAGATGGTCTCCACGGGCTTCTGTCCGGTGACCATCTCGAGGACCTTCTCCGCCTTGACGAGCCTCTCGCCGGCCTCGCCGACGCCGATGTTGACAACTACCTTGTCAACGGAGAGCTGCCTCATGACGTCGCTCATTCGGACGCCTCCGGCAGCTTGATGGCGGGCGCGGATCCGCCGATGACGAAGCAGTTCGTCACGACGGTCTCGGTGCCGTCGGTGAACAGCACGATGTTCGCGGCGGGTCCCTTGATGGTCTCGACGGACTTCACGGTCTTGACGGATCCGGCGTGGGATCCCTCTTTGACGAACACGGTGGCGTTGGCCGCCATGGGGTAGTGGTCCAGGACCTTCTGCCCGTCGAACGCGATCTTGAGGGTGTCCCCGCACTTGTAGTCGTTCTTGTCCAGGAGGAGGTTCCTGCCGCCGCTGAGGTTGAGCTGGAACTTGCCGCCCTTCACGATGGTCTTGTCCTCGATCCTGCACAGCTCCCATGCGGCCTCGTCGGCGTCGATGGGGACGAGGGCGAGCTTGCCCTTGTCGGTGATGAGCATGCGGAAGGCGAGGTCCATCTTGGGCACGGACACGACGTCCATGAACCCGACGGGCATCTTGGGGTTCTTGACGGCCTTGCCGTCGACGAAGAACTCCCTGTTCCCGATGATCCTCTTGGCCTCCCTGGCGGTGTCGCAGGCGCCGACCATGTCCCTCAGGACGGTGACGGCGGCCATGGACTCCTCGACGGAGTGCGCTCCCGCGCTCTGCTTGGCGATGAAGACGTTGGCCTTCCTCTTGAGGGGCCAAGTCCTGGGCGCCGCGAGCCTCTTCATGTGGTCGCTCATTGGCTAGCCTCCTTGGATTTCTTGGAGAGGGCGTCGACCCTCCACGGGTCCTCCGTGTTCAGCTTGGTGATCACGAGGTTGGACGCGTGGATCGGGCGCTCGGCGGCGGTGCCGTCGGCCTGGTTGATCGTGATCCCGTCGATGGCCACGCGGCCGGTCTTGGTGTACACGTTCAGCACTTTTCCCTCGATGTTTCTGATGTCCTCGTTGCCGCGGACGACGATGACGGTGTCCCCCTTGCAGACCCTGGCGCTGCGGACCCCGTACTTCTCGCGGAGCTCGGCGCTCAGGTGCGCGGAGAGCATCTTCCTCTTGACGTGCGCGGAGGCATTGGCCTGGTTCTTCCTCTGGACCCTTGCTTTGCTGCTTGCCATTCCTCACACCTCACACGATGATGCTGGCCGTCGCGGACACACGGGGCCACCTCTCGGCGGCCTCCCTTGCCACGGGACCCTTGATGTCGGTTCCTTTCGTCTCCCCGGTCTCGGTGGTGATGACGGCGGCGTTGTCCTCGAAGTAGACGATCGTTCCGTCGGGCCTCCTCATGGGGCGCCTCTGGCGGACGATGACTGCGAAGACGATCTGCCTCCTCATCTGAGGGGTTCCCTTCTTCACGGATGCGATGACGAGGTCCCCGACGCCTGCGGAGGGGACCCTCCTGGCGACGCCGTGGTACCCGGGAACGGTGATGATCTCGATCTCCTTCGCTCCCGTGTTGTCGATGACCGTGAGCCTGGAGCCGTTCTGGAGGCCCCTGGTCTGGTTTCCGGCGATTCCCTTCATTCACTCCACCTTCTCGATGACGACGTACGCGACGGTCTTGGAGATCGGGCGGCACTCTGCGATCCTGACCCTGTCCCCGGCCTTGACGCCGAGGCAGCTGGGGCAGTGGGCGGAGTACCTGTTGCTCCTCTTCTCGTACCTCTCGTACTTCTGCGCGTACTTCATGTACTGGCGCTCGACGACCACGGTCTTGTTCATCTTGACCGTGGACACGACGCCATCGATGATCTGTCCCCTCACGGGAAGGGTCCCGTGGAAGGGGCAGTTGGGATCGTCGCACTCTCCTTTGGGAGGGGCGACCTCGATTCCGATGTTCCTGATTTCTGCTGTCATTTCTTCACCTAACCTTCTTTATCCTGTCTTCTGGTCGGTGGGTTATCTCTGAACCTCTGATGACGAACGTCCTGCCCTCGTGACTGAACCTGAACTCATTGCGTGGTTTGGGTACCATTCTCTCAGTTCCGGCCGATTCTATGGTGAACGTGTTCTTCGTCTCGTCGACCACTTTGCCGGCTATGCCGGAGTATGGCTCTGACAGCACTTCCACGTCCAATCCAATGAGCTCGGTCCTCACGAAGTGGTTGTCTCTCATCTGACCTCTGTGCGGAATCCCATCTCCTCCAGGACTGCTTTGACCTTCTTCTTGTGGTCGCCCTGGAGTTCGATGCGGCCGTCTTTGCAGGTTCCGCCGGCGGCGCATCTGTTCTTCAGCTTCTTCGCGAGATCGTTGATATCGATGTCGTTCTCATCGATACCGTCGATCACGGTGACGGTCTTGCCGTATCTGCGGCTGTCGATCGAGATCCTCACGGTCTGCTGCTCGCGTGCGATCTCCTCGCACATGCACAGCTCCTTGGGCAATCCACATACTGGGCAGATCTCAGCCATCAGCTCTTCTCCTCCTCCTTCTGGACGGTGAGGATCCTGGCGATGTTCAGCCTCAGGGCGCGGATGGCCCCGGGGCTGGAGGGGGCTCCACCCATGGCGGAGACTCCCCTCTCGTGCATCAGTTCGTCGCGGAGCTCCTTCAGCTTCTGGTTGCGCTCCTCGACGCTCATGTTCCTGATGTCGGCGGTCTTGAGGGCGGCCATGTCACTGCACCTCCTCGGTCGCCTCGGCTGCCTCCTGTGCGGGGGCCGCTGCGGGGGCGAAGAGGTCGGGGAGGACGGCTGCCGCCTCGGTCTTGTTGAGGACGTTGATGTCCGCGGGGAGCTTGGAGTCCCTGGCCATGATCTCGACGGTCACTCCGATGACTCCCATCTTGAGCTTCGCGACGGCGTATCCGCGGTCCATGAACTGGGCCTTGGGCTCGCCGCAGAACTTGATGGAGCCCTCCTTGAACTTCTCGGTCCTGTGCCTCTGTCCGGTCAGCTTGCCGGCCACGATGATGTGGCATCCGCGGGCTCCGGCGTCCATGATCCTGCGGACCGTGGAGTGCCCCGCCCTGCGGAAGTGCCAGCCCCTCTCGAGGGAGAAGGCGAGCTTCTCGGCCATGATCTGGGCGTTCAGGGAAGCGTTCTCGACTTCCTGGACCTCGATCTGGGGGTTCTCGAACCCGAAGCGGTCCTCGATGACCGTGGTCAGGTTCTTGATGGTCTGTCCGCGGCGTCCGATGACGAGCCCGGGCCTCTCGGTGGTGAGAATGACACGGGTCCCCATGGGGGTCCTCTGGACATCGAGTCCTCCGAACCCCGCGCGGCTGACCTCCTTCATCAGGTACTCCTTGAGGAGGACCCTGCGGATGTTCTCGGCTACGAATTTCCTCTCTGCTGCCATTTCACTCGACCTCCTCGATGATGATCTCGAGGTTGACGGTCTCCTGGTTCCACTGGGTGGCGCGGCCGTGGGCCCTGGGCATGTGCCCGGGGATGGTGCGGCCCCTAGCGACGGAGATCGTCGCGATGGCCATGTTGGAGACGTCCAGACCCTTGTACTCCGCGTTGGAGGCGGCGGAATCCAGGACTCCCAGGATGGCCTTCGCGGCCTTGACGGGGTACCTTCCGGGACCCACGCCGGGCTTGTGCGAGACGCGCTTGTTGTATCTCTTGAGGGGGACTGCCCTCTTCTTGTCGATGACGTCCTCCAGGGCCTGCCTGGCGGTCTCGACCTTCATGCCGCGGATCATTCCGGCGACCTCGCGGGCGAACTTCGGGGAGACGGGCATCTCCCTTCCGAGGGCCTTCGCGGTCGTGTCGGGGTCCGCTGTTGCTGTGTATCCTGAAACCATGATAGACACCTCACTTGAGCGGCATGAACTTCGAAGACCTGGTAGCACCGACTCCGGGTCCGGAGTGCACCGGGGGCTTTCTGGTGAGGATGAACTCACCGAGGAAGCATCCGATCATCTCGGGCTTGATCTCGACGTCCTTGAATTCCTTGCCGTTGTAGATGCTCACGGTCTTGCCGACGAACTGGGGGATGATGGGCAGGTCCCTGCGGTGGGTCCTGACCGGCTCCTCGGCCGTCATCAGCTTGTCGAACAGGAGCTGCTGCTCGTAGTTCAGACCCCTGAGGTAGGTCCTCCTTGCCCTGGAGGGCAGGAGTCCGAGGAACTCCTCGAACGGCATGGCGAGGAGCTGCTCCATGTTGTACCCGCGGTACAGGAACTCCTTCTTCCTCCTCGCCTGTATCGCCGATGCCTTCTTCCTGGACTTTCTCCTGGAGGCCTTCGCCGATCCTGCGATGATCTTCTTTGCCATGATATCACTTCTTTACCTTTTTCTTAGGAGGCAGGAAACCCACCTTCTGACCGGGCGATGCGGTCCTCTTCTGACAGTTGGGTCCACCGACGTGGGCGTGGCTTCCGCCTCCGTGGGGGTGGTCTACGGGGTTCATCGCGACTCCCTTGGTCTTGAAGGCCGCGGTGGACCTGGACCTGAGGGTGTGGACGTTCTTACCCGCCTTGGCGAGGGGCTTGTCTCCCCTTCCGCCGCCTGCGACGACGCCGATGACGGCGCGGCAGTCGGGGCTGAACTCCTTCAGCGTACCGGAGGGCATCATGACGACGACCTTGTCTCCCCTGGAGACGATGGTCCCGGAGGATCCGGCGGTCTTGACGAACTTGCCTCCGTCCCCGGGCCTGGCCTCGACGTTGTGGACGAGGGTACCCTCGGGGATGTTCATCAGCTGCGTGATGTTCCCGGCGGCGATGTCCCTGCCGCCGATGGTGATGGTCTGTCCGACCTTGGTCCCCTCGACAGCGAGCTGGTAGTCGGTCCTGCCGTTGAGGTCCAGGACTGCCAGCGGGCAGGTCCTTCCGGGGGCCTGGATCAGGTCCTTGATGACGGCGGAGCCCTCTGACATGGCGGGGAGCCTCACGTCGTCGACGTGCCTGTGGCTGGGCGAGCGGTACAGCGAAGTCCCGCGGCCGCGCCTCTGAGGAATCAATCTCTTTCCCATGTTCACTCACCTTCAGAAGACTCCGACGCGGGCACCGACATCCTCCGCGGAGTATCCGTCCGCGAGCTTGATGATGGCGTGCTTTCCGTCTTTCTGTATTCTGACCCACACCTTCTCGACCTTGACCTCGAAGCGCTCCTCGAAGACGGTCTTGATCTGGTGCTTGTCGGCGTTCCTGTTGACGATGAACTCGATCCTGTTGCCGTCCTTGTGGCCCTGGGTCGGGGTTCCCGACATGTGGTTCATGGCCTTCTCTGTGACGTACGGCCTGATGAGAACGTCGCTCTGCTTCATTGGGTCCAGCCTCCTATGGCCTCGATGGCGGATTTGGTGTAGACCGTGAGCCTTCCGGCATCTCCGCCGGGGGCGAGGATGCTCGTGTTCAGGGTCTTGACCTCCTCGACGGTGACTCCGGGGATGTTGGCGGCGCTCTTGAAGATGGGCGCTCCCCTCTCCTCGTCGCTGACGACGATGAGCACGGAGACAGGGGTCCTGTACCTCCTGTTCCTCATCTTTCCCCTTCCGGCGCGGATCTTGCGGCCGTCCTTGGCGCGCTCGACATCGTATCCGATGCCGATCTTCTCGAACACCTCGATGACGTCGGCGGTGGTCTTGAGGTCCTTGAACTCGTCCTCGATGACCACGGGGAACGACACGGAGTCGTCGAACTGGTGGCCGCGGGCCTTCACGCACTCCGCGCAAGCCGTGGCGGCGAGGGCGGACTGGCGGGCGATCTTGGCCTCCTTCTTGTTGACCTTCTGGGCCCACTTCCTCTCGGGCACGGGCGGGTGCGCCCTCCTTCCCGAGACGTTGTTGGGGGACTCTCCGGCCTTTCCGAGACCGTGGATCCTCTGGTTGCGGGCGGATCCGGTTCCCTTACCGCGGGTGCTGACGGCGTGCCTCATTCCGGACTCCTTGGAGGGTCCGTAGGGCTGCCTGCCGTTGGCGGCCGCGGCCAGGACTGCTTTCTTGATTATGTCGGGCCTGTAGGGGGTCTCGAACGCCGCGGGAACATCCACGGTGCCCGCGACTCCTCCGCGGACCGAGTAGACATTGGTCTGTGCCATTCTCATGCCCCCTGCTTGGACTCTGTGGACACGTAGGTGACATCGACGGCGTCGTTGTCTGCCTTCTTGGGCATCCTGGTCGCATCCCTGAATCTGATGAGCCTCTTGGTCGGTCCGGGAACGGAGCCGTAGACCAGGACGTAGCCGTTCCTGACCTCGCCGTAGTTGAGGAAGCCGCCCTTGGGGGTGACCTCGGAGCCCTCGGCGCCGACCTTGATGATCTTCTTGTTGAACTCGGTCCTCTGGTGGTATCCCATCTGACCGGATCCGGGAACCGTGGACCTGACGTACCCGGGTCTCTTGGGCCCGAGGTTTCCGATCCCGCGGCGGTGCTTGCTGTTCCTGTGGGAGAGCAGCTTGACGCCCCAGCGCTTCGTGACTCCCTGGAATCCCTTTCCTTTCGTGACTGCGATGACATCGGTCAGCGCGCCCTCGGCGACGAAGTCGGTGAAGTTGACCTCGGTCCCGAGGATCTTCTTCGCGTACTCGACGCGCTCGTCGATGGTCCCGCCGGCGATCCTGAGCTCCATGAGGTCGGGGACCTTCTTGGGGACTCCGGTGACCATCTTGGGCTGGGTGTACGCCAGGATGCGGACATCCTCGATGTCCAGACCGTCGTACTTGGCGAACGTGCTCTCGTCGTGGTTCTTGGGGACGCACAGGCGCTTCCCCAGGAGGGGGTCCAGCTCCTTGGCCCAGACCTCTCCGGCGGTCTTCAGACCGACCACGCTGCTCTCGTAGAACCTGACGGCGGCCACCTTCATGGGGGGCACCTCGACAACCGTCACGGGCACCTGGACCTCCATTCCGGAGGTGGTGCTCTTTGCGCGCTTGTCCACGACGAAGGCGTGGGTCATTCCGGCTTTGTATCCCGCGAATCCCTGAATCTTAGGGGCTCCGCTGATCTCGGGCCACGAATCCAGCCTCGGCGTCTGCGACTGCGCTCTCTTCCTAGGGCCGTATGCCCTGGATCCTCTCTTAGGACGTCTCCTTTGCGGCATGTTTTAACCTGCCTGCGAGGGTATCTTCGCTAACCTCGCGCTATCAGACGAACAACGTCTAATGCTCCGACCGTGACGCCCCTCACGTCCCAAGAACCCTGGGGGGATGCGGGACGGAAATGGGTTGCTTTCGCATTGCCCGATGCGTCTGGTCGAACACTATTATGTCCAATCTAAGGGTCGTGTATAGGGGTGCCCTATATAACCTTATGTGCGGTCCCTATTATAAGAGAAGGAAAGGGGAAGGGGTTTCGGGGAAGGCGCTCAGAGCTTGCCTTCCTTGGCCTTCTTCTGGGCCCTCTTCATGCGGGCCTTGGCGTCGAATCCGGTCGCCTTCTCGGCGAACTCGTTGAGGCGCCTCTTGCTGTCGAGGATGTCGTCGTCGGACATCGCTCCGTCCTTGTTGACCGTGGCGATGTCGAGCTTGTCCTTGGCGAGCACCTTGACCTCGATCCTCTCGAGGACCCCGTAGGAGGAGACGAGGACGTCGCCCTCCTTCGAGACGTTGCCGAACACGTCGCCCATCATCTTCTCGAGGAGGTCCCCCTCGATGTTCTTGAACCAACCCTTCTTGATGTCGTACTCCACGGTGTCACATCCTAAGTGCCAAATCGTTTTCCAGCCCGCGGTCGAGATCCGCGGGGGTCCCCAGGATCGACTCGGATTCCATGTAGGCCCTCCACCTGTCCCTGCATGCGCAGTCGACGTCGAGGTCTCCGACATCCTGGCTATAGCTGAATCTCTCGATCGCGTCGAGGGCGCGCTGGTCGCACTCGCCGCAGTTGTGGACCCCTCTCGAGGCGCCTCCCCCGGACGGGGACGACATGAGCCTCGAATCGACAGTGCCAGACAGCTGTCTGAACACCTCTATGAGGGACCATATCCAGGGCGACCTGAAATCGCCCTTCTTCCACAGGCGCTCCACGTAGGTGCCCCTCTGGACGTTGAGCGGGTTCACGGAGATCTCGTCGGAGAACGGTGCGGCGAACCTCGCCGACCTGACCGCATCCTCTATCGCTGCGGACTCGGTCATGAACGGGGGCTTGAGGAGCAGGTACGTCCTCACCCCGTACCCCTGCGACTTCAGGAGCCTGCCGGCCCTCTCGATGTCGCTCGGGGTGAATCCCTTGTGCACCGACTTCTCCAGAACTTCGGGATCCGAGCTCTCCAATCCCAACGCGACGGTGACCGTCTTGGGGACTCCCTTGAGCGAATCCTCCGTGATGAACTCGGGGCGGCTCTCGAAGAGGATGCGCTCGCATCCGGAGAACGCCTCGAAGATCTTCCCCCTCACGGACGGGGGGATCTCGTTGTCGTCGAGGAAGCTCCCCGACGTGTATATCTTGACGAAAGGCTCGTCCTTGTAGCGGGACAGCGCCTGCTCGAGCTGCTTCAGCAGATCCTCTTCGGTGACGCCGCCCAGGGAGGCCTCCCTGTAGCCGCACATAGTGCACCCTCCGCTCTTGACCCAGCAGCATCCGTTGGTGCGCATGATCATGACCATGGCGTCGACCTTGCGGCCTCCGGACATGTCAGATTCCTTCCACACGGCCTCCAGCTGGGACGGGGACCTTTTATCCTTCATCGACCCAGGCTATCCTGAACCAGATAGAAAATCGTTTCCAGTGGACAGACAGGCGCTGCGATGACATGTGCCAGCATGTCCGTTCCCGCTCTGAGGCCCGGACGACCGTCCGCGCAAACGTCTTTATGTGCGCGCGCATGCGGTGTCGATTACAATGTCCATGAGAATCGTCGTCATCGGATCGGGCGCCGCCGGAATGTCCGCCGCCTCGTCCGCCAGGAAGGCCTCGAAGGACGCCGAGATCACCGTCATCACAGAGGACGAGGACATCGCCTACTCGCCCTGCGCCATCCCCTGGGGGATCGAGGGGAAGACCGGCTGGTCCGACATCGTCATGCACGACCCGTCCTACTACAAGGCCGAACGCGGCATCGAAGTCATCATCAAGACGAAGGTGGAAGCCGTCGACAGCGACAAGAAGGAGGTCACCGCCGGAGGGAAGACCTACCCGTACGACTCCCTCGTCATCGCGACCGGAGGGACCGTCTTCGTGCCCCCGATAGAGGGCAAGGACCTGGGCAACGTCTTCGTGGTCAGGACCGTCAGGGACGGGAAGGAGATCCAGAAGGCCCTCGCCGATGCGAAGGATGTCGTCATCGGAGGGGCCGGGGTCATCGGACTCGAGCTCGCCGTCGCTCTGAAGGACATGGGCAAGGACGTCACGGTCATCGAGATGATGGACCAGGTCATCCCGCGCATCGCGGACAAGGACATGGCCGACGTCATCCAGGCCGACCTGGAGAAGAGGGGCATCAAATTCGTCATGAAGGCTCCCATCCAAGCGGTCAAGGGAGAAGGAAAGGTCCAAAGCGTCACCGCAGCCGGAACGGACTACCCGTGCGACGTCATGATCTTCGCGACCGGGGTCCGCGCCAACCTCGAGATCCCGAAGGCCCTCGGACTCGACATCGGACAGCTCAACGCGGTCATAGCGGCTCCGACCATGAACGCCTACAGGAGGGGACGCCTCGTGCCCGACATCTACGTCGCAGGGGACCTCGTCCAGTGCCAGTCCGCGGTCATGCCCGGAGCGACCATGAGCCAGCTCGGATCCACCGCCGTCAAGCAGGGACTCGTCGCCGGCAACAACGCCGCCCACGGTCCGAAGAAGACCTTCGGACCCGTCGCCAGCCCCTGGGTGAGCGCCATCGGGGACCTGCAGATCGCCGGGACCGGGCTGTCCCTCGGACTCGCGTCCTGGTACGGCATCGACGTCGCATGCGGCAAGGCCGAGGGCCTGACCCGCGCCAGATACTACCCCGGAGGCATGCCCCTGACCGTCAAGGTCCTCGCCGACCGCTCCACGCACAGGCTCATCGGGGCCCAGATCATCGCAGGGGAGGAAGCGACCGGACGCATCAACTGGCTGACATCCGCGATCATCGACGGGAAGACCGCCGAGGCCTTCCTGACCGATTCGGAGAACGCGTACTGCCCCCCGACCAACATGGTGAGGGACGTCGTCATGAGCGCCGTGGAGGACCTCTGCGGCAAGCTTGCGCTGTGATCCGATGAAGTACGAGGAGTACAAGCAGCTCTACAACCAGCTCCGCGTCCCCTCGGACGTGGAGCGCCTGTCGGACACCTACGACGCCAGGATGCTGGACAGCCTGTTCACGCAGAAGACCACCCGCGAGGTGAAGAAGCGCTTCTACGTCGTGAAGGACGCGTCCCCCAAGATGCTGAAGGAGTGGAACAAGGGCAGGTCCATCATGGAGCTGTCCGAGAAGTACCGCTTCCCGCCGCTCCTGACCGCCATGTTCATCTTCCTGGAGGACGGGGCGACGAAGAAGGAGTTCTGGGCCTACGTCCGCGACCCCTCGCTCCTCGAGAGCGAGGAGACCGCCGCGGAGGTCCAGGAGGCGGTGGACAACGACATCGTCTACTCCCCGGCCGCCAACGACCGCCAGAGGGAGCGCGGGCTGTGGGGGGAGGACCTCCTGCACCAGTGGCTCGACGGACAGGGCATCACCTACCGCACGGAGAACGACCTCCGCGGTACGGAGTTCACCAAGACCCCCGACTGTCTTCTGGACGAGCCGGTGATCTACGAGGGCCACGAGATCCACTGGGTCGAGAGCAAGGCCTCCTTCGGCGACAACACGGAGTTCAGGTTCAACTCCCGCAAACAGCTGGTCCCGTACACGAAGCTCTTCGGTCCCGGACTGGTGGTCTACTGGGTCGGATGCCTCGACGACCTCGAATGTCCCGACGAGGTCTTCGTCTGCGACATTTCCGTCCTGCAGAAGACCCTTCAGAAGATGGAGTGAGGACGTCCCGTCCCGCCCGACGGCGGGGCGGAGCGTCCGTTCCTTCCCTTTATATAATCCGGCACTTCTGGCTTTACCGGATAGGTATGAGCGACAAACTCGGATTCGGACTGATGCGGCTCCCGAAGAACGGGGACGCCATCGACATAGAGCAGACCAAGACCATGGTGGACATGTTCATGGACGCGGGGTTCACCTACTTCGACACCGCATGGGCGTACGAGGGGAGCGAGGACGCCATCAGGCAGGCCCTGGTGGAGAGGTATCCCAGGGACAGATACAGACTGGCCACCAAGAACGCCGCTTGGATCGAGTGCGAGAAGCGCGAGGATGCGGTGAAGCAGCTGGAGACCTCCCTCGAGAGGACCGGCGCCGGCTACTTCGACAACTACCTGCTGCACAACCTCGGGGAATCGCGCACCAAGGTGTTCGACGACTTCGACATGTGGGATTTCGTCAGGGACCTGAAGGACCGCGGTCTGATCAGGCACTACGGGTTCTCGATCCACGGCACCGCCGATGAGCTGGAGCAGATCCTCGACGCCCACCCGGATGCGGAGTTCGTGCAGCTTCAGATCAACTACGCCGACTGGGAGAGCCCGTTGATCCAATCCCGCAGATGCTACGAGGTCGCCCGCGAGAGGGGTCTTCCCATAATCGTCATGGAGCCCGTCAAGGGCGGGATGCTCGCCAACCCTCATGAATCCGTAAAGGCGGTGCTTGAAGAGGCGGAACCTGGATCCACCCCTTCATCGTGGGCACTCAGGTTCGCCGCGGACCTCGACGGGGTGGACGTGGTCCTCTCCGGGATGAGCAACATCGCTCAGATGGAGGAGAACATCCGCACCCTGAAGGGATTCGACGGGATGTCCGCGTCCGAGAAGGCGGCCATCGCGAAGGCAGCCGACGTCCTGAACTCGATCGACATCATCCCGTGCACCTCCTGCGAGTACTGCGCCAAGGTGTGCCCCAAGGGCATCGGGATATCGGGATCCTTCGCGGTGATGAACATGCTGACGCTCTACTGCGACATGGACCTCGCGGCGCAACAGCTCGTATGGCTCGTGGACGGGTACGGGAAGCTCCGCGCCTCGGAATGCATCAAATGCGGGAAGTGCGAGAAGGCCTGCCCCCAGCACATCCCGATCGTCAAAGAGTTGGAGAAGGTCGCCGGGACGTTCCGATCCCGGCGACGCTGATTATCAAGGGAGGACCCCGGCCTTCACTGGCCGCGGTTCTCCTGTCTGAGCTCGCCCAGGGTGGCGACCCTCTCGGCGTAGGCGTCGTGCTTGTGGATGGATTCCTCGGAATCGCTGATCACATCGACGGCGACCTCGTCCGGGAGGTCCTGGTATTTCCCGACGAACCTCTCGAGCACGCCCCTGACGACGTCCTCGACGAACTTGGTGTTCCTGTGGGCGTTGATGACCACCTGACCCTCATCCGGCCTCTTGAGGAGCTCGAAGGTGGGGGACGAGAAGGAATCCTCGACCAGGTCGATCAGGTCCTCGGCCTCGATGCACACGTCCTCGGGCATGGTGACCTCGATGGTGCACACGTTCCTCTGGTTGTGGGACATCACGGGCATGTCGCCCTCGTAGCCGAGCATCTCGGTGACGGTCTGCTGGGCGCAGGGGCATGCGGTCATGCCGACGACGCGGGTCCCGACCATCTTGGTGATGGGTCCGCCGCGGACGATGGTCCCTCCGGCGAGAAGGGTGTAGATCTCGAAGGTGTCCCTGCCCTGGGGGGTCTTGTTCGGCTTGTAGTACTCGGCCGAGATGTGGACCTCCGCGTTCTGGGCGTACTCGTGGTGGACCAGGAGCCTCTTGCAGATGTCCGCCGCCATGTCCTCGATCGCGGTCACGGGGTGGCGCATGCTCTCCTCGACGACCTCGTTGATGACCTCGACGTTCCTCGACATGTGCGAGCCCTTCTGGTCGGCGGGGAGGTCGACGTAGATGTCCATGGAACAGCTGAGGGTGTTGTTGAGCGTCCTGCCCAGCCCCTCCCTCTGGACGAGCACCGGCTTGCGGACGTTGCGGACACCCACACGGGTTAGCTTAAAGCTGGCATCGCCCTTGCCGTACTGCAGGTCGCACTTCAGAGTCATGGTCCGCCTAAATCGCGGGCCTGTCTTTAATGGAGCGCCATCTACGGGGAATCGGGTAGGAGATGCGTTGCGGAGTAGATGAGGCGGGCCGCGGTTCGGTCATGGGACCGCTGGTCGTGGGTGCCGTGTGGTCCCACGACGACGAGATCCTTTCGAAGATAGGCGTGAGGGATTCCAAGAAGCTCACGCCGAAGGTCAGGGAGAGGATGTACGGGGAGATCGTCGAGGAAGCGGACGGATGGACCGTCGTCATAGCCAGCGCCGCGGACATCGACGAGAGGAGGAAGCAGATGTCCCTCAACGACGTCGAGCTCAACATGTTCGCCGAGGCCGTGCTGGCACATCCCTGCGACACCGTGTACGCGGACTGCCCGGACGTCAACGAGGCCAAGTTCTCCCAGCGCCTCGAATCATTGACCCGCGGCAAAGAGATTATAGCAAAGCATAAAGCGGACGACACGTACCCCGTGGTATCAGCAGCCTCAATCGTGGCCAAGGTGACCCGCGACCGGATGATCGAGGATCTCCACAAGGAGCTCGGCGATTTCGGGAGCGGTTATCCCAGCGACCATTACACCATGGATTTCATCTCCGATTGGATGAGGGACAACGGATGCCCCCCGCCCCACGCGAGACAGTCCTGGGAGCCGGTCCGCCAGATGATCTCCGCCAAGGCCGTGAGGAGACTGGACGAGTGGTGACCGGAAATGAGCATGCAGCAGGAGATCCAGAACGTTATCGACAGGTTCCACAGGAAGATGGAGAAGGACCCCGAACTGAAGAAGGAGATCTCCCATCTGGAGAAGGTGTTCAACCTCGACCTCGGAGAGGAGGCCTACACGCTCAAGCTGAAGGATTCCCGCATCTACTTCTTCGAGCCCGGACTCGACGAGAACCCGGACGTCACCGTCACCACCACGCCCGAGAACCTCCAGGGACTCATCGACGGCACCCTCAGGCCCATGCGCGCCTACGTGCTCAAGAAGATCCACATCAAGGGCAAGATCGACGACCTGCTCTTCCTGAAGAAGCTGTTCTGAAGGACCTTTCCAATCATCTCCGGCCCCTCCGGGGGCCGGATCATTCTTCGTATCGCGCGATCAGCGCCATGTCCCTTCGTAGAGTCCCCAGAACTTGCGCACCTTGGGATACTCCACCCTCATACGAGCCCTGAATGCCGAGTGGGGTTCTTCGAGCTCCTCGTAGCGTTTATCCTGATCCATGGTCTTCATCATCTGGACGGCATCACCGTACCTTTGGGCATCCTTGACCGTGAGACGGAGCTCGATCAGACCTCTGCCCAATATCGCCGCCGACTCGCCGAAGCCCCTGGAGATCAGAGCCCTGCTTATGGTCTCAATCTCCCGGCAGTCATATTCCTTGTATCCATGCTGAGGAACGAATCCCGTCTTCCTGATGTAGCGGTCGACATCGGATGCCCTCCCTGCGAGGACGAGGGTCTTCAGTGCCTCGTTGTCATAGCTGTCACGGGCGAACGTCTTCCTGGCTAGATCGTCGAGGAGCTTCTCCGTGTCGATCTTGGTGGAATTCAACCTCACATTGTCGAAATCGGCGAATTTGTGCGATTTCTCGAACATCTCCAGATAGAGCTTCGCCGCATCCTCCTTGTACCCGTGCGTGGACAATGTGCGGGCGACCTTCTCCCCGCAGTAAACGCTCTTGCATCCGACCAGCATGCCTGCATACTTGGAGGCATCAGCGCTACGCTCGGCATCCAGATGCTCCACGACACGGAAGATGGCATCCACGGTCCGCGACGAACAGCGTATGTATGCATCGTAATCTCCTCTCTCGAACTGCATCTCCAAAGCATTGTCACTGAGTTTCGACGAACCATCCAAAAGCGGATAGGCCTGATCCAATCTCTCGCGTGGAACGTGCTTCAGACACTTCGTGTACAGACGCTTCGCGCCGTAGTGAGTGTTCTTGAGGATCTTGGCTATCGTCTCCGGCGTGGCCTGAGTGAAAAGGGTGCAGATATCCGTCTCACGCTCGTAGAACGCGTCATCGGCGCCACCATTGTCGTATTCCAACTTCGACAGGCTCGTCAATAGTTTGTCGATGAGGAGGATGGCTGCATTCGGGTCGGCGACTTCGCAAACTATCCTTCTGAGCACCTCGCTCGTGTGCTCGTACTCCACATCGTGGTTGTAGTCCTCGATGTCGTACCGCTCCTTCTCCCAATCCTCATAGCAATTCACCTCCTCATCGTAATCCGGATCTTCGAGGATATCGTCCGCGATACAATCGATCTCTTCTTCGATTTCTTCGATGATTTCCGGATTGTCCTCCGGGATCGAACCCGGACTCTTGGGAGATGCCAGAACGGCTACAATGTACCTGCACTTGTCCTCCAGACAATCGCAATCCAGAAGATCGACCTTGCTGGCACGGAGACGGCGGAGCACGGTATGGTCTCCGTCGGAATCCGACACGACGTAGACCGAGATTCCGGGATACACGCCCCTGGGGGCTGACACGGCACCCTTGCCTGCGAGGGCCGAACCCTCGTTGAATCTCTGGAGTCCGAAAGCCTTCTTCAATCCGGCATCGTCGATACCGTGTCTGATGTCCATGCCGGGGGAATGCCCCCATCGATAATAGACTCTGGCCGCCGGGCGCGCGATTACAATTGCTATTTAGTTATTAATGATGAGCAACCATTAAATATACCCCTCTGATTGGGTGGAATCATAGCGAGGTAGGGTAGCCAGGATATCCCGTCGGGCTCATAACCCGGAGATCGGTCGTTCAAATCGACCCCTCGCTACCATCTATTATCAAAATT
>CAVIUM010000020.1:0-28240 GCA_963645865.1 Lachnospiraceae bacterium
TTGGTCCTGGATAGGATCGTTCCCGTGCCGCCGGAGTTATGGACATGGCCGCAGCGCTTGCACTTCCAGCGCTGGGCTCCGAGCTTGGATCTGCCGTAGCGGATGCAGTCTGTGCCCCCGCATACGGGGCAGATGCCCTCCGGGAACCGGAAGTGCGTCTGGAGAAGCTCGGAATCGAGGACCGCACGGACCGATTCGATCAATCCTTCCCGGTGCTGGACGGGACAGGCGCGGATCGCTTCCTCGACAGCCCTCTCGATGGTCCCCTCGATCGTCTCCATGCATATGGGATGCGCGATTGGGTATATGTAATGCTGGATGTAATAATCGTTATGTTTGTAATTGTTTCTTTTCAACAATCAGAGTCCACCAACTCCGTGGTCACCTACCTAAAATGGCTTTGCTTCCGCCATCCGATCCACGGATGCAGGATTGTCGGCTCGCGTATTCGTCCGAATCCCGCAGCGGACGGTCCGACTGAACCGGGGATATACATCCGTGCCGTCCGTTGCATCATGTACGTTAGAGAGTCCCGTTTGGAGAGGATGAAGGAGAGGCTCGGTCTCCGTTGGACCGTGTCCGTCGAGGATTTCGAGAGCAGGGGATGGACCATGCGCCTCGCCGAGCCCATAGAGGTGACGGTGCGCAGCAGCGGTCTCGGTTGGGAGGCATGCAGCGCTGAGCCGTCGATCTGCTGCCGCGGGAGGACCCCGTCGGATGCTCTGGGATTCTACAGGTTCTGCCTGTCCGAGTACGAGGCCTGAACGCGGCGGGGCCCGGAGGAAGAAAGTCGGAACAGACTCGGATCGCAACCCGTGGACTCGGCCTGACGGCCGTCCGGTCCCCGCCTGATGGCCATCGTATCAGGTACTAAAAAAGTATCTCATTTCAGTCCTTTGCAGGCGTCGACCGCCGCGTCGTAGACTTCGCGGAACGGGACGTCGTTCTCCCTGCTGATGCGGGCGACATCCTCGTACTCCGGATGGAAGCGCTTCATCCCGTCCATCGAGCACACCTTCACCGACACGTCCCCGTAGCCGGTCGATACGGTCACGGACTCCCTGTCGAGCTTCGTGCGCTCCATGACGCACCTGCGGATGCCGATGGTGGTCGTCTCCCTGAAGATGATCCCCTCCAGGGCCTCCCTCTCCTCTTCCTTGCATATGACGGTCAGGAGCCATCCGGGACGGTTCTTCTTCATGTACACCGGGGAGAAGTTGACCTCCCTGGCCCCGGCCGCGAACAGGCTGTCCATGGCGAATCCCAGGGATTCCCCCGTGCAGTCGTCGATGTTGCATTCGAGCTTGACGATGGTCTCCGTCTCCTCGGTCGGACGGAGGATCATCGCGCGGAGGATGCCGGTCCTCTCCGATTCCCTCTTGCCGGCGCCGATGCCGATCCCCTCGATGAGGAACGAGGCGGGCACCGCGCACGTCCTGGAGGCGGCGGCGAAGGCCGCCCCGGTGGGGGTGACGTACTCCCCCGCGGAGTCGGTGATCCTGAGCCTCAACCCGTGCGCCCTGGAGATGTTGGCCACCGCCGGGGCCGGGACGGGTATGATCCCGTGCTGGCAGCGAACAGTCCCCGTCCCCTCGTAGAGGTCGGAGAAGCAGACCCCGTCGACATCCAGGTCGTCGAGGCACACCGCCAGGGAGATCATGTCCACGATGGAATCCACCGCGCCCACCTCATGGAAGTGCACCTCGGCCATGGGGATGCCGTGCGCCTCCGCCTCCGCTTCCGCCAGGATGGCGGCGATCCTGTGGGCGAACCCCTTGGCACGGGGCGTCATGTCCGCGGAATCGATGATGTCCACGATGTCCGAGTACGTCCTGTGATCGTGGCCGTGGCATTCCGCCTTGTGTTTGCCGTAAAGATATTTCTGATCGTGGTCGTGGTTGTCGCGGTCGAGGATGACGGCGAAGTCCTTCGCGCGCATCCCCGACTTGACGACATCGGCGATCTCTATCCTGTACCCCTTCAGCCCGGTGGACCCGAGGGCCCTGCCGATCCTCTCCGGATCCGCTCCGAGGTCGAGCATGGCCGCCACGGCCATGTCCCCGCTTATCCCGGAGGAGCATTCGAAGTACAGGATGCCGTCCATGCTCAGAGCACTCCCATGTTGGTGAGCTTCTCGGGCAGGTAGTGGTCCGTCACGTAGTCCAGACCGTATTTGGCCAGCGCCTGCTGTTCGGCCTTCTTGTTCATCTGGAGCATGGCCTGGATCTCGTTTACCCAGAACTCGTCGGTGAACCTGGGGTCCGTCAGCTCCGCGTGCAGCGCCCCGACGTCCTTGTCGTTGAGCTTGTCGGTCGGGAGGTCGTAGTTCAGGATGTCCGACGCTGTTATCCCGACGAACTGCGCCGTCGGGGTCGCCAGATACTCGGAGATGTGCGCCGTCTTGATGGCGCCGTAGGCGACGGACGCGTAGATCCTGAAGGACCAGGGGTCGCCGTCGGTGAAGACCACGACGGGGATGTCGTACTCCTCGTTCATCCTCTTGATGAGACGCCTGGTCGATCTGGCGGGCTGTCCGGAGAGATGCACCAGGGTGCATCCGAACCTCTCGGGGAACCCGTTCTCGATCAGCCTGGCGTACATACCTCCTGTTTCTATGGCCATGACGAACTTCGTGTTGCCCGGGTCGATCTGGAAGGTGTCGTCCTCCACCTTGTACGGTACCGCGAATCCCGCCTCGGACACGTCGTCCATGCAGTTCACGGTCTTCATGCCCTTCTTGGTCATGGTGGTGAAGTTGACGTCGCCGTAAACGTGCGCACCCGACTCCTCGGGCCTGAGCTTGAAGTCCTCCCTCATGCAGCTGGTGACCGTCTCCAGGTCCTCCGCCAGGAGGTTGCCCTCGTCCTGGGTGTGGAACTTGGCGTTGTGCCATCCCTCGGAGATGTAGTACATCTCCCTCAAGGTGGACGATTTGTTCTCGCGGATCATCTCGTTGATGAAATCCGTGGTGTAGACGGTGCGGAGCATCATGACGGCCCCGTTCACGGTCTTGGCGGTGCGGGACGTCTTCAGGTCGCCGTACTTCCACACGTTGTGTCTGGGATCGAACTCGATGTTCCTCTTGGACCTCAGGGGGAGGTTCATCGAAGGTATGTCGCCGTTGTCCAGCTGGTCGTAGAGGTTCTCCACGATCCCGGTGAGGCTCTCGAGGGCCTCCTTCTGTCTGTCAGTCCTCGCCAAGGTCCTCAACCTCCTCCTTCTCCTCTTCCTCGTCGTCCTCTATGTAATCGTCGGTCTCGACGATCTCCATTCCCTTGATTCCCCAGTCTCCCGGGAGCTGCTCCGCGCCCATCACCATCGCCGGGTTCAGCCCGGAGAAGTAGATGTCGTCGGCGTCGAAAGTGTCCGCCATGTCTCCCACGAGCTCGAATGACACCTCGATGTGCTCCGAGGGCTGGATGTCCTCCACGGTCCAGTTGGCCTTGCCCTCGTCGTTCATGTCCTTGAAGCGCTCGTTGCTGAACAGCGTGAGGTTCACCGCCTCCTTGGGGAGGTGGGCGTGCAGCATGAAAGTCCTGGGCTGCACGGTGTAGTTGTACACGGTGTAGGTGATCTTCCTGGTCTTCTTGTCGATCTTCTTGACCGTCGGCTCGACCCAGACCACGTTCATGATCTTCGTGATGGTCCTGTCCAGGTTGGGCACCGGCCTGCCGAGCTGCTGGGCGGCCTTCTCCGCCATGTCCGGGAGGATCTCCTGGACGATCTCGAACTTGGCATGGGTCTTCTTCTTCCTCTCCATCTTGTTCAGATGGCTCTTGAGGTTCCTGGCGCACAGCCTCAGCGCCAGCCCGATCTCCGACTGGAGCTCGGGGAGGCTCGCCACGGCTTCCTTCCCTTCGGATGTGAACGGCACCTTGGTGGAAGCCACGTGGACCAGGATGATGGCGGGTCCGTAGGGGATGCCCTTCCCGCCCCTCTGCTCCAGCCCGTACCTCCTCCAGTCCAGTTCGGATATGGCCTTGGTTATGGCGCACGCCCCCTGCTGGTAGAGCAGCGGGACGCGGTTCGCGAACCTCAGGATCTGAACTGGGCCGTCGGACGGGATGTCCCCGCCGTAGACTATGCCCGCTTCCACCACGAACGGGTTCCCGTTGACCGCCTTCGGCGAGCGGGTGACCGGCGTGGCGTAGTAGTCCGGCCTCATGCCGTCCAGGACGTGCATCAGACCCTTCTTGATCAGGGTGTCCCCGATGGGGGACAGGCAGTCCGTCGGGGGCGCCATGATCTTCACGCCCTCGATGGCCTTCAGGATCTTCACCGCATCGTCCCTGTCGATCTTCGACGGGGCCTTCTCCGGCTTAACGCCGGACTTCTCGCATATCTCGGTGGCGATCCTGTCGGTGATCCTGGAGAAGTCGTTCTTCAGGAACGCTTTCAGCGTCTTCTGCGAGGTGTTCCCGGCGTACTTCAGCAGGTCTCCGATCTCCATGCCCTCGGGGTGGGGCTTGATCTCCTTCGGCCTCGGGGGCATGATGTCCGTGGCCCTCTCGAACACGAACCCTTTGCCCTCCGGGTCGCGGAACGATATCTGGGCGTGGGGGTTCACGATGGCCGTGTCCCTCAGGTACTCGTACACCGACTGCTTCCCGGTGATGTACCTGCCCTTGATCGTGTACTCTATGCTCGTCCCATGGGCCTTGTCCCATGTCTGGGCCTTGTCGTTGGTGACGATCGGACGGTTCGTCTTGGTGTCGATGACGATGTCCATCCCCCAGGCGGGCTCGTCCTCGTCCTCGATCTTGGAGATGACGTGGGCCGGCTTCCCGGTGGTGATGTTCCCGTACATGACCGTGGCCGAGATCCCGATACCCTGCTGTCCCCTGGACTGCCTGAGGGCGTGGAACCTCGATCCGTAGAGCAGACGGCCGAACACGTTGGGCATCATCCTGTGGACGATCCCGGGACCGTTGTCCTCGATGCAGATGCGGTAGTCCTCGTCGTTGAGCCTGTCGATCCTCACGGACACCTCCGGGAGGATCCCGGCCTCCTCGCACGCGTCGAGGGAGTTGTCCACCGCCTCCTTGATACCCATCAGGAGGGATTTGGAGCGGGAGTCGAACCCGAGGATCTGCTTGTTCTTCTCGAAGAACTCCGTGACGGAGATCTCCTGCTGCTTCGAGGCCAGCTTGTGCGCTATGGCCGGTTTCTTGCCGCCCGGCTCGGCGGCCTGTTTGGTAGAATCTTCAGAGGGCATCCGGGCGGGACATAGTTGTTCCGCTCTTAAGGTTCGTCATGGATGGGTAACAGGGATGCGTCTGGACGTATGTCTCGTAACCGCCCCTGTGTACCCTTAAAATACCGCATGCGCATCCCGCGCGCGATACAAATGGTCGATGAGAAAGCCATCCAGGCAGCGCAGGAGAAGTACGGGCAGCTCCTCAGGAAGCAGCTCGAGAGGGTCGAGAGGCTCAAGTCCGAAGGGGACTGGGTCGACTACTCCAAGCTCGACAAGCTCATCATCGGAGTGTGCGGAGGGGACGGGATCGGACCCTACATCTGCGCATCCGCCCAGAAGGTCATGGAGTTCCTGCTCGCCGACAAGATCAAGGCGGGCAAGGTGGAGATCAGGCAGATCGACGGGCTCACCATCGAGAGGCGCGCGGAGGTCCTGAAGGCCATCCCCGACGACACCCTCGAGGAGCTCAAGAAGTGCCATGTGATCCTCAAGGGACCCACCACGACCCCCGCCAAGGGGGACCCCTGGCCCAACATCGAGAGCGCCAACGTCGCCATGAGGAAGGAGCTCGACCTGTTCGCCAACGTCCGCCCGGTCAGCGTCCCGGAGCTCGGGATCGACTGGACCTTCTACAGGGAGAACACCGAGGGCTCCTACGCCCTGGGATCCGACGGGTTCTTCGTGACCGACGACCTGGCGATGGACTACTGCGTGGCCACCAGGCAGGGTACCGAGAGGATCATCCGTGCCGGTTTCGAGCACGCGAAGAAGTCCGGCAAGAACTACGTGTCCATCATCGTCAAGGCGAACATCATCAAGACCACCGACGGACTGTTCGTCGACCTGGCGGACGAGATCGCCAAGGAGTACCCCGAGGTCAAGCACGACGTGTGGTTCATCGACATCACCACCGCCAAGCTGATCGACCCCGCCCGCAGGTCCGATTTCAAGGTGTTCGTGCTCCCCAACCTCTACGGGGACATCATCACCGACGAGGCCGCCCAGATCCAGGGAGGGGTCGGAACGGCCGGATCCGCCAACATCGGTAAGAGGTATGCCATGTTCGAGGCCATCCACGGCTCCGCACCCAGGATGGTCACCGAGGGCAGGGCCCAGTACGCCGACCCGTGCAGCATGATCAAGGCGGTCGCCATGATGATGGAGCACATCGGGGAGGTCGACAAGGCCAAGAAGCTCGGCATGGCGCTGGACGTCTGCTGCCAGTTCGAGAAGAAGCTCAGGATGACCGGAAGGGACACCGGCGCCACCGGCGACGAGTTCGCCCAGTACGTCATGGACACCATGCAGAGGGCCGACCTCGAGCAGGTGTGGAAGTCCTACGTCGACGCGGCCATCGCGAAGGCGAAGAACTGATTTCTGAAACTCCAGAGCCGGGCCGCTCCGGGAGGGGCGGTCCGGTGCATATTCATCGGGATCGAGGTCCATCGGACCCATATCGGAATGATGTTGCTCTCGACCATATGGCGAAACCGCTCGTTCAGACAAAGGTCAGATGGAGTGTCTGGTCGGTAATGGCGCTGGTGTTGATCGTCATCATCGCTTTAGGGGTGGAAACCAGGCACAGCATCTCCATAATCCCATTCAGAATCGCGTTCTGGGGCGTGCTCATCGCATCCGTCGTCATAGTTCGCGGAATCAGATACATGTTGGCCGATGATGCGATCGTCATATCCTCACCTTTCGGGAAAAATGCGGTGGTGCCGTATCTGGATGTAGTGCGGATAGTCGATACGGACCGTGAGAGGATAGGGAGATACAATTTGTCGAACAAGGCCATCAGGATCTATTTCACGAGGGGCTCCTCGTGCAGCATCGTCATATCTCCCGTTCACAAGGATCTATTCCTCGCGGCGTTGGAGGTCAGATGTCCAGACGCCGAATCGGAGACCGAGATATGACTCGCATCTCCAGAAGTGCTTGAAAGAAGGGGGATGGGATCCCCCGGGTTTGAAATCAGAGTTCAGCGGCCTCGTCCAGGGTGACGCTCTTCCCGTCGATGACGATGGAGGTCGCATCGAGCGTCACTTCCACGCCGTTCTCATCGATGTCATACCTGACAAGCACACCCTTGTAAAGATACTGATTGTAGATGTTCCCGTCCACGACTGCCCCGTAGACGTCGGTCATTTTGGTTCCCCATTCGGTATTTATCTCCTCGGTGCCGATGTTGACCCACTCTGAAGCGTCCTCGCCGAACGGATTACCCCATGAGGTCTGAGATGACAGCTTTACACTGCTCTCGGGCTGGTCCTTAAGGGCCATCTCCAGGGAAAGGTCCTGTTTTATGAAAATCTCCGACTTCTTGTTGTCCATATCGCATGTCATAGTCAAGACGAAAACACTCCCTTCCTGTTCATAATCGCCTTTCAACACGAATTCAGCTTCATGGATCTCTCTGTCCGCCTTCTTGTCTTTAATGGCGGTGCACTCGGTGAGTTCCATATACATGGTTATGTTGGATTCGTCACTGATGTTCTTGATCATGATGGCGTATACGATGTCCCCATCTGTCAGGGCGTGTGTCGTTCCGTCGCTGGATTCATAGTAGGACAGTTTCTTCTCTCCCCAGAATGTGTCGACGGTCAAAGTGCCCTTGGCCACCATGTCGTCGTCATCGTCCTTGTCCTCCCAGTCGGTATTCTTGCCGACGTACAGCTCGGTCTTCTCCCCGTCGGTGCCGACAGCGTATACGGACTGTTCGGTCTCGATCTTGTATTGGGTGTCGGTCTCGTCCAGTACTTTCATCGTCGTGGTACCGTCGATCAGGGTGCCGTCGTTCCCCAACGTCCCGAATACGTAGAACGTCATGCTGTCCCCGACCCCTAACACAGGAGTCTTGTCTTTGTCGCCGTTGTTATTGTTCAGCGCAAAGACCGCGACGGCGGCCACTGCGATGATGACGACAACGACGCCTACAATGATAGCGTTTTTATTCGCCATATCGGAAGAATACAGTAGTATATGTTTAATTATTTCGACTTATGAGTATCATTTTTAAGCTAACAGCATTGGAGATCCCATCCAGCCCACATCGAATGTTCGCGCCCGTGTCCGATTATCTGGCAGGTGAGCCGATGCCCAAGGGGTCGCGTTGTAGATCATCGTGTTGGCGATCTGTCCCATCGCCTGCATCATCGCCGGGACGGGACTCGAGGGGGTCACAACGGGGGCACCGTATTATGACCCTGAACGATATCGGAGGCGGGGACGGGAGCACGATGGGAACATCTGAGAATTTGAGACTGAAGGACCTTTGCGAGCAGACGGAGGATGCCGGGCCGACCGGCCATCCGACGGAGCATTACCGGGATATCATGGACGGGATCGCGAGGGATCGCACGGCGGAGGCGCTCGTGAAGACCGAGCTCCTCGTCCGTCTGAGCGCCCGCATGTTCGGACTCCGCAGGCCGTTCGCGGCATTCCGCTGTCTGGACCGTGCCGAGGACATCTGCGGCTCCGTCATGGGGATGCCCGATTCCCCGCCGGAGCTGGATATCGAATTCGAACATTGCCGTGCGAAGAAGGCGGAATACCTGCTCGGGATGGTCGAGGATGCGCCCGAGGCGTACCGTCCGCTCCTGGCCATCGCCGGTTCCAGCTACCTCAACTGCGCCGTCGAGAATCTGATCGGGATGGGCGACATCGGGTCCCTCGAACACTACTGCGGCTGGCTGAAGGCCTCCGAGCTGTACAAGAGGGCCTATCCGATGTCGCAGCGGGAGATAGACGAGATCAATCGGACCGCCGTCGAAGAGGGATACCCCGCATGGTGCCGTGAGAACCAGAGGTATCTGAGCATCATCGATGCGGTGCCGGATGCCTGCACCCGCGACGATGTCGAATTGGATCTGGACGAGGAGCGCCAATGGCTCCTGGAGGATGTGACGGCGACCTACGACCACTGCAGGAAGCTGTTCCACGGTGTCGTCGGGGCTCCGTCGAAGGCCGTCACGGGGCTCGGGAGGGACGATATAGAATGCGTCGCGGACTGCTGCGTCCGCCTATACACCCTGCTGGACAAGACCGCCGGATTGATCGCATACATGTTCCCGTACGGCGGCCCCGAGGAGTACCCCGGGTTCCGTGCTGTCGCCGAGTCGTTCAGGAGCAGTCCCAACCCGTATCTGAGGTCGATGCACGCGATATGCGGGGACATGTTCCCCGACGGTACGTCCGGCATTTTCACAAGGAGGGGATCCGTCCTCAACGGCATCATCCGCGGGACGCTGAGGATCGCGGACGGGACGGAGAGGGCGGAGGATCGCTCCAACGTCGCCGTCGTCACGCCCGCCGAACTTGTACGGTGCGCAGATGTGCTGATGTGCGATGTCAGAGAGGTGCTGCTCAACCTCGTGCTGGCCGTGGAGTACAGCAGGAATCACCGATCGGATCCGCTGGAACGCCGTCCCGGCCATCCCTCCTGCGGGGTGTCATCAGACAACCGAACAACCGACACTTTATACGCGGGGGCCGATACGTTCCTCAATGTCTGTAGATTTCGAGAATCTCGAGAGGGCCATCGTCTCCGCGATCAGGAACGACGTGGAGGACCAGGATATCGCCGTCGCGTTCTCCGGCGGTCTGGATTCCGGACTCGTGGCCGCGATCTCCAAGGACTACGCCAGGTCCGTCACGCTGTACACCTCCGGGAGGGACCAGTCCTACGACGTCGTCATGGCGCAGGACATGTCCGAGAGGCTCGGCCTCCCGTGGCTCCACATACCCATCACCGAGGACAACATCGAGGCGAGGCTCAGGGAGATGATCACCATCACCGGGACCTCATCCCCCCTGACCCTGTCCTTCGAACTCCCCATGTTCTTCGTCTGCAGGACCGTCCACGAGAAGTACATCATCGGCGGACAGGGATCGGACGAGCTGTTCTACGGATACAACAAGTACGTCGGACTCCCCGACGACGAGCTCGTCAGGGCCCGCAAGTCCGACCTCGGGAAGCTGATCTCCTCGACCATTCCCCACGAGACCATGGTCGCCGACCACTTCGGGAAGAAGATCTTCTACCCGTACATGGACCCGCTCGTGACCATGCAGGTCAACGCCATGGATCTGGATGTGCTCAAGCCCAAGGACGGCGACTCCAGGAAGATGCTCCTCAGGGACATCGCCAGGGACCTCGGATACCCGTTCATCGCCGACAAGAGGAAGAAGGCCGCCCAGTACGGGTCCGGAACCATGGATCTCGTCAGGGAGGTCGCCAAGAACAAGGGCATGACCTACTCCGAGCTTGTGGATTCCATTTACAAGGACATCTTCGAGTGAACGAGGTCCGCGAGGAGGCCGGCCGGGTCCAGGTCCGTGAGCTCGTAGAGCATGCGGGTCCCGACGGCGTCCTCCATCTCGTTGAACATCGGCCCCCCGTCGAAGACGAAGTCGATGCCGATGAGGTCCGGCGACAATACGTCGCAGAGCCTCGAAACCATTCCAGCGACCCCCTTAGGGGGGTCGCACAGTTCTATCGAACCCCCGAGCTTGTAGTTGGCCCTGAAATCGTTCCCGTTCGAGCGCATGACGCACGCGAGGATCTCCCCGTCGAGGACGTAGGCGCGCATGTCGCGCCCCGGTTCGGACGCCATGGTCTGGATGAGAGGGTCTCCGATCCCGGCGCATGCCGATTGGACCTCTCCGATGGAATCGGCTTTGAATACCTGGGTTCCGCCGTGTCCGGACCTGGATTTGACGACCCACGGCGGTCCGGGCGGGAGCGGTTCATCAGGAACGGAGACGGGGAGGAACGGTATGCCGAGTCTCTGAGCCAGCATGTAGGATTCCAGCTTGTCGTTGCAGACCCTCGACACCTCGGATGAGTTGAATATCCTGGCACCGCGGGATTCCAGATCCCGGGCGAGCCTCCAATCCCTGCTGCGGTTGACGGCGGCATCGGGGGTTCCGTCGGGCAGGGCGTCCGTGGTCACGACGGAGGCGTCGAATCCGTGCCCTTCTAGACCTTCTCTGAGCCTGTCGGCGAAGAAGCGGTTGATCCCCAGGTCGGGGCGGTCGTAGAGGATCCAGCAGGTCCTCATCTCTTCACCGCATCCATGACATGAGCCAGGATGGCCTCGGACGCGTCGATCCCGGTGCAGTCCAGGAGGTTCTTCAGATGGGCGTTGGAGTTGACCTCGCACACGACGGGTCCATCGGGCGTCGAGATGATATCCACGCCGGCGAAGTCCGCTCCGACGGCCTCGCAGGCGGAGATCGCCAATTCCGTCTCATCATCCGTCGGTTCGTACGGGGAGATGGAGCCGCCGAGGGTCGCGTTAGATCTGAACTCCCCCTCCTTCGCCCTGCGCTCCATGGCCGCTATCGGCCTCCCGCCGACCGCCTCGACCCTGATGTCGCGTCCGCCGCATTCGATGTATCTCTGAAGTATCCGGGGAACGAACGGCCCCTCGAACATTCTCCTGAGGGAATCCATGTCCTCGGCGAGATGCACCTGCTGTCCGAAGGACCCGAAGCAGTCCTTCACGACCACCGGGAATCCCAGGATGCCGGCGGCATCGTCCAGGAAGGTCAATCCGTCATACTCCGAGAACGACAGGGGGCATGCGATCGTCGGGATGGACGGCACACCGGCCTTCGCCAGAGCCAGATGCGTGAGGGACTTGTCGTCGCACACCCTGATGCACTCGGAGGTGTTGAACACCCTGTATCCGCACAGCTCCAGGTTCGCGGCGCATCTCACATCCTTGTCCCAGAACAGCACGAAGTCCGCATCCCCGAGAACCCTCTCCGCGGAGCGACGGTCCCCGATGGGGAACGACAGGTCCGCATTGGTCAGGATCCCGAATTCGACTCCGGCCCTGTCCGCCACTTTCCTGAACATCGCCGGCGGTTCGAGGAACTTCTCCCCCTTCAGGAACGCATTGGAGACGAACACGCCGCGCATGGAAGGCCATGGCGTTACCCATATAAGCAGGACCGTCATGCCCGCGTAACGGTTACTATATGTCATTGGGCCCCAACACGGCGTGGTACGCCGGATTATCCAGGAGAGGAATGAGGCTGGGCCTCGATGACGAGATCGAACTTCTCGACAGGCTCGGACGGCCGCAGGACGGCATCCGCCTGATACATGTCGCCGGCACGGATGGGAAAGGTTCCGTGTGCGCCATGATGGATTCGATCCTCCGCGCCTCCGGTTATTCTGTGGGGATGTTCACCTCCCCGGAGATCCTCAGGGTCAACGAGAGCATAAGGATCGGAGGGTCCGAGATCGACGACAGGGACCTGGAGCATGTCCTCGGAGTGGTCAGGGCCGAGGTGGAGGCCATGGCCGCCGAAGGGAAGCCGTGCACCGCGTTCGAGGTGCTCACCGCCGCGGCCCTCGTGTTCTTCAAGATGGTCTCCGCGGACATCGCCGTGATGGAGGTGGGGATGGGCGGACGTCTGGATTCGACGAACGTCATCGTCCCCGAGGTCACGGTCATCAACAACATCGGCCTGGAGCACACCGCGTACCTGGGGACGACGATACAGGAGATCGCTTCGGAGAAGGCCGGGATAATGAAGCCCGGCGTCCCCTGCGTCACGATCAACGGGGATGTCGCGTATTCCGTGCTGGAGAAGCACGCCCGCGAGGTCGGCTGCCCGATCCTCAGGATCGACGCCGACGATGTGAAGGTCATCTCGATGGAGCCCGACTCCGTCGAGGCGGACTACCGCGGAACGCTGTACACCGTCGGTCTCCCGGGCAGGCACCAGGCGAGGAACGCCGTCCTGGCCGTCAAGGGGCTGATGCAGCTCCCGGAGTTCGAGGAGAGGATCTCCGCTAACGTCCATGCCGGTCTGGCGGACACCGCGTGGCCGTGCAGGATGCAGAAGCTCATGGCCGACCCGATCATCGTGGATGTCACCCACACCGTGGACGGCGCCAGGTGCCTCCGCGAGGACATCGGGGAGATCTACGGGAAGGTCGTGCTGGTCATCGGCATGCTCTCGGACAAGGACGCCGGAGGCGTCATGAGGGAGCTGGCGCCCGTATGTTCCAAGGTGTTCGTCACGCAGCCGCATTCCCCAAGGGCGATGCCCGCATCCGACCTCTCGGAGAAGGCGTCGGCGCATTGCGGAGTGGATGCCGTCCTGCCCACGGTCGGGGAGGCGATGGAGGCCGCGATGGACGCCAGGGAGGACGAGCTCATACTGGTCACCGGATCGTTCCGCATGGCGGAGGGGGTGCTGCAATGGCTGGCGGAAAGATCGTCCCGATCCTCGACATCCTGTCGCAGGAGTACCTGGGCGGAGCGTATCCTGGCCGCAGCTCGGAGGGTCTGAACCCCGAGTGGCCCGCGGACCCGTTCCACGTCCTTATCGCTACCATCCTCTCGCAGCGCACGAGGGACGACAACACGAGGAAGGCGTCGGACAACCTGTTCCACAGGTACGATTCCATAGATGCGATAGCCGACGCGGATCCGGAGGAGGTCGCCGAGCTAATCCGCCCGGCGGGATTCCCCAATCAGAAGGCCGATGCCATCGTCAGATGCTGCAGGGTGCTCCGCGACGACTTCTGCGGTTGCGTCCCCGAGGACACGGATGTCCTCACATCCCTGCCGATGGTCGGCAGGAAGACGGCGGCGTGCGTCCGCTCCTACGCCATGGGCATCCCGTCGGTGTGCGTGGACACCCACGTGCACAGGATCTCCAATCTCATGGGTCTGGTGCACACCAAGACCCCGGAGCAGACGGAGTTCGCCCTGATGGAGATCACCCCCGAGGAGAGGTGGAACGACATCAACCGCTACCTGGTGAGGCACGGTCAGGTCGTCTGCCTCCCGAACCATCCCCACTGCGAGCGTTGCAGCGTCAGGAGCTACTGCGATTTCGGTAGCAAGCAGTGATTCGTCCAGTGGGGTTTTATCGTGACCAGGACTTACGGGATTCCATGCATGAAGTCTCGGTCGTGACGGGCATAGTCGACGCGGTCATAGACGAGCTCTCCAAGTACAACCTGGAGAGGGTCAACGCCGTCTACATCCAGGTGGGCGTGATGACCAACCTCGGCGACGAACAGATGCAGTTCGCGTACGAGATCGTGACCCGCGGCACGGTCCTGGAGGGTTCCGAGCTCGTCATCGAGCACATCCCCGTGGAGGTGAGCTGCGATTCCTGCGGCTACCTCGGACCGGCGGAGATCCTCACGGATCCGGACTTCGAGACCCATTCGCTCCCGGTGCTGTCCTGCCCCGAGTGCGGAGGACCCATCAAGGTCGTCAAGGGCATGGAATGCGCCGTCAAGTGCATGGATATAGAGGAGGTCGAGCGAGGATGTTCAAGTACAGGGACGAGGAGACCGCGAAGAAGATACTGGACCACATCAGGGCCATGGACGTCGATGTGCGTCTGATGCACATCTGCGGGACCCATCAGGACACCATCGTGAGGTTCGGCCTCGAGGAGATGCTGAACGACGTGGGCGTGAAGATCGCCCAGGGTCCGGGATGCCCGGTGTGCGTGACCACCAGCGCGGAGATCGCCGATGCGATCACCCTCGCCAGGAACGGAGTGACAGTCACGGCGTTCGGCGACATGATGAGGGTCCCGACCACCATCGGCTCCCTGTTCTCGGCCAAGGCCGACGGCGCGGATGTGCGCATCGTGTATTCCATAGACGATGCCGTCCAGATGGCGAGGGACCAGCCCGACAAGCCCCTGGTGTTCGTCGGTGTGGGGTTCGAGACCACCGCCCCGTCAACATGCGTCCCTCTCCACAAGGACGACTGCCCCGAGAATTTCAGCGTCTACAGCTGCCACAGGATCTGCCCGCCCATCATCGAGACGCTCTTCGATCTGGGGGAGAACAGGATCGACGGGTTCATCATGCCCGGCCACGTCGCCGTCATAACCGGGACGGGGATGTTCATCCCCGTGTCCGAGCAGCACCACGTCCCGCAGGTCATAGCGGGATTCGAGCCCCTGGATATCCTCATGTCATGCTACATGCTCTGCAAGCAGCTCAAGGAGGGCAGGGCCGAGGTGGAGAACGAGTACACCCGTCTCGTGCGCCCCGAGGGCAACCCCGCCGCGCTGAAGCTGATGGAGGACACGTTCACGCCGGTGGACCGCGCATGGCGCGGGTTCCCGGTCATCAAGAAGAGCGCCCTGTCTCTCCGTCCGAAGTTCGCCGACCACGATGCGACCAAGGTCCACGAGGACATCCTCGCCAAGACCCCCGAGGTCGAGGCGGAGGCGAAGGGTTGCAGGTGCGGGGACGTCCTCAGAGGGATAATCAAGTCGGAGGAGTGCCCCATGTTCGGCAAGGTCTGCAAGCCCATGAACCCCATGGGGCCGTGCATGGTCTCCGCCGAGGGGAACTGCTCGATCGCGTACCGTCTGGGATCCAAGAGGCTCCGATATGAGCGACGGCAAGGTCTACGCCGAGATGAAGATGGGGAAGAGGGTCCTCGTCGTCACCAACGATTCAACCGTGTTCCAGGTCAAGGGCCGTCTGGCCACCCCGTTCGAGATGTTCGGGGGGAGGGTCACCGAGGTGAAGAACCTGGTGAAGCGTCTGGACACCGCCGTGGACGACAAGGGCCGCAAGGTCTGCGACGTCTCCTTCGGCGTCATCACCACCAAGTACGGGTTCGTGCCGGGGAACTACCAGATCATGGACTATCCCGACGTGATGTCCGACGCCAAGGGCTATCTGGAGGCGGAGGAGCGCAAGGGCTTCGTGGAGCAGACCTCCTTCCTGACCAGACCGTTCGACAAGACGATCCTGTGCGTCCCCAACGACATGTTCGCCATGTTCCTCGAGAAGGGGGACATCTGGGACGGGAGGCTCATCGCCGTCACCTCCCCGAAATACAGGGAGGAATGCGAGAGGCGCGGTTGGACCTGGCTGGAGAGGAAGGGCGCCCGCGTCGGCGATGCGAACGCCGACGAGATCGAGAGGATCGTCCGCGCGCTGCGATCATAACTGTCTCGAGGGGTCCTCGAGCTCCAGGAGTCTCCTCTTCAGGGCGGAGCCCCCGGCGTAGCTGCCGACCCCGCCCGAGGACGGGACCACCCTGTGACAGGGGATTATCAGCGGGATGGGGTTGTTGGCGCACACCGTCCCCGCGGCGCGGTAGGCGCCGGGATGGCCCGCCTCCTCCGCCAATTCCGAGTATGTGCGAACCTCCCCGTAGGGGATCTCAGATATGGCGTCCATGACGTCCATGGAGAACTCCGTCCCCTCGAAGGCCACCGGGAGGTCGAACTCCCTCCTCCTTCCGGACAGGTACTCGTTGATCTGCGCAGCGGCCTCCGACAGGATCCCGGTCTCGTTCTCGTCCATGGGCTCCAGGTTCTGGTTGGGCAGGAACAGGGCCGTTATGTTACCGTATCCGTCCTCGGCGACGCTGACGCTGCCGATGAGGGTCAGGAAGGAATGCATGTACGGTCCGGCCATGGGGCGGGCAATCCGCGTGGCTGGTATTTGGAATGTGCCCGGCGAACCCTTATGGTGAAACGGCGTTATGACCGTCCGATGATAATCTGCGCCAGCCGCCGGACCGACATCCCCGCGTTCCATTCGCGCTGGATGATGGCCCGTCTGAGGGAGGGCCACTGCCTGGTCCGCAACCCGGTGTCCAGGACAACCCTGCACCGCATAGACCTGACCAGGCGCAACGTGGATTGCATCGAGTTCATGACCAAGGACCCCCGCCCGATGCTCCCGTACCTGAAGGAGATCGGATCCATGGGGCACATGTACGTGTTCCAGGTCACACTCACCCCTTACGGGAGATCCCTCGAGCCTGGGGTGGCCTTCAAGGCGGACATCAACGACGCCTGCGTCTCCATATCGGAGAGGATCGGCAGGGACAGGATGGCCTGGAGGTACGATCCGGTGCTGTTCACGCGCTCCATAGACTCCTCATATCATCAGAGGAAGTTCGAGATGATGTGCAGGGAGGCTTCCCAATGGACGGACAGGTGCATCTTCAGCTTCGTGGACGTCTACGGGAAGCTGACCGGGGCGATGAACGCGGGGCTGTTCCGCACTCCCACGGAATCGGAGATGGACGCGTTCTGCAGGATGGCGGCGAAGACGGCGGAGGATTACGGCATCTCGCTCACGTGCTGCTGTTCGAAGAGGGACCTGACGAAGTACGGGATCGAGCCCGGAGGGTGCTTCGATCCGAGGCTGATGCGCTCGCTGAACATCCCTTTCGAATCACAGGACGTCCCTGTCAGAGACGGATGCAGGTGCGTGAAGGCCGTCGACATAGGGGAATACGATACATGCGGGCACGATTGCGTCTATTGCTACGCGAACCGTTCGACACCGTACGAGAGGAGGTCCAGGCTCTACTCCGAGGACTCGGAGCTGCTGTGGGGCGCGGTGATGCCGAGGGACCGCATAGTCGAGACGAGGTCCAGGGACGCTTACCGGCTGGACGAGTTCCGATCGAGCCGATCGAATTCCACCGCCTCCCTGTCCGAATGTTCAAGTTGTCAGAACATAACTGTGCAGTTTTCGAACGAATATCCGCTCGAACCAAACAATAGGGCCCATCATTCGAATGTTCCGGTTCCGAAAAACGATCGGAATCGCTCGCTTCGAGGCGGTCCGGTATGATTTCACCCGGCCATCGTCTTTGTGAACGTTCGGATTGCTCGAACATTCCCGAATGTTCCGAACGATGCGTCCTCGGGGCGGAAAGGGCGTTGCCGGACCATGCGGTCGAGAAAGGAAAAGTGGGGGCGGACCCCCGGTTTGTCTCAAGCCTTCGAATCGTCGGGGATGACCTCGTCGACCTCCCTCATGTCCTCGCGGACCTGACGGTCGACCTTGTCGGTCTCCCTCTGGATCTCGGCGGCCGTCGGGATGGGCCCGAGGATGTCGTCGGCGGAGCCGATCGTCCTCTCCAGGTCGTCCATGTCGGAGACCGGCCTGTCCGGCACCCTGGCGGCCGTCCCCATGTAATCCGATATCCCGTCTATGAGCCTGGTGAGCTCCATCGGGAAGAAGATCTTCGACGAGTCCCCCTTGCCGATCTCCTGCAGGGTCTGCATCGACAGGACGGACAGCGCCTTGGAATCCATGGACGCAGCTCCGACGGAGAGGATCCTGAGCTTCTGCGCATCCCCCTGTCCCTCCAGGATGATGGCCAGCCTCTTCCCTTCCGCCTCGAGGATGGTGGATTGCCTCTTACCCTCGGCTTCGAGGATCATGGACTTCTTCTTCCCTTCGGCTTCGAGAATCGCGGCCCTCTTCAGTCCGTCCGCCTCCAGGATGGCGGCGCGCCTCTTCCTCTCCGCGGAGGTCTGCTCCTCCATGGAGTCCTTGACCTTCCTGGCCGGATCGACCTCCCTGATCTCCACGGCCTCGATCTTCACGCCCCACTTGTCCGTGTTCTCATCGAGGATGTCGCGGAGGGACACGTTGATCCTCTCTCTGGACGAGAGGATCTGGTCCAGTTCCATCTCTCCGATTATGGACCTCAGGGTGGTCTGCGCCAGGTTCACCGTCGCCAGACGGTAATCCGTCACCTCGAAGAACGCGTTCTTAGGGTCGGTGACTTTGATGTAGATGACGGCATCCACGGATACGGGGGAATTGTCCTTGGTGATGACCTCCTGCTTGGGGACGTCCAGCACCTCGGTGCGCAGGTCGAGCTTGACGACCTGGTTGATCAGCGGGCATACGAAGTTGAGCCCCTGGTTCAGGACCCTGACGTATTTCCCCAGCCTCATGTAGATCGCCTGCTCGTAGGGCTGGACGATCTTCACCCCGCTGAGGAGTACGACTATCACCGCGATGATGATCACGATGGCCAATACGAGAAACACTCCCTCATCCATCTTCATTCCTCCATCGAGGTCCTGCGGACGTGCACGTGCACGCCCTCGCTGCGGTCCACGGTGACCTTCTCGCCGATGGCGATGGGCTCGTCGGACGTCGCGGACCACACATCAGAATCGATCTTGACCTTGCCCTTCATCGTACCCGTCTCGGTGGCCACGACCACCGTGCCGGTCCTGCCGATGAGGGACTCCATCACCGTCGTCGACGGCGGCATGGGTTCGGCCAGTCTGTGGTAGATCTTGATCGTCACCAGCGTCACGGGGACCGCGACGACTATCGCCACCACGGGGGACCACCAGGTGAACAGGATGTCGGGGTCCGCGACCCCGATCACGCCCAGGATCACCAGGACCACCCCCGGGATCACCATGAACGCACCCGGGCTGAACGCCTCGAATATGAGGAAGGCCGCACCGGCCACGATAAGGATTACGGCTACGATGAACGGGTCCATAGTTCTGATATAGTGGCAGGCATATATGACGTTGGCGCATTAGTAATCGCAGAATTTGAAATTACAATCTTCGACATCGGAGGATCGCAATGCTATACCAATTGATGCATAAGAATCGGTCCGTAGCGGATCTGTCCATCAACGATGACGGGTATATCGCAGATCTTCTGAGTGTTTCAAGCATCCAGCACATGCCGCCCGGGACGGTGTACGACGGGGAGGCGGACTTGGACGATCTCAGGAACTGGTGGAGGAAGCGTTCCATCCCCGCGACCCGCACGGGGATCAGACAGTTCCTGGAATCGGTCGACATCGCAGACACGGGATCCCTTCTGACGAAGTGCTCGGGGCTCAGTCTATCCGATCAATATTGGGTGAGGAACGATCCCGCTACGCGTTGGGAGGACGTGAATTTCTTCCGGAACCCGTTCTCCCCCGATATTGGAAATCTCCTGTTCGGTGCACCGATCAGTGGAGAATTGGACATGTCGTCTCCAGACAACACATCCGACGGGGTGTTGCGGAAGAGGTGGGCAATCGTCAACGGGGACAGGTGCCTCATCAAGTCGGGCACATTCGGGAATCAGGAGCCGTTCAACGAGGTCATCGCCACCATCCTGATGGATTCCCAAGGCATCGACAACGCGAGGTACGAGTTGATCTGGGTGGATGACAGGCCATGCTCCATATGCAGGGATTTCGTGACACCGGATACGGAGCTGGTCACGGCGAGACATATGGTGGACGCATTCGTTCCGATGGTGAACGGGTCCTATCGCGATGAGTATGTCCGCGTCTGCACGGAGCTGGGGATCGACGTGAGACCCGTTCTGAACGACATGGATCTCATCGATGCCATCATCATCAACACGGATCGGCATCATGGGAACTACGGGGTTCTGAGGAACGCCGAGACGCTCGAATGGATTCGCCCCGCTCCGATCTACGATTCGGGGACATCCCTGATGTGCAATATACTCACCAAGAACATCGATGGGGCGCTCCGGAAGGCCAACGACAATCTTTCGATATCGGAAGAACTGGTGGCCCGTTGGAGGGACCGGTTCGAACCCGAGAAGATGCTGGATACGCTGCCGGCAATCGGGAGGATGCTGCATTCCGGTGCGGATAGGCTGGAAGGCGAAGGGATCAGCCACAACAGGGCGGATATCATGGTCTCCATGATCGAGTCGAGGATAGAGAGGATAGACAGGTTGGCGAATCATTCCTGAGCCGCATCCTCGACGTAGGACTTGTCGACCTTCTTCCTTTGACGCCCGCCGGTCTTCTTGAGCTTGCCCTGGTTCATCGCCCATTCGAAGCTCTTCTCCTCCGGAGGGGTGATGAGAACGCGCTCCCCCTTGCCGTACTTCCTGCCGGTGGCCCAGTTGGTGAAGGGCGCTATGACCTTGTACTCGTCCGCGTCCATGACGATCTCGCGGACGTTCGGCCTGCCCTTCATCTCGGAATACGTTCCCGCGAATTCCGTCGTATGGCCGTCCTTGACCTCGATGACCTTGGTGCACACCGTGTCCAGGAAGTACCTGTCGTGGGTGACCGTGATGACGGTCCCGTCGTATTCGTTCAGGGCCTCCTCCACAGCGTGCTTCGCCGGGATGTCGAGGTAGTTCGTAGGCTCGTCCAGGACCAGGAGGTTCGTGGCGTCCATCAGGAGGCAGCACATCGCCACCCTCGCCCTCTGCCCTCCCGACAGGGTGGACATCGGACGTTCGACGTCGTTCCCGAAGAGCAGGAACCTGGCGAGCATCTTCCTGGCATCGGCCCTGCGGTCCTTGCCGACTATGAGCAGCAGCTGCTCCTCCGCCGACAGCTTCGGGTCCAGCGCCTCGTGGTGCTGCGAGTAGTATCCGATCTTCGCCCCCGGAGCGACCCACAGGTCCCCGGTGGACGGTATCTCGCCAAGGAGCGCCTTCACCAGCGTGGATTTGCCTTCCCCGTTGGCCCCGAACACGCCGACCTTCTCGCCCTTCTGGATGTCGAGATTCACGTCGGTGAGGATCCTCCTCCCGCCGAGGTCGACGCAGAGGTTCTTGGCGATCATCACGTTCTTCCCGGATTTCGGGGCGGATTGGATCCTGACGGTGATCTCCTGGGCCTTCTCGGGTTTCTCCTTGACCTCCATCTTCGCGATCATCTTCTCGCGGGTCTTGTGGGTGGTCATGTACCACTGGTCCTGATGGAGCTCGGCGGCGATCTGCTCCTGCTTCTTCTTCTGGGTGGCGTACTTGCGGTACTCCTTCTCCATCCGGTCCAGGTCGATCATCTTCTTGGTGATGAAGTCGGAGTAGTTCCCCTTGTATTCGCGGGACTTCCCGCGGTCGATCTCCAGCATGCGGGTGGCGATCTTGTCCAGGAAGTACCTGTCGTGGCTCACCACGAGCACGGCGCAATGCGATTTGATGAGGTAGTCCTCCAGCCACTCGACGGTGGTGATGTCCAGGTGGGACGTGGGCTCGTCCATGACCAGCAGGTCGCAGTCGTCCGCCTGGATCACTATCCTGGAGAGCATGACCTTGGTGCGCTCGCCTCCGGAGAGGGAGGACATCATGCGCTCCATCATGTCCCCGGACAGGCCGACCTTCTTCAGGGCCTCGATCTTGTTGGCCTCGTCGTCCTGGTCGGCCTTGGCCAACCTGGCCTCCAGAGCGGAGTTCTCCTCGGCGAGGGCGTTCCAGTCGATGTCCCCGCCGGCCATCATCTCATCCTCGATCTCCCTGAGCCTGCGGCGGATGGCCTCGATGTGGCCGTACGGCCTCCCGAGGACCTCCCTGACGGTGACGTCGCCGGATTCGGCGAACTGCTCCAGGTAGCCGATGCGCTCGGTCTGGCTGATCAGCTCGCCGGTATCGGGCTTCTGCTCCCCCAGGAGGATGCTCAGGAAGGTGGATTTCCCGGCCCCGTTCACGCCGATCAGTCCTATGCTGTCCCCTTCGTTGATCTGGAGACTGACGTCCTTCAGGACCTTCACGGGTCCGAAGGATTTGGCGACCGACTGGGCTTTCAGGAGCATGCGCGAGAGGAACGGGTCTCGGTATAAGTGGGATGCGACGCCCGGGACGATTCTAATTTTTAAAGAGTACGACCATCCGTCAGCATGGCCTCGGGCGTCAGGACGTTCAATCGCGCCGTCTTCCTCGTCTCGGTGACGATCACCGGGATGCTGGCGGGCGCCGTCATATGGGCGGTCCTGTTCGCCATGGACGTCGGGATAACCGCGCTGTGGTCCGGTTTCGAGGAGCACATAGGCGGATTCTACCCTCTGGTCGTCTGTCTCATCGGCGGAGTGGTCATCGGACTGTTCGCCAAGAGGTTCGGACGCTATCCCGAAACACTCCCGGAGGTCATGGCCAAGGTCAAGAGGGACGGGCGCTACGAGTACGACAAGGTCGGGGTCATGTCCGTCGGGGCCGTTCTGCCGCTGGTGTTCGGGGGATCCGTGGGTCCGGAGGCCGGATTGACCGGTGTCATCGCGGCACTGTGCACCTGGGTGAGCGACCGGTTCAAGAGGTTCGGCAGCGACCTGAAGGACCTCACGGACGTCGGGATGTACGCCACGTTGTCGGCCGTGTTCACAGCTCCGCTGTTCGGATTCGTCGGAGTTTCGACGGAGAGGACGCCGGAAGGCCTGACCTTATCCAAGCCGATGAAGATCGTCACGTACGTCTTCGCCATAATCGGCGCGATGGGCGCCATGTACCTTCTGGGACGCTATATCGGAGGGGGCATGTCCATGCCCCATTACGACGGCATGGGTCTCGGGGACGGGGAGCTCCTGTACCTGATCCCGGTGTGCCTGGTCGGAGCGGTCGGAGGGTGGCTGTTCCGCGTGTCCGATAACCTGTTCCATCGCGTCTCGGAGCTGTTCGGTGACCGGGACGTCGAGAGAGCCGTGATCGGGGGCCTCGTCCTGGGGATATGCGGGATGGTCCTGCCTTTCACCCTGTTCTCGGGGGAGGCGCAGGCCGAATCCCTCGATTCCGTGTGGACGACGATGACGGCCGCCGTGCTGATCGGCACGGGATTCGCGAAGATCCTCGTCACCGCGTTCTGCGTGAACATGGGATGGAGGGGAGGTCACTTCTTCCCCGTGATCTTCGCCGGGATAATCATGGGGTACGGGCTGTCGGCCCTGCTGGGCGTGGATCCCATGTTCGCTGTCTGCGCCACGACAGCCGCGGTGGTCGGAGGGGTGATGAGGAAGCCCCTGATGGTCGTGCTCCTGCTGTTCCTGTGCTTCCCGCTGCACAGCGTGGTGATTCTGGCGCTATCCGCGGTGATCGGAGCGTACCTGCCCCTGCCGGAGCTCTTCAAGAACGAGGAATCGGCGGAAGCCTGATCGCACGTAGTCGTCGGGGTACTCGGTCGGCAGTGCGCGGCGCTCGGTCAGATCGGAAAGGCGTCTCAGGAACTCGTCCCTGCGGTTTATGGGGATCCACGCCTTCACATCGACCCTCTCGGTGTATCCGCATTCCGGACGTCTCGCCATCAGATCGGACATCTTGGACTCGAACGCGCTGTAGTCCGAATAGTCGAGGTGGAACCCGTACACGCAGCATGCGCGCTTCCTCACGCGTTCCACGCCGTCGAGAGCCAGCTTGGCGCCTTCGGTGTACGCATGGACCAATCCTCCGGTCCCCAGCAGGGTCCCTCCGAAGTAGCGGATGACCACCACCATGGTGTCGGTCAGCCCGGTGCCTCTGAGCACCGCGAGGATGGGCTTCCCGGCCGTCCCGGAGGGTTCGCCGTTGTCGCTCGACCTCTCCCTCCTCTCCGAACCGCCGTAGACGGCGGCCCAGCAGTAATGGGTGGCGTCCCTCCATCTCGTCGCCAGTTCGGACAGGTTGGACTGTATCGAATCCTCGTCCGGGCATGCCAGGGCGATCCCGATGAACCTCGAACCCTTGAGCGTGAGCTCGCCGACGTTCTCCCTCCCGATGACCTCGTGGTCCTCAATCTCCCGCATCTGGCGGTCCGATATCCTCGGGAGCTATCAATCCTTCCGCTCCGGTAGGGATTAACGGCGTTGCTTTTCGTCGGCTGGCACGGTCAAGGTTATAACCTGAACCCGTCAGTCGGTTCCAGATATCCAATGGAAGCAATGACCGTCCTGGCCTTTGCGATCTACTTCGTCGCGCTGATCCTCATCGGAGTCCATTTCTGGAGGAAGAAGAAGGACAGCATGGAGGACTACATCCTCGGCGGCAGGTCGCTGGGCCCCTATGTGAGCGCGATGTCCGCGCAGGCCTCGGACATGAGCGGGTGGCTCCTGATGGGGCTCCCCGGATCCATCGTCCTGGCCGGTCTCGGGCAGGCATGGATCGGGATCGGGCTGTTGATCGGCTCGTACTGCTCCTGGCTGTTCGTGGCGAAACGTCTCAGGAAACACTCCTTCGTATCCAAGAACTCCCTCACCATGCCGGAGTTCTTCTCCAACCGCTTCAACGACGAGAAAGGTTATCTCAGGATAATCTGCGCCGTCGTCATCCTGTTCTTCTTCACCATCTACGTCGCATCCGGGTTCAAGAGCTGCGGTATCGTCCTGCAGATGCTCCTGCCCGAGTTCGGACTCGAAATCGGGATGCTCGTCGGCGGTGTCGTGATCATCCTGTACACCTTCCTCGGAGGGTACAAGGCGGTCTGCTGGACCGACTTCTTCCAGGCGATCCTGATGGTCATCGTCATCATGCTCGTCCCCCTCATCGCCATCGGAGCGACGGGATGGGACACCATCACCGCCGGATGGGATTCGATGAACATCGAAGGATACACCAACCTGCTGTACGACAGCGGGAAGCCGATCACGATCATCGCGCTCGTCTCCTGCCTGGCGTGGGGTTTCGGCTACTTCGGTATGCCGCACATCGTCGTCAGGTACATGTCGATCAGGAAGGTCGAGGAGATCAAGGTCGCACGCAGGGTGTCCCTCATCTGGGGGATCCTGGCGCTGGGATTCATCTCCCTGTGCGCCATCGTGGCCGGGGTGTACCTGCCGATGCACGGGACTTCGATGGAATTCCTGGCCGACGGCAACTCCGAGTACGTGTTCATGTACATGGCGCAGGACCTGTTCACCCCGTTCATCCTCGGAGTGGTGTTCGCCGGCATCCTGGCGGCCATCATGTCCACCGCCAGCTCCCAGCTCCTGGTGTCCGCCTCGTCGATCACCAACGACATCCTGGGAAAGAGCAAGAAGCTGAACTACAGCGACACCAAGCTCATGTGGATCTCCAGGTTCATCGTGATCATCATCTCGGTGGTCGGGATCGTCCTGGCGTTCTTCGCCGACAAGAACATCATGGGTCTGGTATCGTACGCATGGGCCGGATTCGGATCCGCGTTCTCGCCGGTCATGATCCTGTCCCTGTTCTGGAAGCGCATGAACATCCAGGGTGCCATGGCGTCGATGATCACCGGATTCGTCGTGGTCGTCGTGTGGGAGACCTTCTTCTCCGCATCCACCGGACTCTACTCGCTGTTCCCCGGATTCCTGATCTCCCTCGTCGTGGGAGTCGCCGTGGCACTGCTCACCCCGCCCCCCTCCAAGGAGGTCACGGACGAGTTCGACGCCGCTCAGGCCTACAAGGACCCCGAGTGAAAAATAAACCCTGAGGGGCCGGGTTCCCCCGACCCCTCGATATTGTTTGTAATGATCAGTCTTAAGCGGGGCAGCGCGCGAGCAACGCCTTTTTCACGTTGGGCAGAGCGATGATCCTGCCGTAGACGGTCGCCTTGGACACCGTCTGTTCTATGAGGTCCGGAGTGACGTCCTCATCGGCATACAGGAGTCCGACCATCTCGATCTCGGTGGTCTTCCCCTCGTCCCTGAGTTTCTCCAGGTCCCTGCGGCTCAATCTCATCGCGCGGAATCTCGTGTTGTAGGTCATATCTGTTCCTCCAGGTAATCCGACCTTGTAAGTAGGTATTAGCCCACCGATATAAATGTTTAATGTTTCACGATAAATCATTATCCTCTCCGAATGAAACCTCCAGAATCCATTAATATCATGTCCGAGTGGTCCTACCGGTAGCCATGGTGCACGTCGACAGTCTGGACAGGCTCAGGAAGGTATGCGGGATAGGTTCCATCATAGCCCTCGTTCTGGTCGTTTTCTCCGTCATCATGGTGATCGTCTATGCCATGGAGATCGCTCTCGCTCTCGTGGATCCGGGATTCTTCATCGATCCCATGGACAACCGCGGGACCGCCATCAGCGGGGTGTCCAACCTCGCCGGCATGCTGGGATGCCTGTGGGCCACGATCTACGGATTCGGCTTGGTTAATTCGATACGGTCTGGCGATTCCCCGTTCACTCCGGGGAACGTCGAATGCATGAAGGGCATCGCGACGACGCTCCTGCTAGCGTTCGTGGCCATGGTCCTGATCCAGGCGCTGCTCATCCTGGTCCTCAGACCGGGGATGTATCTCTTCGACACGCCCGGGCACATACTGGTGGCCGGGGCCGTCTCGTACCTCATCTACCTGATCTTCGAATACGGCACCGCCCTGCAGACGGAATCGGACGAGTTCCTGTGATACCATGACGATCATCCTCCGTCTCGACCGCATCATGGCGGACCGCAAGATGAGCCTCAAGGAGCTCGCGGAGAAGGTGGGGATATCGTACGTCAACCTGTCGAAGATCAAGACCGGGAAGGTCCAGGGGGTGAGGTTCTCGACCCTCGAAGCGATATGCGAGACGCTGGACTGCCAGCCCGGGGACATACTGGAGTTCGTCCACGGGGAGCATACGGAGCATTCCGAAGAGAAGAACGGGCACGACGGCCTGCGATCCCGAAGAGCGGATCGTCGCGGATGGACGTACTGCCCGTGCTTCGCCGTCCTTTTACCGTATTGGATCGCGAACTTCGGACAGCGGTGGAGGCAGGACAGGCACATCACGCATCTCTCCTCCGTCCACACGGGCCTCTCGTCGCGAATCTCGATGACCGATGCCGGGCAGCGTTTGGCGCAGAGGCCGCATCCGATGCATTTGTCCTCCACGTGGAAGTGGTCGGTGCGCCTCGCCGACTCGTAGCGCTCTTGCGCGTACTCGGTCAGGAACACGGGGGTCCTCCCCTTCATGAAATTACCGCAACGACGTTCGGCGACCGCCGATATCAGGGAATCGATCTCCTTCTCCGCATTGGCGTTGATGCACGCGACCTTTTTTCCGTCGCTCAGATCGAAGATCGGGGTCCATGTGTCCGGCATCTTGATGCAGAACCTCGCCGAAATGGAAAGGCCGTTCTTCCCGAGGATCTCCTCCGCGTACGAGTCGGACCTGCCGGGGGTGGTCCCGTAGGTGGCAGCGAACCACAGGTAGTCGGGGGTGCGGTCGAACGTCATCCCTTGGAGGAATTCGCGCACCACCGTGGGAAGTCCCCAGAAATAGGTCGGGGTGACGATCCCTATGCTTCCGGACCCGTCGAAGGGCCCCTCCGGATGCTCGGTCATCGATACGATCCCGTCCCCGGTCGCCTCGGCGACGCGGCGGGCGACGTGTTCGGAGTTCCCTGTGGCTGAGAAGTAGAATATCATGGCGATCCCTCGGAAGCGGGTTTCCGGCCGCCCGGAGGCGGCCGTAAGATGGGGCCGGAGCCCCGTTTCATTCGTCCTTATCGATGAGCTGTATCTTCTTCTGTCCGGAGCCGGGTCCCTTCCAGTTCCAGTCCCCGAGCAGGTGCATGACGGCCGGGACGATGTACGTCCTGACGAGCAGCGCATCGACGA